>NZ_JAOQJD010000015.1:0-48445 GCF_025566985.1 Aedoeadaptatus acetigenes
CGTCGTTCCGCTCGATCAATGGAAGAGAAATAAGCGGCTAAATCCTTGCCGTAGCGCGTCGGAAGAATATCGATGATTCGATGGGCCTCTCCATCGGCCAAGGTGGTTTGGTACTTGCTTCCGCCGCTATCGCCCTTAAACTCGTCGATGCAAAAGACGCGAGGCAGCCGTTGACGGGGCACAAACAAACAAGCGACGATGCGGAAAATGCTCGTCGTTGAGATCCCCACCTCCTTAGCCAGCTCTGACACGGATCGGATATCCCGGAAGGCGTCCACCACATAAGCGATTAAGCGCTTTGTCATCTGTTTGCCCTTGGCGGCAAAGGAAAGAGGTGCCTCAAAGCGCGCGCCGCAATCCTTGCAATCATAGCGCGTCTTCTTGACGCGAAGAAACACGTGCTTTCGGCGCATCGGTGCGTCTCGAAGCACTTGCTCCCGGTGATCGTGGACCCAGGCGTGGGATGAGCCACAGTGAGGACAAACCCGATCGTGGACGGGTTTGCAGTCAATGGTAATGTGGCTTCTTTCTTCTGAAACACCGGTGACCTCGACATCTTGGATTCCTAAAAGTAATGTGGTAATATTGTTTTGCACTTGTTTGACCCCCTTTATTATTTTGTGGTGATTTAATTTTAGGCGATAGGGAAAACAAGTGCTATCTTTTTGCACCTTGAATTGTCAAGTCAAGTGCAACTCTACTGAATGGTAAACCTCATAAGGCGTTTTCCAGTTTAAACATTTACGCGGGCGACGATTGATCTCTTCTATTTTCGCTTCAATGTAGCTATCCGACTGGTCAATATCTTTTGTTTTTGGAAAGTATTCTCTCAATAGTCCATTTGTATTCTCGTTGGTTCCTCTTTGCCATGGGTGATGGGGC
The DNA here is from genome assembly GCF_025566985.1 of Aedoeadaptatus acetigenes. Classification (NCBI taxonomy): domain Bacteria; kingdom Bacillati; phylum Bacillota; class Tissierellia; order Tissierellales; family Peptoniphilaceae; genus Aedoeadaptatus; species Aedoeadaptatus acetigenes. The sequence goes on from NZ_JAOQJD010000015.1 coordinate 883, forward strand.
AACGGAAAATAGAATTCTACGAGAGAAAGTTGCTGTGAAATTTCTGGATGTTTTGAAAATTCTTTCCCTCTATCGGGCGTGATGCTTTGAAGGGGTTCATCTTTCAACAGTTCAATCATGGCTTGCTTAACACATTGGGCGTTCTTCTTTGGAATTTTCCGACAAAGTAGGTAGCGACTTTTCCTGTCAGTCAATGTGAGTAGACAGGCCCTGCCAGTTTTACCTGCCACCGTATCCGCTTCCCAGTCGCCTAAGCGCTGTCTTTTTTCAGCCGCATCCGGTCGTTCGGATATGGGATTGGTGATTGGGATTTTACCGCGTTTTTCTTCATAGGACTTGGTATGCCTTGTTTTTCCGCGATGTCTTAATTTTCTAATACATCCTCTATTGCCCCTAGAGAGATTCGGCTCGTCAAAAAGGCCGGAATAAATGGCTCGATAGATTGTAGTGAAGCTAATGCTATAAACACTCTCTTCGTATTTTAATCGGGCAGCGATCTGTTCCGGAGACCACTGATGCTCTAAGAATAGAGACTTTACCTTTTGGAAAAGGACGGCATCGTCTAACTTCTTTTGGGGACGACATGCTTTTCTTCTAGTGGTGTAAAGTGCCTGTGCATCACAAGGTAAATAACTACCTTGTAAAGAGTTTCTCTTTAACTCACGGCAAATTGACGACTTGTTGCGTCCTAATTTGATGGCTATCTCAGATTGATTTAAGCCGATATCCATATAATGCTTTAGCAACTCACGCTCTTTTAGTGTAAAATGAGAATAATGATTCATCGTTCCTCCTGGTTGATTGGTTTTCGTCGACATAATTTTACCAGAAAACGGTGAATCATTTTTTGTTGCACTTAGATTGTAAATTCAAGACACAAAAAAAGGAAGGGTGAATCGGATGATTCTCCCTCCCTTTGTCATCACTCTGAAACGAGCCGAAGCTCGTTTCTCTCGTTTATTCTTTTCGCAACAGGGCGCGGATTTGCTCGCTCGTCCATCCGAAGGCGCCGCCGGAGTGGATGAAGAGGATATTTTCTTTTTCCTCCCAACGGCCGTTCAGGATTTCAGAAACCGTGCCGTACATGGCTTTTCCCGTGTAGACGGGATCCAAAATAATGCCCGTTTGGGAGACGAAGTCCCAAATAAATTCCAGCTCTTCCTCTCGGCTCAAGGCGTAGCCCCTGCCAACGTAGTCGTCGATGACCGTTGCCTCGACGGCGAGATTTGTGCCCTTTAATTCGTTCATCTCGGAGGCGATGCGGGGAAGCAATTTCTCCTCGATGACGAAGGCCGGCGCGGCGACGGAGAAGCCGATAATTTCTTTTTTCGATTCGCGAAGGGCATTCCCGTAGGCGAGCCCCGCAAGCATCCCGGCGCTTCCTGCCACGCAGACAATCGCATCGAAGGTGATGCCCATGTCTTTTTCCTGGGCGAGAATTTCATCGAAGCAGTCCACGTAGCCGAAGCTGCCGAGGCCGTTAGAGCCACCCATGGGAATAATCATGGTATTTTTTCCCTCCCCGTCCAGTTCCTCTTTCCACGCGCCCATCACTTCGTCGCGACGGGCGTCGTATTCTTCTTGGCTGATAAAGCGCACCTCGGCACCGGCCAGGCGATCCAAGAAGAGATTTCCTTCATCGGGGGCGTCTTCGGGCCCCACCAAAAGCAGGTGGCACTGAAAGCCCAATCGGGCGCAGGCCATGGCCGTGGCCCGGGCGTGGTTGCTTCCCACGGCGCCGGTGGTAATGATGTCCGTGGCTCCCTCGTCCAGGGCCTGTTGAAGCAAGTATTCCAGTTTTCTGATTTTATTTCCCGTCACGGATACGCCGGTCATGTCGTCTCGTTTTACAAATAGATTCACCGGCAGATCCGCATCCATCAGCTGCACCTGTTCGATGCGCGTCGGCGTATTGGCTAAAGATAATTTTTTCATTGAACACCTCAATAAGACAATCCATCTTCTCTATCGGCTCGACGAAGCACGTGCCAGGCGCCCTTTTCGTAGGCGCAGATGCCGAGTCCCATGCTCGCGGCAATGGGCCGGGACCAGAAATCCTTCACCGCCACCCCTTCCACGACATGGTAGAGGGCCCGTATGCTCACGCCGTGGCCGACGATAAGCACATGCTCATGGCCCGATTGCTCGAGCCGCCCGATGAAGGCGCGAAGCTTATCGTAGAGATCGTAAAAATCCATAAAGCCTTCGCGATGATAGGTTTCCGGTGCCTTTAAATAGGCTTGGGCCAGGGGATCGGTCAGTATGTCTTTAAAGAGCATCCCTTCCCAAGGGCCCAAGGGCAATTCCCGCAGTGCCTCTTCTTCTATTATGGGCACGGAGCGGAATTTTAGCAAGCCTTCGGCCGTTTTCCGCGCCCTGGGAAGATCCGAGGTGTAGCAGCAATCGAAGGGCACGGAGGCGAGGCGCACCGCCATGGCGGCCATGGCCTCTTCTCCCTCCCGGGTAATGGGCGAATCCATCTGCCCCTGAATCCGGTCCTCTCTGTTCCACTCCGTTTCGGCGTGGCGCAGAATATAGAACTTCATGCCTTAGATGCGTTCGAGGACGAAGGCGATGGTGCCGTCGTTTAAGTCGGTTTTCTTCGCATCCACGGATTTCAGTTCCATGGATTCCGCCAAGGTTTCTTCCATGATTTGTTCTTTCGCCTCTTCCAAAGCGGCCTTTACGTCGCCCTCGGCGTCGTAGGCGATGGCGATGTGGTCGGTAACTTCGTAGTCGTTGGCTTTTCTTTGTTTCTGAACCTTGGAGATAAATTCACGGACGTAGCCTTCGGCGATTAATTCCTCGGTGAGTTCCGTATCCAGGATGACAAAGAGATTGTCTTCCATGCAGACGTCGAAGCCTTCTTTCGAGGAAATATCCACGAGGACGTCAGCCAAGCTCACTTCCGTATCTTCGCCGTTTAGGTTCATGGTGATGCTACCCTTTTTCAGCTCGTCGTAAAGGGCCTTTGCATCGCTTGCGGCTAGATTCTTTTGGAAGTCCTTGATCTTGGGACCGAACTTTCTGCCCACTTCTTGGAAGTTGGGCTTTAAGCTGTAAGTCATGTATTCGGTCAGGTCGTCGGAGAAGACGAGCTCTTTCACATTGAGCTCTTCTTTAATCAAATCGGTAAGATCGCCGATAATGGGTTTTAAGTCCCCGTCCACCAAGACTTCGCCCAGCGGTTGACGCACTTTGATCTTGGCGTTTTCCCGACCGGCGCGGCCCAAGGTAACCAATTGACGGACAATGGCCATTTTTTCTTCCAGCTTTTCGTCGATGGCCATCTCATCCACGGTGGGATAATCCGTTAAGTGGACGCTTTCGCCGCCGTCGAGGGTTTGGTAAAATTCTTCGGCGATAAAGGGCGCGAAGGGGGCGATCATTTTTGCGATGCCGAGAAGAATGTCGTAGGTCGTCTTAAAGACCGCGTCCCGAGACGGCGTGTCCGCTTCGTCCCAGAAGCGGCGTCTGTTTCTGCGGATGTACCAGTTGGACAGATCTTCCGCCACGAAATCCTGAATGTCGCGAACCACTTTGGTCACTTCGTGAATTTCCATGTTTTCGATGACGGATTTCAAGAGGCTGTTGTATTTGGAGAGCATCCAGCGGTCGATTTCGTCGTAGGTGACGTCGGTGATTTCTCTGGGATCCACGTCGTTAATATTGGCGTACATGGTAAAGAAATTGTGGATGTTTCTCAGGGAGCGGAAGAATTTTCCGTTGACTTCCCGAAGGCCGTCTTCGTCGAATTTCGTCGGCGTCCACGGCGGGGAAACGTACATGAGGTACCAGCGCACGGCATCGGCGCCGTATTCTTCAAAGAGTTCTGTGGGCGATACGGTGTTGCCGCGGGATTTACTCATCTTCTTGCCGTCTTTATCCAAGATCAGGTCGTTGACCAGAACGCTCTTGTAGGGCGCCTTGCCGGTCATGTAGGTGGAGATGGCCAAGAGGGAGTAGAACCAGCCGCGGGTTTGGTCGATGCCTTCGCTGATGAAATCGGCGGGGAACAACGTGTCGAAGTCCTCTTTGTGTTCAAAGGGATAGTGCCATTGGGCGAAGGGCATGGCCCCGGAGTCGAACCAGCAGTCGATGACGTCGGTTTCTCTTTCCATGGCGCCGCCGCATTCGCACCTGAGATGCACATCGTCTACATAGGGGCGGTGCAGCTCGATGGTTTCGTCGATGTCTTCAATGGATTCTTCCACCAATTGCTTGATGCTTCCGATGCTGCGGAGCTTGCCGCAATCCGGGCAGCGCCAGATCGGGAAGGGCGTGCCCCAGTATCTGGACCGGGAGATGGCCCAGTCGTTTAAGTTTTCAAGCCAGTTGCCGAAGCGCTTTTCGCCGACGAAATCCGGGTACCAATCGACGCCGTTGTTGTTTTTCACCAATTGATCTTTCATCTTGGTGACTTCGATGTACCAGGAGGGGTGGGCGTAGTAGATTAAGGGCGTCTTGCAGCGCCAGCAGTGGGGATAGTTGTGGACGATGGTTTCCTTGCTGAAGACTTTGTCCTGCATTTTCAGGTAGTCGATGATTTCTTCGTTGACACTGTGGACGAATTGGCCCTTCCACTGGGTTTCGGTGAAGTTGCCGTCGTCGTCCACGGGTTTTACGAAGGCCAGGTCGTTTCTGCGGCCCGTTTGATAGTCGTCTTCCCCGAAGGCCGGCGCCGTGTGCACGATGCCCGTGCCGTCTTCCGTGGTGACGTAATCGGCGAGGACCACGACAAAGGCGTTGCCGTCCACGTGAATTTGGTCGATGAGTTGTTCGTAGCGGCGGCCTTCCAAATCCTTGCCTTTGAGCACATCGATGACTTCGTATTCATCTTTCAGCACCTTGTCCAAAAGGTTTTTCGCCAGGTAATAGACATTGCCGTCGGCGTATTTTACTTTCGCGTAATCCACATCGGGATGCACGGCCAGTGCCACGTTAGAAGGCACGGTCCAGGGCGTGGTGGTCCACGCCAGGAAGTAGGCATCTTCGTCCACGGCCTTGAATTTCATGGTAATGGTAGGCGTCTTGTCTTCCTGATAGCCTTGGGCCACTTCGTGGGATGCGAGGCCGGTGCCGCAGCGGGGGCAGTAGGGTAGGATCTTGTGGCCTTCGTAGATAAGGCCGTCGTTAAACATTTTATCTAAAATGTGCCAGACACTTTCGATGTAGGTGTTGTTCAGGGTGATGTAGGGATCGTCCAGATCCACCAAATAGCCCATGCGGGCGGTCATCTTCCGCCACAAGCCTTCGTATTCGAAGACCGATTCCCGGCACTTCTTATTGAACTTTTCGATGCCGTATTTTTCGATGTCTTGTTTATTGTGAAGGTCCAGCTTCTTTTCCACTTCGATTTCCACGGGCAGACCGTGGGTATCCCAGCCGGCTTTTCGGTTCACCCGATAGCCCTGCATGGTCTTATAGCGGCAAGTCAAGTCCTTTAAGGTTCTCGCCATGACGTGGTGAATGCCCGGTTTGCCGTTGGCCGTCGGCGGCCCTTCGTAAAAAATAAAATCGTCCTTGCCTTCTCGGATTTCCACGGACCGCTTCAACAGATCCATGTCTTGCCAGAAGTCGACGATGCGTTTTTCACGCACGTCGGCGATATCTTGGGACAGTGTTTTAAACTTTGCCATAATTCTCTCCTTTTTCAAATAATCTATAAAAAAAGCCCCTCCGTCGGTTGACGAAGGGACGCTTTTATACGCGGTACCACCCTACTTATAGGATTCTATCACTCAAAGCCTTAACGCGGCGAACGACCCGTAGGGTTCTAAGGAAGGTGATGCGACTTTCACTGTAATGGCACGTCTCAGCTTCTGTGCCTCTCTGTGAATAGGGAGTAAAAGTCTTCGGCTTCTATTAATCGATAAAATTTGTAATTGTCATGTCCTTGAGACGGCTCACGATGTCTTCTTGCAGGCCGTAAATGCTGTGGTGAAATTTGCATCCCTGAATTTCTTCGGAATTGAACCGATTGCAGTAAGGGTCGTTTGCATGCATACAGCGGCTTAACTCGATGGGACCGTCAATGGCCAAAATAATATCGTAGAGCGAAATGGATTCAGCCGGACGGTTCAGGCTGTAGCCGCCTTTGGCGCCGCGCCGTGACTTGGTCAGCCCGGCAATATTCAACTTTCGCAAGATACGCAAAGTAAACCTGGAAGGTACGCCCATGGCCTCGGCAATGGTCGGTGCACCAACCACTTGGCCTTCGTTCGCCGCCAAATGGGCAATAATACGAAAGGCGTAGTCAATTTCCTGTGTCAGCTTCACAATGTCACATCCTCCTTTTATGATCAGGTACGATATTATACCATGTTTATATTTTTCGGTAAAGCGTAAAAGCGACCGTGTTCGCGATTAAATAATTTTACTAAAGTGCTGCTTTTATCTAAAACCACATCGTCCAGGCGCAGGGGCGCGCCTTTTTTTACAGGTCGGGCCAATTTCGTTTCGCCGACGATAAGCCCGATGGGAAGCAGATTTTCTTCGTAGGCCCGCTCGGCCTCTACCAAGGTGCCGTAGCAGGTGGCGGATCCGATGCCTTCAATGGCTTCTCCCGCTTCCATGTCTTTCTTCGCCACGGCCACGGTGTGGGCCACATAACCTACCTCCGGTGCAATGGTGGCTTCATTATACATAACAGCTCTTGCTATTGTCAAAGGAGTTTCGATATTTGTCAGGTGATAGGGCCGATAAAAAATATAATTGGGCCCGTCGCCCATGGACAAATAGGGCATTTCCCGCCGAATCATCGGCTCGTCGCTTTCCACGGAGACGAAGACGCCGGGGGCGATGCCGTGAACGAAATTGACCGTGCCGGGACGGTTCATCTCCCCGCCTAAATCTTTCGTGCGAAGTTTTTTGCTTAAATCATTTATGGTGGCGTGCATGCCCACGCAACCGCCTTCATCGGGCAAGAGCCCCGTGGCGTTCGCCACGGCATTGAGCTCGACCATGGTGTTGGTGGCGTCCACAAAGGAGGTAAGCATGCGGGGGCTGATGCCTTTTTTCTCCGCCTCGGCTTTTAATGCCTCCGGCGTGGCCTCCACATTCATGGGATTGTTTTTTCCCTTGCCGGCAGCGACGACGCGAAAACCTAAAAATATCGCGAAATTATACAGCTCCATAATGGCGCCGGGCTCATCTCCCGCCGTGCCCGTGTAGCACAGGCCCTTTTCTTTCGCCTTTTCCAAGAAATAGGGCCCGAGGAGCACGTCGCATTCCACATTGAAGCTGATAATGTGCTTGCCGGCCTCCAGTCCGTTTTCGTTGATGCAGGCGCCGGCTTCCGTGTTGCCGGTGCAGTCGCAAATGGCATCCACCTCGTCCAGTCGCCAGGCCAGGGAATTGTCCGTGGTAAGGATCATCTTCCCTTCTTCCAGAAGGGCCTCCGCCTCATCTTTATCGCGGGTAAAGGCGTAAGCATCTTCGTTTAAGCCTACCTCTTTCGCCTTGTCTAAAAGGCCTTCTTCTCGTCTCGACGACCAGAGGATCACGTCTATATTATGAATTGTTTTTAATTGTGCAACCAATCCCGATCCCATTAAGCCGGCGCCGACGACGGCGACGCGAATGGGACCGCGTTTAGACAAATCTTCTCGTAGTTTCATGTTTGTCCTCCCATCATTCTTTAGAATTATAGCATACATTATCGATGGACGTAGAGCGAGTGGGACCGATGCGCACGAATCTTAACGCTATTTTTGATTTTCACCGCCCGCTTCGGGTATGAATCATTGGAATAGGAGTGAATTTATGAACGAAAAGTATACATTAATCGAAAAGCGAACCATCGACGAATTACACGGCGAGGTTTCTCTTTTAAAACACAATCGTACGGGGGCGGAAATCCTCCTTATCGACAATCATAACCACAACAAAACCTTCTCCATCGGCTTTAAAACGCCGCCGGAAGATTCCACCGGCGTCGCCCACATCGTGGAGCACTCCACCCTGTCGGGATCGCGAAAATACAAGACGAAGGAGCCCTTTATGGACATGGTGGCATCCAGCGTGCAGACTTTTTTAAATGCCATGACCTATCCGGACAAGACCCTCTACCCCATCAGCTCGCGAAATGAAAAGGACTTTAATCAGCTGATGGACGTGTATCTGGACGCAGTCTTTTATCCGGCCATGAAGGAAAATCCCAAGATCTTTTACCAGGAAGGCTGGCATCCGGAGATTCAAGAAGACCGCCTCGTGGCAAACGGCGTGGTCTTTAACGAGATGAAGGGCGTCTACTCCGATCCCAACAATCGCATCAGCGACATGATTCGGGAAAAGCTCCACCCGACGGGCACCTATTCCCACGATTCCGGCGGCAATCCGAAAAACATTCCCGAGCTCACCTACGACGCCTTTTTGGACTTCCATTCGCGCTACTATCATCCCTCCAACAGCTACATTCTCCTGGCCGGGGACCTAGATTTCGACGAGCGCCTGGATTATTTAAACAGGGAATATTTAAGCCGCTTCGATTCCGAGGATCCCGACTCGGCCATTCAAGGCCACGCTTTCTACGACGAGGCGCAGGAATTTCAAGCCACCTATGATTTAAGCGAGGAAGAAGATCCCGCGGGGAAAAATTACTTCGCCTTCGCCCTCACCGCCAAGGTGGATCCCACGCCGGAGGATCTCTTGTTGCGCAATTTCTTCCAGGAACTGTTGATCGAATCGGAAAACGGCCTCTTGAAAAAGCCTCTGCAGGCGGCGGGCATCGGAGAAGACGTGTATTCGGAACTTTCCGTCACAAACACCTGGGACTTTGCCGTGGTGGCCTACCGCGCAGAGGAAAATCGCTACGAGGAATTTAAATCCATCGTCACGGATACCTTGGCCCGCCTCGCCGACGAGGGCATCGACGAAGATGTGCTTGAAGCGACGCTGGAGAAATTTGAATTTACCGTGCGAAGAGGCGGCGGTAGCCACGCCGATTTAATCTCCTACATCGGCGCCTTAAACACCTGGCTCTATGGCCAAAGCCCCCTGGACGGCTTGGAGCTCTTGCCTCTTTTGAAAAAGCTCCGTGAAAAAATCGGCACGGACTATTACCAAGAAAAGATCCGGGAATTTTTCCTCGAGCCCACCCACCGCTTCTTCATGAACGTGGCGCCGGAGAAGGGCAAGCAAAAAAAGGAAGAAGACGCCCTGGCCGCAAAACAAAAAGCGGATCTCGCCGCATTGTCCGATGAAGAGAAAAAAGACATCGAAAACTTGGTCGAGGCGCTCAGAGCCTATCAAACGGCACCGGATTCCGCCGAGGCCAAGGCCACGATTCCGAAGCTCGACTTAAAGGATCTGGCAGACGGAATTACGGAGATTCCCCGCACCGTCACCGAAACCTGCGGCGTGACCACGACGAAAAACCCCTTAAACACCAACGGCATCGTCTACACGAATCTGGCCTTCGACATGGGCCATTTGTCGGAAGAGGAATTGGCCTATGCCTCCCTCTTAGGGGAAGTCTTTACGAAAGTGGCCACGGAAAACTACGACGAGGCGGCCCTGGAAACGGAAATCTTCCTTTCAGGCGGCGGCTTCACCTTCGACACGCCGGTTGAAGAAACAAACGACGGCTACAAACCCTACTTCTTTATCTCCACCGGCGCCCTGCCGAGGCAACTGGAAAGGGGCTACGCCGTGTTGGATGAAATCCTCACGAAGAGCCGCTTAACGGACGCCAACAGGCTCAAGACGATTTTAGAGGGACTCAAGGCGGACATCGCCAACACTCTCCTGCAATCGGGCCACCTCATCGTGTCCAATCGCGTTCGCACCCACTTCAGCGAGAGCGCCTATGTAGACGACATCATGAACGGCCTTTCCTTCTTCGACTTCGTCTGCGACTTGGTGGATGAAAAAGATTACGATGCCGCCGGGAAAAAACTTCAACGCGTGGCGGAAAAATTATTCGCGAAAGATCGCCTCACGGCCAATCTCATCGCCGAAGAAGACGATCTGCCCGCCGCTGAAAAAGCCATTGCGCCCTTCTTAGCGTCCTTTAAAGATCTCGGCGCCGAAGATTATGCCGTGGCCTTTCAGCCGGAAAAGGTGCGGGAAGCCTTTACCTTAAACTCTCAGGTCAACTACATCGCCAAGGGCGGCAATTTTAAGGCCCTGAACAAAGCGTACAGCGGCGATATGGCGGTCCTCGCCAATGTGATCAGCAATCTCTATTTGCACCGGGAAATTCGTGCCAAGGGCGGCGCCTACGGTGCCGGCATTCGCATCGCAAAGAGCGGCAATGTGGCCACCTACTCCTACCGCGATCCCCACGTCGCCCAAACCATCGCAGCCTACGACGGCATGGGGGATTTTCTCCGCGCCCTGGAGCTTTCCGATCGCGATTTAGCCGATATGATTATCGGGGTGATGAATACCTTTGATCCCCACATGGCCCCGGCCGCCTACGGCATCTTGGACTTTAAACGCTTCTTAAACGGCACGAGCAAGGAAGAGCTGGAGGCCCTTCGAAATCAGGCTCTGGCCACCACGGTGGAGGACCTAAGAGGCTACGGCGACATGCTGGACGCCTTAATGGCGGAAGAGCAAATGGTCGCCATGGGATCCGAGGCCGCATTAAAAGAAACAAATGCCTTCGATCGCTACGAAAGTTTAAACCGATAGAAAAACGCTCGAATCGAGTGATTCAAAATCGGACTTTATTGAGCAAGCACATCGCTTGCTCAATTTTTTTGCATCAATTTCCTCCATGCCTTTTTCCATAGAAAAAAGCATCCGGTTTCCCGAATGCTTTTCCTCTACTTCTCTTCGTTTAAGGCCTCCGAGGCTTCCTCGGAAAGATCGTCTTTTTCGATGCGCTCGCCGGTTCCCAGGGGATCGTCGGTGAGGCTTCCGCCGTTAAAGAGAATTTCGAATTCCTTGCCGCTAATGGTTTCCCGATCCAGAAGGGCATCGGAAACGCGAAGCAAGGTGTCCATATTTTCTTTTAAGAGACCCTTCGCCTTGTTGTAGGCGTCGCCGACAAAGCGGCGCATTTCTTCGTCGATTTCGGCGGCCACTTCCTCGGAATAATCCTTGGTGTGGCTCATGTCCCGGGCGACGAAAACCGAATCGGAATCGCTGCCGTAGGTTAATGTGCCGATCTTTTCGCTCATGCCGTAGGTGGTGACCATTTCCCGGGCGAGTTTCGTGGCCCGCTCGATGTCGTTGGAGGCGCCGGTGGAAATGTCGCCGAGGACCAAATCCTCCGCCACTCGTCCCCCTAAGAGGCTCACCAATTCATTTTGCATTTCCGTTTTCGTCGTGAAATGCATAATGTCGTCGTCGGGCAAAAAGGCCGTAAAGCCGCCGGCGCGCCCGCGGGGAATGATGGTGATCATGTGCACCGAATCGTAGCCCGGGAGCATTCTGGAGACCACAGCGTGGCCCGCCTCGTGTACCGCCGTGAGCTTGCGCTCCTTCTCTTTAATGACGGCGCTGGATTTTTCCGGACCGGCCACCACTTTAATACTGGCTTCGTTGACGATGGCCATGGGGATCTTCCTGAGATTTTCCCGAGCCGCCAAAAGCGCCGACTCGTTCATGAGATTTTCCAGATCCGCCGGGGTAAAGCCCGCAGTGCGCTTGGCCACCACGGTCATGTCCACGTCATCGGCCAGGGGCTTTTTCTTGCCGTGGAGCTCTAAAATTTCTTTTCGCGCCCGCACGTCGGGAAGGCCCACGTAAATCTGGCGGTCGAAGCGACCGGGACGCAAGAGGGCCGGGTCCAAAATGTCGGCGCGGTTGGTTGCCGCCATGACGATGACCCCTTCGTTGGTGCCGAAGCCGTCCATTTCAACGAGGAGTTGATTCAGCGTCTGTTCCCGCTCGTCGTGGCCACCGCCGAGGCCCGCGCCCCGTCTGCGTCCCACGGCGTCGATTTCATCGATAAAAATAATGCAGGGCGCGTTGTTTTTGGCCGTTTCAAAGAGATCCCGCACGCGGCTCGCGCCGACGCCTACATACATTTCAACGAAGTCGGAACCGCTCATAATATAAAAAGGCACTTTCGCCTCGCCGGCCACGGATTTGGAGAGATAGGTCTTCCCCGTTCCCGGCGGGCCCACGAGGAGCACGCCTTTAGGAATCCTGGCGCCCATGGAGACGAATTTATTGGGGCTCTTTAAGAAATCCACGATTTCCGAGAGCTCTTCTTTTTCTTCTTTCAGACCCGCCACGTCTTTAAAGGTGATCTTTTTCGTCTCTTCGTCGTCCATGACCCGGGCCTTGCTCTTGCCGAAATTCATCATTCGGCCGCCGGCGCCCTGTTGGGAGCGCATAAAGCTGAAGAACAAATAGCCCATAAAGAGCATGACCAAAAATGTGGGCAGAAAACTGGCGATGGTGGGTCCTTGGGGATTGGCCGGCGTGGAGGACAAAGCGATCTCGCCCTTTTCGACGGGCCCCTTCAAGTATTGTTCGTAAAAAGAGTCGCCGATGACCGGAGGAATATTCGTCCGGACGACGTCTTTATTTTTCTTGGTAACCAGAGCTTCCGAACCTTTTAAGTCGATGGATTTTACCTGATTCTTTTGAACCATTTCCACGAGCTTCGTGTAACTGATCTCTTCCGTCGAACGTTGAGACGGATTCATAAAGTAGATGCCGAAAATCAGCATGCCGAGAAGCACGAGATAAAAGGCTACGCCGCTCCATTTTCTATTCAATCGTACAAACCTCCTTTTCTATCGTACCTTTCAGTATATCATAATTTTGCCTCTTATTTCTCGTATACTTCCGGCTTTAATACGCCGACATAGGGCAGATTTCTGTATTTTTCCGCGAAGTCGATGCCGTAGCCCACGACGAATTTATCCGCCACTTCGTAGCCTACATAATCCACATTCACCGCCCGCTCTCTGCGAGAAGGCTTGGTGAGCAAGGTGGCGATGGCGACTTTTTTCACGCCGCGGCTTTCCATGACTTTCGTTAAATAGCTCAGAGTGAGCCCCGTGTCCACAATATCTTCCACGATTAAGACGGATTTGCCTTCCACTGTGGTGGAGAGGTCTTTTAAAATGCGCACCTCGCCGCTGGAGGTGGTGGATGTGCCGTAGCTGGAGACGTCCATAAAGTCGATTTCCATGGGAAGGTCGATGGCCTGAATCAAATCCGCCATAAAGGCGAAGGCGCCTTTTAAAATGCCGATGACGATTAAACTTTCGCCGCGAAAATCTTCCGTGACGGCCTTGCCGATGCGCTCAACCGCCGCCATAATCTCTTCCTTCGACACCAATACTTCTGCTACATCTCGTTCAATGGAATCCACGCGAGTTTCTGCCATGATTTTTCCTCCTGCCTTTCAGCTTTTCTGAGTCCCACGACCCATACCACTTCCCCCGCCTCCGTGACGATGGGCCAGCGGTCGCGCCGTCTGCGATCGATCTTTGCGTCGATAAATACATCTTTTACTTTCTTGCGGCCCACTTTCAGGCGAATCACATCTCCGGGCCGCCTCGTGCGAATCACGACGGCGGAAGGATCCTTGACGTAAATAAAATCGTCTCCCTCGCCCAGGTAAAAGCGATGGCCCATAAATTCCGCCCGGCTCTCCTTTAAGGCCACCTCGCCTTCGCTCGGTCCTTCCTCTTCGGGAACAAAAAAAGCGATGCCGCCGTAGGTTTTTTCCACGCGCAGCCCGGGAAGGTCCAACCCCTTTCCCGTCTGCGCCTGCTCCAATTCGTCGATGGCGGCGATGTGGTCGTAGCCCATGTTTTTCACGTGACCCTTTACTTTTTCGACGGCCAGGCGAAAGGCCCGGCGGCGCAGAGCATCGGGAACGCGAAACACGTCGCTCGCGAGGGTGACGATTCCCTTCTCTTCCGCCCCAAGGGCCTCATAGATTTTTTCCGCCTCCTTCGCCAAATAGCTTTCGTCTTCTTCCGCCATGGTCCGAAACGACGCCATGGCGCGGCGAAAGGCCGGGTTAATGGCCTCCGCCTCGGGGACGATTGAAAGGCGCACCCGATTTCTCGTATAGGTGGGCTCCAGATTGGTCTCGTCCACCACATAGGGAATGTTTTTTTCGGCGAGGGCCGATAAGATTTCTTCTTTCGTCACGGCGAGGAGGGGGCGAAAGAGATCCCCTTCCAGCACCTTCATGCCTTCCATGCCCTTTAGGCCCGTACCCCGAATCAATCTGAGAAGCATGGTCTCCACCTGATCGTCCAGGTGGTGGGCCAGGGCGATGCGCCCGCCCGGTGCCTTGTTGCGGCGAAAGAAATCATAGCGCAATTCGCGCCCGGCCTCTTCCGTGCCCAATTTGTTTTCTCGGGCGTAGGTAAGCACATCGGCCCGCTCAGTGATGAGGGGCACGTCCCAGCGGTTGCAAATATCCATTGCAAAGGCCATGTCCCTGTCCGCCGTCGCCCTGAGTCCGTGATGCAAATGGGCCGCCTTTAAATCGAAGGGGCAATGCTTTTTATACTCCTTCAGGAGATAGAGTAGATACACGGAATCCGGCCCGCCGGAGAAGGCCGCGAGGACACTCGTGTTTTCACGGATGATGCCGCCAAATAGATCTTCCACAAAGGCCTCCGTTCAAAAAAAGAGCGTCGCTCGGCGACGCATACTTTATCTTCTCTTGGTCTTACCCTGTCTTACATTTCGACGCTGCTTGGCGCTTTCAATCTTTTCATTGCTGACCTTCATGAATTTGCTCAACATGTCGTCGAAGCTGGACGCATCGGATCTATGGACTTCTCTGTTTAGTTGAACCGCCTGGGGAAGGGGCTTTTGTTGTTCAGATTTCGGTTGGGCCTGCTTCATGCTCAGGGCGATTTTTCCGCCGTCTTCGATGGAGAGCACCTTGACCTTGACTTTTTGCCCCTTGGACAAATGATCCGAGACTTCCTTGACGTATTCATCGGAAATTTCCGAAATATGTACCAGTCCGTTGTGATCCTCGTCGAGTTGTACGAATGCGCCGAATTTCACGATGCCCGTGACCACGCCTTCTAAAATAGCTCCTACTTCAATTGCCATAGATTACCTTGTATCCTCCTCGTTTATACTTTTTGTGCGATCTTTTTCCTTGTCCACGTAAATCACTTCCCGGGGCTTAACCATGCCCAGATCTTCTCGGGCCACTTTTTCCGCAAATTCCAAGCTGTCGCTGTTTCGAATGGCCGCGCCCGTTTCCTTGATTTCTCTCGTGCGGGTTTCGATCTTCGTTCGATTTTCCCGTACAATGGCTTCTTTTTGGCGAGTTTCCTTCCACGTTCCGAAACTGATAAACACACAAAGGACGGCCACGGCGATAATCGCCAAGCGGGCCGTTTTGACGGGAACTCTGTGAATTTTTCTTTCCTTTGCCATGCACTCACCTCGATACTATTAGTATCGCATGTTTCGGCGATCTTTTCAATCGTCGAAAAGAATTTCGTAGAGATCTTCGGCGCCTTTTTTCTGAACATTGTCCTTAATGTCTAAAACGCGCAGCTTTTGGCTGCGGTTGCCGAATTGCACCGCGACGATGTCGCCCACGGCCACTTCGTCGCCGGCCTTGGCGGTCTTGCCGTTAATGGTGACGCGGCCGCCGTCGCAGGCTTCCTTGGCCACGGTGCGGCGCTTGATGATTCGTGCGTTTTTCAAATACTTGTCGATGCGCATGCCTTCTCCTTTAAAAAAAGGGCCCTTTAGGGCCCGTGGATTATTTGTTGACCGATTCTTTTAATGCCTTGCCTGCGCGGAAGACCGGAGCCTTCGATGCGGGAATCTTAATGACTTCTTCCGGATTTCTCGGGTTTCTGCCTTCGCGGGCTTTGCGATCGCGCACTTCAAAGGTACCGAAGCCGACTAATTGCACTTTGTCGCCTTCTGCCAAGCTTTCTTCGATGGTGGACAAGAAAGCGTTTAATGCGTTTTCAGCGTCTTTTTTGGATAAGTTGCTCTTTTCAGCAATATTGGAAATAAGTTCAGATTTGTTCATCATAGCCTCCTAAAGATTTTTATTTTCGTCGCCTTCATGGGAAAGGGCGTCGGTGAGTCGGCCCAAGGCCGCAGCCAAGGTGCTCTCCGCGTCGATTCCCGCATGTTCGGCATCGATCAACAGTTTTATAAGTCCTTCGACGATTCGGCGGCTGTCTTCGTCCATGCCCTCGAAGGCCTCGGAATGCAGTGCATCCTCCGGCAAACGGGCCACGGTTTTTTGCCCCCGCATCAGGGCCGGCAAGCCCTCGTAGTGGCGAAGTTTTTCTCCCAAACTTTGACTGCCCCGCTCTTTCGATTTCATGCCCTCCCAATCACTCGCACCGCCTTGAAAGACGTGGGGGTGACGGCGGATCATTTTTTCCACCAGGGCTTCGGTGAGGCTCGCCAAAGTAAATGTGCCTTCTTGCGCCGCCAATTCGGCGTGAAAAATGACTTGAAACAGGACATCGCCCAGTTCTTCTTCCATGGCGAAATCGTCCTTGCAGTCGATGGCATAGGCCGCTTCGTAGGCTTCTTCGATTAAATGGGCCTTCATGCTCTCGTGGGTTTGTTCTCCGTCCCAGGGACAGCCCTCGGGGCCGCGAAGCCGTCGAATCAACCGTACGACATCCCTTACATCTTTGTACGCCTCCGTGGCGGGAATATACAGGCTGGTTTCGTAGCCGTAATCGTCGAAGCGATCCAGCATGTACACGGGCCGCTTCTCCCTGAAGGCTTTCGCTTCGTGTCCGGCGTGGGAGAGGACGAAGACCTCGTGCTCGTCGCCGTAAAGCTCGGACAGCGCCAGCTTCAACTCCCGCACGATCCGTTGATTGTACACTTGGGTCACGATGGTGTCCACGTGCACGTCCAGATCCAGATCCGTAAAGTCGTCGCCGTTAATGATTTTCAGGCCGTCGATGGGATCTTTCTTTACCGCCGCCAGTACCGGCTCGATAAAGCTCAATCCGTCGACGATGTCGATGCTCGGGTCCTTTTCCAAAAGATAGACCACCGTCTTTTCCGCAATCAAGGGATGGCCGGGAACAAAATAGGTAATGTCCTCGCCCTTCGAAGCCTCCATGAGGTCATCGGCGATGGTCCGGTAGATGGCGTCGAAATCATCCAGGGATTCGTAGAGGTAATCGTAGCTTTTGTAAGGAATGTGGTGGGAGCGAAAATACGCGACTGCGTCGTGTGCTTCCGTCCTGAGAAATTTTTTCGACTCGTCGTGAATGGCCTCCAAGGCTTTTACCGTAAGGTCCTTTTCATTGGTCGGACCGAGACCGACAATTCGTAATTTTCCCATGACGTCCCCCTTTTACCTTTGTTATTGTACTATTCACGGCGGCCTTTGTCTAGTTAAAAAAGGATTTTTTAGCCCAATGAAGCCATTTATAGGCCCTTTTCCTTCTTCGTTTCCGGAAGGCAAATAAAAAACAGCCCGGTCCTGAGACAGGCTGTTTCTTTCGTGGATTGATTTACTTCTTTTCTTCCTTTGCGTCCTTGGCATTGCCTTTGGCTTGTTCATTTTGTGCCTTGGCATTTTCACCTTGTGCCTTGTCGGCGGGCGCTTCGTCTTTTTTCGCCGGTTCTACGGGAATGTCTTTCGCCGTGTTGACCGTGCGTTTTACTTTGGCTTTTTTCTCGAGCTTGTCGTTGTATTCCTTGAACTTTTCTTGAATGACCGCTTCTTTCACGGCGTCTTTGGCGCCCTTGAAGTCGTTGGAAATTTTTTCAAGCTTAATAATGTGGAAGCCGAATTGAGTCTTCACGGGATCGGAAATTTCGCCGGGCTTCATGGAGAATACTTTTTCGTCGAATTCCTTTACCATTTGGCCGGGAGAGAATTGACCCAGGGAGCCGCCGTTTTGTGCGCTTCCCGTGTCCAAGCTCTTTTCCTTGGCAAGTTTCGCAAAGTCGGCGCCGCCGTCCAATTCTTTTTTAATGGCGTCGGCTTCTTCTTTGGTCTTAACCAAAATGTGGCTGGCTTCGGCGGTTTTAAATTCGTCTTTGTGGCCGTCGTAGTACTTTTTCAGTTCTTCTTCCGTCGGTTCCAATTCCTTCAGCATTTTTTCTTGGTATTGTTGCATGAGAAGGTTGGTCTTCATGTATTCTCTCATTTGATCGGCGGTTAAGTTGTTTTCTTTCAAGGCGTCTTGTAATTTTTCTTCGCCGCCGTACATATCGACCATTTTCTTGTATTCTGCATCCACGTCTTTGTCCGTGATCTTAATGCCCTTTTCTTCGGCATCTTGTTTGTAGATTTCGAAGCGAACCATATTGTCCAGGGTGTTTTGACGCATGATTTCGCCCATGGTTTGTTTGCCGTCGGGGCTCTTTTGCATGAGGAAATCTTCCCCGTATTGAGCCATGGCTTGTTGGGCCTGCATCTTGTATTCCCGTTCGTAATCTTCGATGGTGATGGGCTTGCCGTTTACCGTGGCGGCGACATCTTTTTTGCCGCAACCGGTTAAGAGAACCGTCGCCGCCAAGCAGACGACGCCGATTTTTTTCATCGTGTTTTTAATAGTCATAAACATCCTTTCCTTACTTTTAAAATCTCCATTTCATTATAACAAGTAACTAGGCCTTTCGTGTGTGCGATTTGTGTATTTTCATAAGATCCAGGACTTTTTCTACATCGTCCAGGGCATTTTTCTCCGCCGAGAGGCGAATGCTGTATTCCCCGGCCATGGAAAAGACCAATCGCTTGCCGAAGACGCTGGTGAGTTCGTTTAAGAGGGACAGATCGAGTTCGTAGCCTTCGACGAAGTGGAAGCTGTACTCGTCGCCCTTTTGTTGAATGGTTTCCACTTTGAGGGTGGAGGCCAGGTGGCGAATCTTGGAGAGGTGCACCAGCTGAAGAACGGCCTTCGGCGGGTCGCCGAAGCGGTCGATGAGCTCGTCGATCACATCCCGCTCGTCCTCGTCGTCGGTGATGACGGCGATCTTTCTATACATTTCCATGCGCTGGGTCTCGTCTTTAATGTAGCTTTTGGGGATGTAGGAATCGATTAACACGTCCAGGGCGGTGTCCACCTCTTCCGCGTCCTCTTCGCCTTTCGCCCGACGCACGGCCTGTTTCAAAAACTTAATGTAGAGATCGTAGCCGATGGCGTTCATGTGGCCGTGTTGACTCTCCCCTAAAATATTTCCCGATCCGCGGATCTCCAAATCCCGCATGGCGATTTTGTAGCCGCTGCCGAATTCGGTAAACTCGCGAATGGCGGCGAGGCGCTTTTCCGCCACTTCGGAAATGCCCGCATCCCGCTTGTAGGTAAAGTACGCGTAGGCGATGCGATTGCTCCTGCCAATGCGCCCCCGCAGTTGGTAGAGTTGAGAGAGCCCGAGGCGATTGGCCTCCCACACGATCATGGTGTTGGCATTGGAGACGTCCATGCCCGTTTCGATAATGGTGGAGCAGAGAAGCACGTCGATGTCCCGATTGTAAAACCGGAGCATGGTGTTTTCCAGCTCCCGCTCGCTCATTTGGCCGTTGGCCATGGCGAAGCGGGCCTCGGGCACCAAGTCCTGTAAGTCGCCGAGCATTTTTTCCATGGTGCGCACCCGATTGTAGACGAAGTAGATCTGTCCGCCTCGGTCCAGCTCCTTTAATATGGCTTCGCGAATCATCATGGGATTGTATTCCACCACGTAAGTTTGCACCGGGAAGCGCTCCCGGGGCGGCTCGTCGATGACGGACATGTCCCGAATGCCCGCGAGGGACATTTGCAGAGTCCTCGGGATGGGCGTCGCCGTCAGGGTCAAGGTGTCCACGCTTTCTTTTAAAAGCTTGAGACGCTCCTTGTGCCGCACGCCGAAGCGCTGCTCCTCGTCGATAATCAAAAGGCCCAGGTCCTTAAACTTTACGTCTTTGGACAGGAGGCGATGGGTGCCCACCACAATGTCCACGGCGCCGATCCTCAGTCGCTCCAGATCCTCTTCCTGTTCTTTTTTCGAACGGAAGCGGGAGAGGATCGCCAGGTCCACGGGGAAATTGGCAAAGCGCTCCCGCATGGTGTTGTAGTGCTGCTGGGCGAGAATGGTCGTGGGCACGAGAAAGGCCACTTGCTTGCCGTCCAACACCGCCTTGAAGGCCGCGCGAAGGGCCACTTCGGTCTTGCCGTAGCCTACGTCGGCACAGAGCAGGCGGTCCATGGGCTTGGCCTCTTCCATGTCCTTTTTAATTTCTTCCGTGGCTTCCAATTGGCCGTCGGTTTCTTCGTATTGAAAGGCCGCTTCGAAATCCTTCTGCCATGGCTGATCTTCGGTAAAGGCGTAGCCCGCCACGTCTTCACGCTTGGCGTAGAGGCGAATCAAATCCTCTGCCATTTCTTCCACGCTGCGCTTGGCTTTGGCCTTGGTGTTTTTCCAGGTTTGGGTGTTGAGGCGATTGATCTTCACCGGCGCGTCGTCGGAGGCGATGTAGCGGTGAATCAAAGCCATTTGATCCATGGGCAAAAAGAGCTTGTCGCCCCCTTGGTAAAAGAGGCTGATGTAGTCCCGCCGTATGCCCTGCACCTCCAGATTGGTGGTGCCCATAAATTTTCCGATGCCGTGCATTTCGTGAACCACGTAATCGCCTACGGAAAGGCTGCCCAAGTCGATGACGTCTTTTTTCTTGCGCCGCCGCTTTCTTTTTTTCGTTTCGCCGAAAATTTCCGTGGCATTTAAGAGGACGAAGCGCACTTCTTCCATCTCGAAGCCGCCGTGGACGTGACCGGAATCAAATTGTATCACCCCGGGCATTAAGACATCCTTAAGAGGCGCGGGCGCAAAGCCCATGTCCCGCACCGTGTCCTCCAACCGGCGGGTCTTCTCCTCGCTGCCGCCTAAGAGGACGACGGCGTAGTCTCTGTCCAGGTAGCGCTGAATTTCTTCTTTGAAGTAGCGCATGCGGCCGCCGAAACTTGTGACGGTCTTCACATTGAAATTGGCAATGCGCTTCAGCTGATAATTTCCCGGAGCGCGGACGATGTGGCTGGAGATAATTACATCCCGTGCCGTCAAGTCCCCCTCGATGACGTCGTAGTCAATTTGTATGCTTAAATGGGACTTTAACAGCTCCCCTGCCTCGGCCAAATCGCTCAGGGTGTCGACGAGAGAAAGCTCCTGCTTCTCAGCCACTTCCCTCATGCGGCGCGGCTCGTCGACAAAAATCAACGGCGATTCCTTAAAGTAGTCGACGACAGAAGCCCGCTCTTTTTCGGGAATGTAGGGAAGCAAAAGATCCGTGTGGGACAAAAAGGCGCGATCTTTCAGCTGCTCCACAAGGGGCATGAATTTTTCTTCCGCCCGATCTTGGGAGACGCGGCTCAGTTTTTTTATTTTCTTCAGATCTTTTTCGATGGCGGCGGCTACGCTGTCTTTAAGGGCGTCGTCGAAAATAACATCGTGGACGGGAAAGATCTCCGCCACATCCACGTCCTCCACGGAACGCTGGGTCTCAGGATCGAAGCGGCGTATGGAATCCACCTCTACGTCGAAAAGCTCCACTCGATAGGGGTAATCTTGGGGCGTAAAAATGTCGATGATGCCGCCGCGAATGGAAAATTGGCCCATGCCCTCGACGAAATCCACGCGCTTGTAGCCCGATGCCAAAAGCTTTTCCACGAGGGCGTCGGTATCTATCATATCCTCTACCGCCAGGGAAAAGGCCGCAGATTTTAAATAGGCCGGCTTCAGGAAAATGCCGCCTAAGGCCTCCGGCGTGGTGACCACAATCTTCGCCCGGCCGTCCAGCATGGCCTGAAGGGTTTTCAATCGGGCGCTTAAAAGCTCGTTGCTTCCCGCGTCCCGCTGAAAGAAAAACAGTTCCCGAGCCTGGAGCTGAAAGACGCCATCCTCGGCGTAGTAAGACAAGTCTTCCGCCAATCGCTTCGCCCGAGCCACGTCGTAGGTCATCAGAAGCACGGGCCTCTCTTGATCCCTGCGGATCGTATCCACGACAGGGGCGATGGCCGCCTCCGCCAAGCCGTAGCAGCCGATGGGAAATTCGCCCTCCCTCAGGCCGTCTGACACTTGTCGAAAGGAGGGATCTTTTGAAAAAAGCTCATTGTAAATACGCGTCATTTTGCCTCCTAAAAAGCAGCCCCTTGGAGCTGCTTTCTACTTTCCGTTATAGGTATTCATGGCGGCATCGAGCCCCTCTTTTATAAACAAAAGCGTGGCATCCTTCGCCTTTTCGATGGTTTCGTCCATGATTTTTTCCTCACCCCCGGAAAAGGTGCTGAGGACGAAATCGGCCAAGTCCATGTGGGGATTTTTCTTTCCCACGGCGATTTTCAGTCGGGGAAATTGATCCGATTGCACTTGGTAAATAATGGACTTCAGCCCGTTGTGGGTGCCGGCACTGCCGGATTTACGAAGCCGAATGGTGCCGAAGGCGATGTCGATGTCGTCCACCAAGACCAGCACATCTTCCGGCGCGATTTTAAAGTAATCCATACAGGCCCTCACCGATTGGCCGGACTCGTTCATGTAGGTGGTGGGCTTTAAAAGACGCACCTTCTTTCCAAAGGCGCGCCCTTCCCCGTAAAGGCCTTTAAATTTAATGGAGCTTACGGGGATGTTTAAAGCGTCTGAAATGGCGTCCACGGCCATAAAGCCCACATTGTGTCTGGTGTTTTTGTAGCGATCCCCCGGGTTTCCTAAACCGACGATAAGCATTTTACACTTCTTCGAAGATCTTGCTGATGGAGCGGTCGGTATTTACCCGCGTAATGGCGTTGGCGAGAATCGGTGCCACGGACACGATGTCGATCTTGTCGATGTGTTTTTCCGCCGGCAAGTCGATGGTGTCGGTAATGACGAAGCGTTCCATAACGGAATTGTCGATGCGTTCGATGGCCGGTCCCGAAAGCACGCCGTGGGTGGCGCAGCCATAGACTTTCTTGGCGCCGTATTTTTTCAGGGCGTCGGCAGCTTTGCAGACCGTGCCCGCCGTGTCGATAATATCGTCCACGAGAATGCAGTCTTTGCCTTCGATGGAACCGATGACGTTCATTACCACGTTTTCGTTGGCCTTGGGCCGTCTCTTTTCGATAATGGCAATGGGGGCGCCGTTGATTTCTTCGGCAAATTTACGGGTGCGGGTGACGCCGCCCAAGTCGGGACTGACGGCGACAATATTGGATGTGTCGATGTGTTCTTTAAAGTATTTTGCCAAATAGGGAACGGCGGTTAAGTGATCGACGGGAATGTCGAAGTAGCCTTGAATTTGACCGGCGTGCAGGTCCATGCAGATGACGCGATCCGCGCCGCTTACGGTCATTAAATTGGCCACGAGTTTCGCCGTAATCGGTTCTCTTGCCCGCACTTTTCTGTCTTGACGGGCGTAGCCGTAATAGGGCACGACGGCGTTGATACGGCCGGCGGAGGCACGCTTTAAGGCGTCGATTAAAATCAAAAGTTCCATTAAATGGTCGTTTACCGGACCCGAGGTGGGTTGAATGACGAATACATCTCTGCCCCGCACGGAATCCATGATGTCGATGGAGATTTCCCCGTCGGAGAATTGCTTGACCTCGCAGGCGCTCTGTTCGATGCCCAGAATCTTACAGATTTTCTCCACCAAGGGCTGGTTGGAATTGCCCGCAATAACGACGACTTCACCGTGATTCTTCATACTAGCTGTCCTTTCTCCGGTTCCAACCGGGAATCATTCTCTGTTCACTTCTCTCTACTGCCAAACTTCCGTCTTCCACATTTTTCGACACCGTGCTTCCGGCGGCGATAAAGGCGCCTTCGCCGATGGCGATGGGAGCCACCAAATTGACATTGGAGCCGATAAAGGCATTGTCGCCGATGGTGGTGCGAAATTTTTCCTTGCCGTTGTAGTTGCAAAAGATCACGCCGCAACTGATGTTGACATTTTCTCCCACGTCGCCGTCGCCGATGTAGGCCAAGTGGCCCGCCTTGGTGCCTTTTCCGATGTGGGAATTTTTCACTTCCACGAAATTGCCGATGTGCACATTTTCTTCCAATACGCAGTTGGGGCGCAGGTGGGCGTAGGGCCCCATGGTGACGCCCGAGCCCACGACGGATTTTTCGACCACGGATGAGTCGATGACGGCGCCGTCTGCAACGGTGCTGTCCACGATGCGGCTCGCGCCTTGAATGACGCAGGCTTCGCCGATGGTGGTCTCACCTACCAGGTGGATGCTCGGCCCTAAAATCGTGTCGCGACCGATCTTGACGCCGCTGTCGATTAAGGTCGATGCGTCGTCGAGGAAGGTGACGCCGTTTTCCATGTGGTACTTGTTGATCCTGCGGCGCATGATTTTTTCACAGGCGGCAAGTTGCACGCGGGAATTGACGCCGAGCATTTCCTCTTCGTCGCAAATGGTAAATCCGCCGACTTTCTTTCCGTCGTCTTTGAGCATTTGGATCACATCGGTTAAGTAAAGTTCGCTCTGATTGTTGTTGGAGCTTAGATTGCCGATGTTTTCTTTCAAGGCCCGGCCGGTAAAGGCAAAGATGCCCGTGTTTACTTCCGTAATGGCTTTTTCTTTGTCCGTGGCGTCTTTTTCTTCCACGATGCCCGCGATGGTGGAATCTTGGTCCCGAATGATACGACCGTAGCCGAAGGGATCGCTGACTACGGCGGTTAACACGCAGGCGTCGAAGTCATGGCTTTCCACATAAGCTCTGAATCTGGCGATGGTCTCTTCTTTAAAAAGGGGCGTGTCGCCGGTTAAAATATAGACCTTGTCCTCGTCGGAAAATTCGTCCATGGCACAGTAGACGGCGTAGCCCGTGCCGTAGGGAACACCTTCGCCCATGGTCTGCTCGATAAACGTGAGCGGCGCGTCTTTAAAATAGTCCATGACGTCGGCCTTTTTGTGTCCGACGATGACCACGGTTTTGTCCATGGCATTGGCGATGCAGTTGTCCACCACATAACTTAATATGGCTTTTCCCGCAACTTTATGCAGCACCTTGGGCATGTCGGATTTCATCCGCGTGCCTTCGCCTGCCGCTAAAATAATTGATACATTCACACTTACACCTCACTCGTAATCCTTCTGGGAACTATTATATCGAACACGGCAACATCTCACAACATTTCTTCCCATAAAGAAACGGCGAGCGCTCGGCTCACCGCTTCGTATTTATATTTATTTTGCAAACCGACTCGTTCGCTTCTTAAAAATCGACTTTGTCCAATATGCCCTTGGCTTCGGCGATGACCAGGCCGTAATTGGTGACGGGGACGTTTTTTTCACAGGCCTTGGCCACCCGGGCCTGCACCACGGGCCGCTGAAACATGCAGCTGCCGCACATAATGATCAAATCGTAATCGCCGACAGTTTCCGGGAAACTCAATCCCCGGGTAAAGTCTACGGTGATCTCCTCGCCCAAGCGCTTTCTGAGCATGGCGGGGATTTTGACCCGGCCAATGTCTTCTTCCTTGGGCGCGTGGGTGCAGGCCTCCGCCATAAGGATCTTCGCATCGGGCGGCAAGCTGCGCAAGGTCTTCGCTCCCTGAACCATAATGTCGATGTCGCCCTTGGCGCGAGCGAACAAGATGGAAAAGGACGTGATCTTGGATTCCGCCGGCTTTTTCTTATACACTTCCGAAAAAACTTGGGAGTCGGTGACGATCCAATCCGGCGCCTCGGCCAGTTTTTCGATGGCCCCGTCCATGGTGTCCAAATCGCAAATCGTGGCGGTAAGGCCCTTATCGATGACTTCTCTCAAGGCCTGTACTTGGGGCAAGATCAACCGCCCCTTCGGCGCCGATTCGTCTTGAGGCATAACGAAGAGCAGGTGTTCTCCCATGTCCATGCCGTCGAAAAGGCCCGGGGCCTTCTTTTTTTCCTTGAAGAGGGCCGTAAGGGAATTTAAAATTTCATTCCGCTCGGGAAAGGGGCGATTGAGTTTTAATACGGGCAGATCTTTTTTCGCCAAAGGCTCCAGAATATCGTCGCCCACCTCGCCGATTAAAATGGCACCGTCGATTTCATCCACCACTTTCATGGTGCGTGCCACCCGCGCTTCGCCGAGCTCCGTTTCATCGGCGGTGCCCGCCGTGTCGATAAAGGTCACCGGCCCCAGACCGTCCACTTCCATGTTCTTATACACCGGATCCGTGGTGGTGCCCGGCTTCGACGAAACCATGGAGGTGGTTTGCTCCGTAAGCAGATTCATTAAAGTGCTTTTTCCGCTGTTGGTCTTTCCGAAAATGGCGATGTGCAGCCGAAGTCCTCTTTGCGTTTCCATATCAGAACCTAAAGTCCCGTTCGCCGCCTTGAATGCGCTTCACGTATTCAGCGGCTTTTTCCCGCAGATCGTCCCGTTCCACATCCTTTAAGAAGTCGTGGATCTTTTCTTCGCCTAATTGGCGGGTATCGTCGGCGGCGTAGTCGGAGAGGTATTCCTGCAGGGTCATAATGGCGTTTGGCTGACAGAATTTGGCGATTTGGAAGCTCTTCACTTCTTCCATAAAGGTTTCGCCGGTGCGTCCCGCCCGATAGCAGGCCGTGCAGAAACTGGGCAGATAGCCTAAGTCCAGGAGCCAGTGGATGACTTCATCGAGGCTGCGGCAGTCGTCGGTGTCGAATTGGGCGGAGTTGTCTTCCTCTCTCGATTCGTCGTAGCCGCCGACAGAGGTTTTGGAGCCGCCGCTAATTTGGGATACGCCCAGTTCCAGAGCCTTTTTGCGCATTTCCTGACTTTCCCGCGTGGAGATAATCATGCCCGTGTAGGGAACGGCCACGCGAATCAAGGCGATAATGTCTTCGAAAATTTCATCGGGCACGCCGTTTTCAAATTCGTCGGGGTCGATGTCGTCAGCGGGGCGAATCCGGGGCACGGAAATGGTGTGGGGTCCCACGCCCTTGTAAGCTTCCAAGTGTTCCGCGTGCATTAATTGGCCCACGAAGTCGTAGGGATAATTGTTCAGGCCGTACAAGACGCCGAGGCCCACGTCGTCGATGCCCCCTTCCATGGCGCGGTCCATGGCTTCCGTGTGGTAGGCCCAGTTGGATTTCGGTCCCGTCGGGTGCAGGGCTTCGTAATTTTCCTTGTGGTAAGTTTCTTGGAACAAAATGTAGGTGCCGATTTCCGCTTCTTTCAGCTTTCTGTAATTTTCCACGGTGGTGGCCGCGATGTTTACATTGACGCGGCGAATGGCGCCGTTTTTGTGCTTAATGGAGTAAATGGTCTTGATGCTTTCCAAGACGTATTCGATGGGATTGTTCACCGGATCTTCGCCGAGCTCCAGTGCCAGGCGCTTGTGGCCCAAGTCTTGAAGGGCGATAACTTCCTTTTCGATTTGTTCCTGCGTAAGCTTGACTCGGTCCAAGTTTTTGTTTTTGTAGTGGTAGGGGCAGTAGACGCAGCCGTTGACGCAGTAGTTGGATAGATACAAGGGCGCGAAAAGCACGATGCGATTGCCGTAGTATTTCTTTTTAATGTCTCTCGCCAATTGACGGAAGGATTCCCGAATGTCATCCAGCTCCGACATTAAAAGAACCGCCGCTTCCCGGTGGTCCAGGCCCTCCATCTTCCGGCCTTTTTCTAAAATCGCCTCTTGCATTTCGCGGTTTGTGCGATTGGCGTTGGCCTCTTCCAGCGTGGCCATAATTTCGTCGTGATTGATAAATTCCTCTGCCTTTGCAGACATTTTATTGTACATTGTGGTTCTCCCTTCCCGTAAAATCTCCTCGACTCATAACAATTTCATAACCCAATTGGGCAATTTGCTCTTTTAAATCCCTTAAGTTTTCCGCCGCTTCCAAGGCAAAGGCCGCCTTGTTGTCGTATAGGGCGTAGCTTTTTCGCACCCTGGGCGGCGACAGATTGGGCATAAACACATTGGCCCCGGCTAAAATGCCTCGGTTGCGTCCGTCTTCGGCCAAGGTCTGCATGGCGGTGGTAGACGGAATGTTTGCCGTGGGAAAAAGCAAGCGCAAAATGGCGATACACATGGCCGTCAGCTCCACGCTGCCGTTTTCGAAATCGCGAAAGGGCGTGGCGTGGTGGCGCACATAGGGCCCGATGCCGATCATGGCCGGTTGAAATTCTTGGAGGAACATAAAGTCCTCCACCAAATTATCAATGGTCTGATAAGGGCTGCCCACCATAAAGCCGCTTCCCACCTGGTAGCCCAAGGCCTTTAAGTCCATCAGGCACTTCATCCGCTTTTGCTGATCCATTTCTTTCGGATGCAGCTTCTTGTAATGGGCGGGATCGTAGGTTTCGTGGCGCAACAAAAAGCGGTCGGCGCCGGCTTCTTTTAATCGGGCGTAGCTTTCCATGCTCCGCTCGCCGACGGAGAGGGTAATGGCGCAGCTCGGCTGAATCTTTTTGATTCGCCGCACCCAATCCGCCAAGCGCTCGTCGGTAAAGTAGGCGTCTTCGCCTCCTTGGAGGACGAAGGTTTGAAATCCAGCCTCGGCACCGACGGCCACAGCCGACTCCAGCTCTTCGGGGGTGATTCGGTAGCGCTCGACCTCGTCGTTGTCCCGGCGAATGCCGCAGTAGTAGCAATTGTTATGGCAATGATTTGTAAATTCAATTAAACCGCGCACGTAAATCTTTTTGTGGAAGTGCAGGTCGGTGATGGCTCGCGCCTTTTCAAAGACCGCCTCTTCCACCGCCTCGCGGTTTTCGAGTAAATAGCGTATGTCGTCTCTCTCCAGGCCTCGGCCTTCATCTACTTTTCTGAATATTCCCTGAATCATAGATCCCCGGCCAAGGTGGTTCGTACAGTGACGTCCTCCAGCATGCCCAGTTTTCCCGACAGGGCGTTTATTTTATCTTGTTTGCCGTCGACGACGACACTGATGAGTGACAATCCGCGTTTCGGGTAGGGAATGCCCAATCGTCCTACGATAATGTCCCGCTCCTCGTGTAAGAGATCGTTGATCCTCTTAATGGTTTCACCGGAGCCGGTCTCGACGATAATGGCGATAATTCCCAATTTTTCGTTCATAGACACCTCCTACCTCTTCCCCAAGGGCGAACCTTTCGGAAAAGGAACTCTTTCTACTTCTTACTTTCTTCATTTTAGCACAGCGGGGGCGATTCGCCACCCTGCGAGGAGAATTTTAGATATTTTTTTCACCAATTCACTTCTTCTCCCGTTATCGGCAAGAAAAAAGAGCCGGTCCCCCGACTCTTTTACAAGATTTTCAAGACTTAAAAAATCATTTGGTTCACGCCGATACCGTCGTTGAACTTTCGGTCGATGGCGCCTTTAATCGGGCGAATGAAAATTTCCGCCGTCACGGAAATCACCGCCAATTGCAAGTGGCCGCCGAAGACGCGGCCTTCCGTGTTCCCCAAATTAACGTGGGCATGGAGGTAAGGCGCGCCGTCTTTTCTCGAAAGATTTCCAATCAATGAGGTGAGCTCAAAGGGCTCTTTCAACGGAATGTCGTTGTATTTTTTCGCCTTCGTGTCCATAATTCCGATGACTACGTCGTCGGTGGCGCCAAGGCCTGTCACCGTAGCCGCCTGAATGTCTTCTTTTTCCGCCAAAGCCAAAATGCTTTCGCAAATTTCGTCGCCGGGATCCAAGCGCAGGGCGATTATGCCGTCTTCGTAAACTTTGTAATCCATGGTTCTTCTCCTTTACTTATTCCGCTTGTAGGGAATCCCGTTGGCGCTGGGGCCTCGGGCTTCGCCGACAAAGACGACCATGGCGAACATGGTAATCACATAGGGAAGCATGTTCAACAAATCCGGCGCCACCGTCAAGGACGTGGAGCCCAAGAAGATGACCAGACCTTCCGCCGCGCCGAACAAGAGGCAGGCCAAAAGCGTGGTGTGGGGTTTCCAGCCGCCGAAAATCACCGCCGCCAAAGCGATAAAGCCTTGACCGGAGATCAGGGTTTCCCGGAAATTGGCAACCACGGCGAGGGATAAACTGGCGCCGCCGAGGCCGGCTAAAAAGCCAGAAGTCAAGACGCCGATGTATTTGATTTTATAGACGTCCACGCCCAAGGTTTCCGCCGCGTGAGGGTGCTCACCGACGGAGCGAATCCTGAGGCCCAATTTCGTCTTGTAGAGGATGAAGTAAACCAATGCCACGACGACAAAGGCGATGTAGACCGTAATGTATTGGCCGAAAATAATGTCGGGAGCGCTCCCCGCGGGGAAGACATTGCTTAAAACCCGCGGCATTTTATTTTTCAGCGGAATGGGCTTGGTCATGGCCGCGCCGTCGAAAAACATGCGGGCGAGAAATATCGCAAGGCCCGGCCCGAGTAGGTTCAGTGCCGTCCCGCTGACCACGTGGTCGGCGCCGAAGTGGATGGTGGCGATGCCGTGCAAAAGGGCGATGCCCATGCCGCCGAGGCCGGCGCAGAGAAAAGCGATCCAGGGATTGCCTACATAGTAGCCCACGGTGGCGCCGACAACGGCACCGATGGTCATCATGCCTTCCAAGCCGATGTTGACGACGCCGGTGTTTTCACTGACGACGCCGCCCATGGCCGTGTAGATTAAAGGAGCGGCGTAGAGGAGCGTAATGCCTAAGATGCCGGCAAAGCCCATGATAAAATTATCCAATTTGTTCCCCTCCTTTTTCTTTCTTCGATGCAAAGCGCGTGCGAATCCAATCCATAAATTGCGGCATGGCGATAAACAAGACGATAATTCCGATGACGATATTAATGACTTCCGACGGGGTCTTCAACGCGGAGTTGAGTTTGCCGCCGCCGTAGCTTAAGGCCGCGAACAGTATCCCCGAAGGGATGCAGGCAATGGGATGGTTGGCCGCGATTAAGGACACGGCGATGCCGTTAAAGCCGTAGCCCTGTTGGGCCGCCAAAAGGCCGATGTTTTGCGACACGCCTAAAACCTGTACCGCACCGGCCAGGCCCGCCAGGCCGCCGGAAATGGCCATGGAGATCATGGTGTTCTTTTTAATGTCGATGCCGCCGTATTCCGCCGCGAAGCGGTTGAAGCCCACGGCTTTCAGTTGATAGCCCAAGGTGGTTTTTTTCAAAATAAACCAGGCCAGGACGGCGACGATAATGGCGATGAAAATCCCCCAGTGAATGGGCGGATTCAAGATGCCGCGGAGAAATTCGTTGTTCTTCAACACGGCGCGCCCGGCCTCGGAGCGCTTCCACTCGTTTAAAATGCGGATGCTCGCCGAGGGCTGAATATTAAATGAATAGTTGCTGTCGGGCTTTCTCAAGAAAGCTTTGGTGAGCATGTAGTTGCTCAAGTAAAAGGCAACCCAGTTCAACATAATGGACGAGATAACTTCGTTGACGCCGCGCTTCGCCTTAAACAGGCCCACGAGACCGCCCCACAGAGCGCCGAATACAATGCCGACCAAGAGGGCCACGATGCCGTGAATCACCGGCGGCAAGTGAAGTACCACCCCGGCGATGACTGCGGCGAGGCTGCCCATAATGAACTGGCCTTCCGCGCCGATGTTAAAGATCCCCGTTTGAAAGGCGAAGGCCACGGCGATCCCCGTTAAAATAATGGGGACGGCTTCCACAATGGTCCAAGAGATGAACTTCGGCTTGCCGAAAGCGCCTAAAATCATGACCTTGTAGGCCTCCAGAGGATTGACTCCGACCAGGGCGAAGATCACGGCCCCGACGACCAAGCCCAAGAGGATGGACATGCCGGTATAATATAGCATTTTTTTATTCACTGTCCACACCTCCCGCCATGTAGTAGCCCAGTTCCTTTTGATCCGCTTCCCCTTCGTTGAAGGTCTTTGTAATGGCCCCTTCGTAAATAATGCCGATGCGATCGGACAGGCTCATAACCTCGTCGAGTTCGAAGCTCACCAAGAGCACGGCGCGGCCTTTGTCCCGCTGTTGCACCAAAAATTGGTGAATGTTTTCGATGGCGCCGACGTCCAGGCCCCGGGTGGGCTGGGCGGCGATTAACACATCGGGATCGTCGTCGATTTCCCTCGCGAGAATGACCTTTTGTTGGTTACCGCCGGAAAGATCGCCGGCCAAATAGCGGCTCTTTCTCGGGCGAATGTCAAAGGATTCCATTAACTTATCCGCGTGGGCGGTAATGGCCCCTTCCTGCAGAATGCCCTTGGAAGAGTAGGGGGCTTCGCCGTAGCTGTGAAGCACCATGTTTTCCGCCACGGTAAATTCCTGCACCAGGCCACGCTTGTTTCGGTCTTCGGGAATATTGTTCATGCCCGCCTCGCGAATGGCTTTCGGCGTGGCATTGGTGACATCTATTCCTTCGATGATCACTTTGCCCGCTTCGATTTTTCTGAGACCCGTAATGGCTTCTAAAAATTCGCTTTGGCCGTTGCCGTCTACGCCGGCGACGCCGAAAATTTCGCCTTTTCTGACGTCTAAATTCAGTCCCTTCACCACTTCCACGCCACGCACGTCTTTGACGTGAAGGTTTTCGATGTGAAGGGCCACATCCCCGGCTTCCACGGGTTTTTTATTGACATTAAATTTGATGGCCCGTCCCACCATCATTTCGGCGAGATCGGCCTCCGTGGTGTTTGCCACATCCACCGTGTCGATGCGCTGTCCGCGGCGAATAATCGTACATTTTTCCGCCAGAGCTTTAATTTCTTTCAGCTTGTGCGTAATGATGATGATGCTCTTGCCTTCGGCGGCCAGGGCCTTAATAATGGCGATGAGCTCGTCGATTTCCTGGGGCGTTAAAACCGCCGTGGGCTCGTCGAAAATTAAAATCTCCGCATCGCGATAGAGGGCCTTCAGGATTTCCACCCGTTGCTGCATACCTACGGAAATATCTTCGATCTTGGCATCCGGATCAATTTTTAATCCGTAGCGATTGGAAAGCTCTACCACTTTTTCACGGGCGATTTTCTTGTCCAAAACCGCGCCCTTTGTGGGCTCTTCTCCTAAGATAATGTTTTCCACCACGGTAAAGGGTTGAAAGAGCATAAAGTGTTGATGCACCATGCCCAGGCCCTTTCCGATAGCGTCTTTCGGCCCCTGAAAATCCACGACTTCCCCGTTGATCTTCACTTCGCCGAAAGTCGGCTTGTACAGGCCGTACAATACATTCATCAGCGTGCTCTTGCCGGCGCCGTTTTCGCCGAGCAAGGCGTGAATTTCGCCTTTTTCCACGACGAGATCGATGCCGTCATTGGCCTTGAAATCGCCGAATAATTTCGTTATCCCGCGCATCTCTACTGCCGGCGCGAGTTTCTTTTCAACCATCCTTTTCCCCCTTCATCTATTGGCTTCATTATACACTATCGGCAGTCGCTTTTAAAAGGCATAAAAAAAGAGGGCCGAGCCCTCTTTTTCGCGATCAAATTTATTTTGCTTCAAAGTTTTTGTAATCTTCTGCCGTTGCCGGAACCTTGATTTCGCCCTTAACGATTTTTTCTTTAATCGTCTTGATCTTGTCGAGGATTTCCGGTTTAACGTTCTTGTCGCTGGTGGGAGCGATGTCGACGGTGTCGCCGTCTTTAAGACCGTAGCTCAGATTTTGGCCGCCGGGGAAGTCTTCGCCCTTGGACATGCTTTCGAGCACTTTGTAAACGGCACTGTCGGCACGTTTCATAGCCGAAGTGAGTACATTGTCGGGAGCGATGTCGTTTTGGTCGCGGTCCACGCCGATGACCCATTTGTCTTGGTCTTTGGCTGCTTCGATGACGCCGTCGCCTGCGCCGCCGGATGCGTGGAAGATAACGTCGCAACCTTGTTGATACATATTGGTTGCAATGCTCTTGCCCTTGGCTGCGTCGGAGAATTTACCGACGTATTGGCTAACCACTTCGACCTTTTGGCCTTTTTCTTTGGCCGCTTGATCGACACCGGCCTTGTAGCCGTATTCAAAGACTTGAATAACCGTGGATTCTTGACCGCCGACAAAACCGACTTTGTTGGTTTCGGTGGTAAGACCGGCAATGTAGCCGACGAGGAAGGACGGTTCTTCCGCTTTAAATTGAATGCCTGCCAAGTTGTCCGGTGCGTTTTCGTAGGTGTAGTCTACGATTAAGAATTGTACGTCGGGATTGGCTTCTGCCGCTTCCAGCATGGCGTCGCCTAAGTTGAAGCCGGCGGCGACGATGACGTCGTTTCCTGCTTCAAGCAAGGTTTCGATATTGGGCGCGTAGTCGTTGGCTTCTTTGGATTCTTGGTAGGATACCTCGAAACCGAAGTCGTCGTGGACTTTTTGCAGACCTTCCCATACACCTTGGTTAAAGGATTGGTCGTTGATGCCGCCTTCGTCGGTTACGAAACCGACTTTTAATTTTTCGCCGTCTTTTTTGTCGCCGGCGTCGGCAGCTGCATTGTTGGCAGCTTTGTTATCGTTAGCTGCTTTGTCGTTGGATGCGCCGCCGCATGCCGTAAGCACGAAAATGGACAGCATCATCACTGCAAGTAGTAGCGATCTTTTTTTCATAATTTCCCCCTTTATTTGATCTGACTTCATTATAATATGCTTCATACAAAAATTCAACGAGAGAAGGTTTTCCGAAAAAAAGAGCGCACCGCGAGGTACGCTCATCTCTCCTATAAATAGAATCCTTTGGGTACGGCGAAGATGTAGGTGGCCAGCACAAAGACGATTAGGGCCATCCCCAGGCCTTGTCTGAAGTCGAGTGCTTTTAATTTCAAATTGCTCCTGGTCATGAGCTTAAAGAGCAGGTAGGCGACAAAGGCCGCCACGGGCATGGCGATAAAAATGCCTCCGTTGGTCGGCGCCTTCAAGCGAAGGGCAGGGGCGGCAAAGGCAAAGAGCACCATGGCGCCGTAAACCACGGGATAAAGTTTCCGTCGATCCAAAAGGAGAATCACAAGGCCCGCGACTACGGAAAGAATCGTGAGGACGGTGGCCACGGTTTTTACCGCATGGGCTCTTCCCATAACCCCTTGATCCATGAGTTCCAAGGTGTTGATGTAGACGCCGGACTGTGTTTTTGTCGACGTTTCCGGGTGCAGGCCCTTGTCTTCGATGCCCAGGGCGTCGGAGAATTTATCCACCTTCCCGTTGGTCAAGAAGACGCCGATGTCGGCCATGGTTCGCCCCGTATAGGACACCACCGTGGCGGGATCGGTGACCACGGTAAAGGCGTAGTCTTCCACCTCTTCACTTAAGGGGATGCGCATTTCCGATGCGGGTTGGAACGTGAGCTTCTCCTTTCCCAGCACGGTATTCATCTGCAGATTGTCGTAGACCGCGCCGTTGATCTTGTCGTATTCGCCTTTGAGCTTCACCTTGCTCTTGGAGCCGTTGGCGCCTTTGGGCAGATACACGTTTCGAACAGGCACGCCCAAGAGGCGCACGCTGGTATCTTTTCCCTGATATTGGAATTTCACATCGTAGCGATACAAGATCTTCGGCCCCTTTTCAATGCGGCGAGTCACTTGCAGATTGTCGATGCGCGTGGGATCGTCGAAGATCAATCCGTCGAAAGCGGCATTTTTTTCCTCTTCCGACGACAAATCCACTTTGTCCATCATCAGGGGTGTGAACGTAAGTAGAAAGCACAATAATAAAAAAACAACAAATAGAATTCCATTTTTCAATTGTTTCTGCATGGTCATCCCCCTTATGCGTACTGATTTTTTCTTATCATACCATATACTTTCGCAATTATCACCGATAAATTGAAAAACCTTTTCACGAAAAGGCAGCTATGCTATACTAAAAGCGGAGGTTGACATGACGATAGAAAAAAGCAAATTCTTAAATATACTGAAAGCGACTGACTACCTGGCCATGCTCACCATGATCGTATTGGCCTTTATCCATCCCTTCTTTCCCGTTTACAACGAAGCGGGCAAGCTCATGGAAAACGCGGCACTCCTTCGCATCGCCGTGGTGATCGCGGTGCTGTTTGTCGGCGTGCCGATTTTCAGTAAGGAAATCACCGCCATTCGTAAAAACAAAAAGCCCTACGACTTAAAAAAGAAAAACAGCACGGTTTTTTTGCCTAAGGTAAATTTCTTTTTGGCGTCTCTCTTCGCCGTGGCCACCGTCGTCTTCGTACCTATGGCCATCGTGCACTACGCCGACAAGGGCCCGCAGTGGCAAGCATTTTATGCCGTCTTCTATGTGTTCGTCTACATCGGCATCGGCTCTCGCCTGCAACTGAAACCGGCCCTTATCCCGCAAAAGAAAATAAAATCCTGATCAAAGAAAAAAGCTCGGCCGTCGCCGAGCTTCGTCCCCGAAAGGGGATTTTTTTATTCTTTTTCCGATTTGAAGGGATAGGCTCCGTCCAGAGCTTCTTCGATGGGCGCGTGGGCTTCCACCAATTTGCGGAAGGTGCCCATGGCGCTCGTGTCGCCGTAGAGAACGGCGCCGGTGACTTTGCCGTCCGTTGCGTAGAGGCGATGGTGAATGTCGCCGTCGTCGTAGAAATAGACGTCGCCTTCGCCGATTTTACCCGCGGAGAAGATTTGGATCGTGTCTAAATCCAATTTCGTGTGGGCCTTCGGGTTTTCGTAGGTTCCGTCGCCGCCGGCCATGTTGGCGCCGGCCACTTTGCCCATGGCGCGGGAGGCGGGCCAAATACCCATGACGCGGCCTTCCACTTCCGCCACGTCCCCTGCAGCCCATACATTGGCCTTGTTGGTCATGAGGTGGCTGTCTACGATGACGCCTTTGTTGACTTCAAGGCCCGTATCCTTAAACAGTTCCGTATTGGGGCGCACGCCTGCGGAGATCAGCACCATGTCGAAGTCCGCCGCCGTGCCGTCGTCGAATTCGATGCCCCGCACCTCGTCTTCGCCGATAAAGGCCTTGGTGCTCTTTTCGGTAAAGACCATAAAGCCCAAATCTTTCATTTCTTCGTTGAGCATCATGCCCAGCTCACGGTCCAATTGCTTGGAGAGCAGGTATTCGCTGCGGTTAATAATGGCGACGACGTGGCCGCTTTTTTTCAGGCTGTTTGCCGCTTCGAGACCGAGAAGGCCGCCGCCGATGACGGCGATGTGTTTCGTCTCTTTGAAGCCCTTAATATAGTTTTGAATAGTCATGAGATCGTCCCAGTTTCTCAAGGTAAAGATGCCCTTTAATTCATTATTTTTAAAGGGTGGCACGCTGGAGTGGCTGCCGTTTGCCAAGAGGATTTTTTCCCCTTGAATTTTTTCGCCGCCGGCCAAGGTAACGGTCATGGCATCGAAATCCACGGACACGACTTCGGCGCCCAGCTTCACGTCCAGGGCGAGTTTTTCTTCCCAGCCTTCTTTATCTAAATAGGGAATCTCGGGTGCGTCGTCCCCTAATAGTGCCGTGAGTTGAATCCGAAAATAGGGGCGTACTTTCTCGTTTCCCAAAAGAAGGATGCTTCCTTCCTTGTCGTGTTTTCGAATCTCTTTGGCCGCCGTGACGCCGGCGATGCCTGCGCCCACGATCAAGTAATTATATGTTTTCAATCGATTTGTCCTCCTTTATTCACTGCCGGCTTACCTTGCCGTGACTTCCGTCCATATTCTATCATAAACTTCTACAAAATCGTGTAGGTCCCGATATACCTCCAAAGGGGGCAGTCTGTCCAAATCCGGATAGGCCACGGGATCTTCCCTGAGTTCCTCGGGCAAGAGGGCGATGGCTTCGGGAATGGGCGTAGCATAACCCACATTGTGCTCCGCGTTTTTCGCGGCGATGTCCGGGCGGGACATGAAATTGATAAAAGCCATGGCTCCCTTCGGATTTTTCGATTGCTTCGGAATCGCAAAGGAATCGTACCATATATTTGTACCCTCTTTCGGGATAATGTATTCCAGGGATTTATTTTCTTGGCGCATCATGGCCGCATCCCCGGAGTACATGACGGATAAAGACGCGTCGCCCTGGCTCATCACATCTCGCCCCTCGTCGGCCAGGTAGGCGTAGACCAGGGGTTTTTGCGCGATTAAGACTTCCTTCGCCTCTTCCAGCTCCTTCATGGAGCGGCTGTTCATGGAGTAGCCCAAATATTTCAGGGCAATGGCGATGGAATCCCGCTGGGAGTTGTACATGATGATTTCGTTTTTATACTTTTTGTCCCACAGGGCGCTCCAGGAATCGATGGGCTCTTTCACGTAATCGGTGTTTACCACGATGCCCAGTGTTCC
This sequence comes from Aedoeadaptatus acetigenes, assembly GCF_025566985.1. Lineage (NCBI taxonomy): Bacteria > Bacillati > Bacillota > Tissierellia > Tissierellales > Peptoniphilaceae > Aedoeadaptatus > Aedoeadaptatus acetigenes. Next base: position 38,814 of record NZ_JAOQJD010000015.1, read on the forward strand.
CCAGAAATAGGGCACGCTGTATTTGTTCCCGGGATCGTAATCCATGTTTAAAATCCGCTTGTCCAGCTTTTTCATATTGGGGATTTGATCGTAGTCCAAGGGCAGGAGCATGTCTTCGCGAATCATGCGCTCGATCATGTATTCCGAGGGCACGATGACGTCGTAGGGATCGTTGGATTTTTTCAGCTTCACGTACAGGTCTTCGTTGGAGGCGAAGGTGTCGTAGATCACCTTGATCCCCGTTTCTTTTTCGAATTGGCGTATCGTGTCCATGTCCACGTAATCGCCCCAGTTGTAGACGTGAATGGTTTCTTTCTCGTCCCCTGCTTTGCCGCAGGCCGTAAGAAACAGAATCGAAATTAAAAGAAGAATGGATAATCGCTTCATATTACACCTCAAAATCCACCAGATCGATGTCCCGCTTGTTCAGAAGGAGCAAGAGGGCCAGCACGGCCACAAAGAGCAGGGTGGACAATGCGTTCATGGAGGGATTGATCCCGGTTTTCGCCATGGAGTACAAGGTGATGGAAAGATTGCTCACGCCCTGACCCGTGGTAAAAAATGAAATAATGAAATCGTCGATGGACAGGGTGAAGGCCATGAGTGCGCCGGTGGCGATGCCCGGTTTGATTTGGGGCACGATGACGTAGCGCAGCACTTCCGACGTCTTGGCGCCCAAGTCGTAGGCCGCCTCCACGATGTTGTTGTCCAGCTGATCCAATTTCGGCAAAACAGAGAGAATCACATAGGGCAGACAGAAGACGATATGGGACAGGATCATGGTGAGTAGGCCCTGCTCCATGGCCAAAAAGCCGAAGAGGCTCATAAGGGCCACGGCGGTGACGATGTCGGGGTTTAAGACGGGGAGGTAGTTGATGTTTAAAATCACGGCCTGGCTGCGCTTGGAAAAGGCGCGGATGCCGATGGCGGAGAGGGTGCCCACCACGGTGGATATGACCGTGGCCACGATGGCCACCAAGACCGTGGTGTAAAAGCTTTTTAAGATAATGGGATCGGAAAACAGATCCGTGTACCAGTGAGTGGTAAAGCCCGCCCACACGCCGCGAAGTTTCGTGTCGTTGAAGCTGAAGACGATGAGCACGGCAATGGGCAGATACAAAAACAAAAGCATGAGGCCCAAATAGGCGTTTCTGATTTTATTTCCCACGGCTGCCTCCTTTCGGCCGCTTCTCGCCGACGAGGCGGAAGACAAATAACATGACGATCAAAATAACGATAAGCACCACGGCAATGGCGGAGCCGAAGGCCCAATTGCCCGTGAGCCTGAATTGCTGCTCGATAATATTGCCCACGAGATAATACTTGTTTCCCCCGAGCAGGGAGGAAATGACGAAGGTGGACAGGGCCGGAATAAAGCACATTAAAATGCCGCTGTAAATGCCCGGCAAAGACAGGGGCAAGGTGACTTTCAAAAAGGCCGTGGCCGGACTCGCCCCCAAATCCTGCGCCGCTTCCAGATAGGAGCGGTCCATTTTCTGTAAAATCGTGTAAATGGGAAGCACCATAAAGGGAAGGAAATTATAGATCATCCCCATTAAAATGGCGCCCTGATTGTACATCATGTCGAAGGGGCCCAGGCCGATGAGGTGAAAGGCTTTGTTTAAGACGCCGTTTCGCCCGAGGAGGGTGATCCACGCGTAGGTTCTCAAGAGAAAATTCATCCACATAGGAATGACGAAGAGGAGAATCAACATGGAGCTCGTCTTGGGCTTGGTGCTCGCAATGGCGTAGGCCGCCGGATAGCCCACCAAGAGACAGGCCGCCGTGGACAAAGTGGCCAAGACCACGGAGCGCCACAAAATCCTCAGGTAAAGGGGCTGAAAGAAACGGGCGAATTGCTCCGTGGAAAAGCGGTAATCCCCCATGCTCATGTTTCCGGCGCCGTTAAAGCTCATAAATACAACCAAGATCAGGGGCAGAACGATAAATAAAATGGCCCAGAAAATATAGGCCGATGCGTAACGCCTCATGCCTCGTCCTCCATAACGTGGAAATTATCCGGCTCCACGTAAATGCCCACCACCGCGCCGGGCTCCCGCGCCACGGTAGACTGTACCTTCCACTTCTCGCCGTAGACGTCCAGAATCATTTCGTAGTGCACGCCTTTAAACACAATGGATGTAACCGTGCCCTGAAGGAGATCGTCGCGGCCGGCTTTCAGTTCCACATCTTCCGGCCGTATGACGATTTGCACCGGCGCATTTTCTTCGAAGCCCTCATCCACGCACTGAAATTCCCTGCCGTAAAAAGAAATCAATTTGTCCTTTACGAAGCGGCCCCGAATAATATTGCTTTCGCCGATAAAATTGGCCACGAAGGCATTTTCCGGCTCGTTGTAAATGTCCGTGGGCGTGCCGATTTGTTGAATGGCGCCGTCTCGCATGACCACCACCGTGTCGCTCATGCTCAGGGCCTCTTCCTGATCGTGGGTAACGTAGATAAAGGTAATGCCTACCTGCTCCTGAATCCGCTTCAGCTCAAACTGCATCTGCTTTCTGAGCTTCAAATCCAGGGCGCCCAAAGGTTCGTCTAGGAGAAGAATCTTCGGATCGTTGACCAGGGCGCGGGCGATGGCGATGCGCTGTTGTTGGCCCCCGGAGAGAGACTGAATGTTTCGCTTGGCTACCTGTGGCAGATTCACCAATTCCAGCATTTCCGTCACGCGGCTGTCGATGGTGGATTTCGGCAATTTCTTCAGCTTTAAGCCGAAGGCCACATTGTCGTAGACATTTAAATGCGGAAACAGGGCGTATTTTTGAAAAACCGTGTTCACCGGCCGCTCGTAGTGTTTGATGCGGAGCATGTCTTTGCCATGAAAGAGAAGCTCCCCCTCGTCGGGGGTCTCGAAGCCCGCGATGATCCTCAATAGCGTGGTCTTTCCGCAGCCGCTGGGACCGAGAAGGGTCAAAAACTCACCGTCTCTCACGCTTAAATCGATGCCGTCGAGCACCTGCGTATCGTCGAAGGATTTCTTCATGTTTTTAATTTCAATTAACTGCATCCCCTGTCACCTCCTAAAAATTCGGCGGGTTACTCACCCAAAGGACTGTCGCTTCCTCGGATGAAAGGTTCCTGAAAAAACAGGGCGCATCCCCCGGCGCGTAAATCGTATCTTTTTCTTCCACGGAAAATACGTCGTCACCTCGGCAGAAATCCAATCGCCCGGAGAGGACGTAGGCGAAAAATTCGCCCTCAAATGGACCGAGAACTTTCGACGAACCCATGGGCGCGATGCGCCACAAAGTGGGTTCCATGGAATTTTTCTGGGCGTTGGGCACGATGTAATCCACGCCGTAGCCCGCGACCTCGTCATCAAAAGTAAAGGCGTCTTCTTCGGAAAAGACGATTTGCATTTCCTCTTCGTCCTTAAAAAAAGCCTCCGGCGAGACGCCCAATGCTTCCAATATGTCCATAAATGTCGCCACAGAAGGGCTGGTGAGGTCCCGCTCCACCTGGGAAATAAATCCCTTGGTGAGCTCGCTTCGTTGGGCCAGCTCCTCTTGGGTAAGTTGCTGCACCTGCCTCAGGCGACGAATTTTTTGTCCGATGCTCATAATCACCACTAAACTTTAATCTTAATTTACTAAACAATAATCGTATTATAAACGCCCTTTTCGCCTCGGTCAATAGATTCGCCCAATAAAAAAGCCCGCAACGCTGCGGGCAATTTCTTTTACTTGTTTTCGCTGTATGCTTTGGCGATGGCCGCGCCCAATTTCGTGTTGTTGTAAACGAGGGCGATGTTCGCTTCCAAACTGCTGCCGCCGGTAACTTCCAGCACCCGTTGGAGCAGGAACGGCGTAGAGGCTTTGCCGAAGATGCCTTCTTTTTCCGCATCGGCCAAGGCTTTTTCGATGGCGGCGTTAATGGTATCTTCGTCCATGGCGTCGGCTTCGGGAATGGGATTGGCCACGACGATGCCGCCGTCGATGCCTAAATCCCATTTCGTCTTCATAAGCTTTGCAATGGCTGTGGGGTCATCGTAGCGGTAGTCCAGTTTGTGGCCGCTTCGGCGGGTAAAGAAGGCGGGCATTTCTTCCGTTTCGTAGCCGATGACCGGCACGCCGAAGGTTTCCAAATATTCCAAGGTAAGGCCGATGTCCAAAATGGATTTGCAGCCGGCGCAGACCACGGCGATGTCCGTGTTCGCAATTTCCTGAAGATCGCGGGAGATGTCCATGGTGGTTTCCGCGCCGCGGTGCACGCCGCCGATGCCGCCGGTGACGAGAATGGGAATGCCTGCGAGGCGCGCCGTCAAGACCGAGGTGGCCACGGTGGTGGCGCCGTTTTTCCCTTCGGCGACGATGTGGGCGTAGTCTCTCGTAGAGCTCTTCACGATGTCGTCGGAGGTGGCCATAAATTCGATTTCTTCTTCGGAAAGGCCCACCTTAATGCGGCCGCCGATAATGGCCGTCGTGGCCGGGGTGACGCCGGCGTCTCTCAAAATGGCTTCGCAGTGTTTGGCCATTTCAACATTTTTCGGATAGGGCATGCCGTGGGAGATAATGGTGGATTCCAGTGCCACCACGGGCTTGTTTTCATCCAATGCCTTTTGTACTTCCGGGGCGATGTCCATGTACTGCTTCAAATTAGTTTCTTTCATAATGAATCTCCTTTTTCTCTTTTTCCCATTCTTTTGCATCAAAGAAAGGAAGTTCACTTTGATCGCTCTTCAGCACCATGCGCGATGCGGCCATGGCGCCGACGACGGCATGGTCAATCGTCTTACCCTTCGCCATCTCTGCCGTCAACATGGCGCAAAAGGCATCCCCGGCGCCGGTGGCTCCCCGAATGGTCATGGGACTGGTGGTGTAGTGGAGCATTTCCTCGTCCTTAAACAAGTAGGCTCCGTCGGCTCCCGCCGTAATCACCACATACTCCACGCCCATGCTTCGTAAAGCGGCGCCCTGAGTGGCGACATCGTCGCTTCCCCGGCCGCTTAATACCTGCGCTTCCAGAACGTTACATTTTAACACATGAATGCGATTAAGAAAAGAGGCAAATTTCTTTACCTTCACGGCGCTTACCCCGTCCACCACGGCCTTCATGTTCCAGGAGAAAATTTCCGCCAAGGTGTCTTCCCGCAAATTGGCATCCACCACGACGTAATCCGCCGCCTCGGCCAATTGGCGGCGCGCTTTTATTTTCTCGGGGCTCAGCTTTTCCATGACCGCCATGTCGTTGACTGCCGCGTGCATTTCCCCTTCTTGATCCAAGAGCACCAGGTAGCTGCCCGTTGACGCCCCTTCGAAGGTAAAAGCGTGATCGAAGGATAATTTTTCCGGCGCCCTCGCCAGGATCATGGCCTTCTTGTCGTCGTCGCCGAAAGCCGTAATGAGCGCCGTCTCGATGCCCAAGCGGGCGATGGTGGCGGCGATGTTTCGTCCCACGCCGCCGGGACTTAACTCCACGGCCCCGGGATTGGAGTCGTAAAGATCCAAATGCTCGTAGGGCCTTCCGCTAATATCCACATTGCAGCCGCCGAAGACCGCAACTTTTTTCTCACTCATTTTCTCCCCCTTTCGCCGCGATTTTGTATCCGCTTAAAACAGGCGCGGCACAGCGGTTCGTAGCTTTCCGTGGCGCCGATGACCACACGGCCTCCTTCCCCCGACGTGCGGTGGCTCACCCAGGCGTCGCTGCCGCAGTGGGCGCAGACGGCGTGGTGCTTTTCCACGTAATCGGCCACGGCCATGATTTCCTTCACGATCTCAAAGGGATGGGCCTCGTAATCCATGTCCAGCCCCGCGCAGACCACGGTCTTACCCTCGTCTAAAAGGGTGTCGAAGGCCGCGAGAATTTCATCGGTCGCGCCGCCTAAAAACTGCACTTCGTCGATGGCCACCACGTCGGCCCTGTGCTCCGCCGCCGCCTCAAGCACACCGGCGATGTCTTCCACCACCACGGCCTCAAGCGACGTGTTGTCGTGGCTCGTTATGGCAGAGTGAATGAAGCGGGTATCCAGCGTGGGCTTCAAGACCAGCGTGTTGTAGCCGGCGATGCGAAAGCGCTTCACTTCCCGCTCCAAGCTCGATGTCTTTCCCGAAAACATGCTCCCCGTGTGCAAAATTAATCGTCCCCTGTACTGATGCATTTCTTCCTCCTTAGAAGAAAATTATAACACAAATTTTACCGATTAAATCACCGTTCGCCTCCCCTCTTTTCTTGCAATCCCGCGCCCCGTACTATATTCTAATAATGGAAAATCGTTCGCAATTAAAGGAGGTTCTATGCTTCAAATACAGCATTTAATTAAATATTACGGCAAGAAACAAATTCTTCACGACGTGAGTTTTGAATTGGACCCCGGAGACATTTGCGCCTTTATCGGATCCAACGGCGCCGGGAAAACCACCACCATCAAATCCGCCTTAGGACTCATTCCCTTTGACGGCGGAAAGATTCTCATCGGCGACCACGACATCGAAAAGGAACCTCTGGAAGCGAAAAAACTTTACAGCTACGTGCCGGACAATCCGGAGCTCTATAAATTCATGCGGGGCATCGAGTACTTAAATTTCATCGCCGACATGTTTGAGCTGGATTACGAAACCCGCAGAGACCGCATCGAATACTACGCCGACCTCTTCGCCATTCGCGATCGCTTGGGCGAGTCCATCGACAATTACAGCCACGGCATGCAGCAAAAGCTGGCTCTCATCGCCGCTTTGATCCACGATCCCAAGCTCATCGTCTTGGACGAACCCTTTGTGGGCCTGGATCCCATGGCCACGAAATCCATTCGGGAAACCTTTAAGAAAATGGCGGCGGAAAAGGGCACGACGATTCTCTTCTCCACCCACGTCTTGGAAGTGGCGGAAAAGTTGTGCAACAAGGTGGCCATTATTCGCGAAGGCCATTTGGTCTTTTTCGGTCCCACGGAAGAGGTGCTTCAAAAGGGCAGCTTGGAAGATCTGTTCATGGAAAGGATGCAAAGCCATGAACAAGCTTAGGCTTTTAAACCGACTGGAAAGAAAGCGCACCTTTAATCAATTCACCCAGGGGAAAAAGAAAAAGGCCTTCGGCATTTTAATCTATCTCCTTTCCCTTTGGGGCTACTTTTGGATCGGCGGGCTCTTGCCCATCTTCGCCTCCATGGCGATTTTGGATTCGAAAGGCGAGGCCGGCGCCTTTTCCGTGTCGGTTGTATTAAACGATGCGGGGACTCTTTCCTCTATGGACGTCATGGCCCTCGCGTTTTTTCTCGCCAGCGCCATCATCGCCTTTATTCAAATTCGAAATATCTACTTCAACGACTTTGACCAATCCACATTGTGGAGCCTGCCCGTGGACACGCGGCTCATCCTTATTTCAAAAAACACGGGCCCGGCCGTGTTCAGTCTTCCCTTGGTCTTGGCCTTTACCCTACCCTCCATGATTCTTACTTACGTGGCCACGGGCTCTTTGATTAAGGCCATCCTCGTCCTCGTCGTATTTTTTTGCGCCAATCAGTTAGGCGAATGCCTGGGCTGCTTTCTGCGCATTTTCTCGGCAAAAGGCGGAAGTCGCCTTCAATTGTCAAAGGGCGTGAAGAGCTTTTTCGGCTTTCTCCTCTTCGTCGTCTTTATGGTGGGCTTTTACACGGAGCTGGCACGGGACTTTAAAGACCTCGTCGTCTTCATGGGCTTTTACAATCGCCTGCCCGCGGCGGCACGGCCCGTATCCTTCGCCCTGAATCATCATTTGTGGCTTATCCTCGTCTTTGTTCTTTTGACAGGGATCATATACTACGCCTTTCTTAACTACATGGCGAAACATTTTTTTACCATCGGGGAAAGCTTGGCCCCTCGCGGCACGGTGAAGGCAGTGAAAGGCGGCGACTACAAGGTGCGCAGAAAATATGCCGCCCTCATTCGAAAAGAACGGCAGCTCTTTTTCTCCAACAGCGCCGTGGCCTTTAACAGCTTTTTCGGCACGGTGCTCCCGGTAATTCTCGCGGCCATTCTCTTCGTGCCCGCCGTGAAAGAAATGTTTCTCGGCTTTTTAGAAAGCCAGTCCTTCGTCTCCCCGGACGCGGCGATCTTTTTGATTCTCATCGGCCTCGCCGGCATGATGAACCTAGCGGGCTTCGGCTTTTCTCTGGAAGGCGCGAGTGCATATAACACCTACACCCTGCCTTTAAAGGGGCAGTCGGTTTTTCTCGGGAAGCTTTTTATGGCCGCAAGCCTTATCGCTCCCGCCTATATCATTGCCTGGCTGCTCCTCATTATAAACTTACGGCCCGACCTCGTGTATTGGCCCTTTTATCTCTTCGGCCCCTTGGCCTACGCCCTTTTCATCAACGGCATCTCCCTGTTCTTCGACTGGAAATTCGCCAATTACGATTGGACCAATCCCCAAGAGCTGGCGAAAAATTCAAAACAATCCTTTTTCTCCGGCCTGGGAAGCCTTTTGGTCAGCTTCGCCATTTTACTCATCGGCGTCGGCGTCATGACCAAGGCGCCCCTCGTCTACGCCGCCCTGCTCACTCTTATTTTTGTGGCAGGAAACATCATTCTTTATTTCCTCACCCGAGACATCACTGTCTACCATCAATAGAAAGAAGCAATCATGAGCGAAAAAAGTGCATCCGTACTCCTGGCCGCCGTTATCATCGCCCGGGCCACGAGCTACTACTTTATTAAAATCGGCATGGAGGGCCTTGACGTGTTTAATCTCTTGGCCGTCCGCTTCTTCGTCGCCGTCCTCCTCCTGACCCTTTTGTTTCACAAGCGGCTTTATCCCATGACAAAGAGCACCCTTCTTCACGGCACGATTTTAGGCGTGGTCTTTTTCGCCGTCATGGCCTTTGAGTTTATGGCCTTAAAAACATCCCCCTCTTCCACCGTGTCCTTTTTGGAAAACACCTCCATCATTCTCGTGCCACTCTTAGTCGCCCTCATTACACGCACCCTGCCGAAGAAGTCCGCCATTTTCGGCGCGGTGATCACTATTATAGGCGTAGGCTTTTTAACTTACACCCCGGGCAGGATCGCCCTGACCCGCGGCGAAATCTTCGCCCTCATTGCGGCGCTGAACTACGCCACGGTCATCATCCTCACCGCTCGCTTCGCCGCAACCGACGACCCCTTCCAACTGGGCTTTTTGCAGGTACTGTGGATTTTTATCCTCTCATCCCTCGCCACCTTTCTCACGGAAACGCCGCGGTGGCCCGAAAATCATGTGGAATGGACCGTCATCCTCATGCTGGCCGTCGTCTGCACCGGCTTCGGCTTTACCTTGCAGCCCGTGGCCCAACGCCACACCACCCCGGAGCGGGCCGGCATGTTCTGCGCCTTAAACCCCATGTGCGCCACCATTATGGGCGTGACCCTATTAGGCGAAACCCTATCTCTTTATAAAATTGCCGGCATCCTCTGCATCGTCACGGGCCTTACGGTACCCATTCTTATCGAGAGCCGAAAAAAGAAACAACTGTAATAAAAAAAGCAAACAGCCTCTGCCGTTTGCTTCGCCGGACCTTCGGGCCCGGTTTTTTTATTCCTTGAATTTACAATCTAAGTGCAACAAAAAATGATCCACCGTTTTCTGGTAAAATTGTGTCGACGAAAACCAATCAACCAGGAGGAACGATGAATCATTATTCTCATTTTACACTAAAAGAGCGTGAG
>NZ_JAOQJD010000016.1:0-48070 GCF_025566985.1 Aedoeadaptatus acetigenes
CAGGATCAAACTCTCAATAAAAACTTTGAGTTTGCTTAGCTCGGATCCACTGACTGTGTTCCGCTTTAAGCTTATAGATTGTTATGGTTTAATCTCTTATACCATTTAATTAACTTGGTTCAGCGCTGTGTCTTACGAAACAGCTTATTTAGTATATCCCGCAGAGGCTTTTTTGTCAAGCACTTTTTAAATCTTTGTAAAAAGTTTTTTTGACGTGCCTCACGTGACAACTTGTATAGTCTACCATGTGATGGCGACTTTTGTCAACCTATTTTTTGAACTTTTTCTCTCGCGAGTGCGTTCGCTCAAATAGGTAAGTATTATTATACGCAGGTCACTATTTCTTGTCAACACGAATTTTACTTCAGTTTATCTCTTCCTTTACGCCCTTTCCGCCAGCTCTCTCGTCTGCTCAATCAGGGCCCACAGGTCCGGATCCGAGGCGAGACGGTAGGCTTTTTCGAAGTCGTTCAGCGCTTCTGAAAACTTTTCTTCTCTGTAATAGAGAATGCCTCGGTTCATAAGGGCGGTGCGATTGTCGTTTTCTTTGTCCAGAAGATTTGTGAGAACTTCCAGGGCTTCCTCTTCTCTTCCCGCGGCGGCCAGGGCGATGGCCAGGTCGTTTTCGATTTCGCCGTCGTCGCCGTGGGATGCCGCGTCTTCGAGAAAGGCGATGGCTTTGTCCATGTCTCTCAATCCGTAATAGGCCATGCCCAGAATGTGTGCGCACAGAGCGGGCTCGGTGTACTTGGAATCCAGGGACTGAATAGCGGCAATGGCGTCTTCGTATTTTCCGTAGTGCAAGTAGGTCTTCGCCCCGTCAATGGCCGCCGGCTCTTCCACCCGCTCAAGTGCCATTCGCATTTGTTCTTTCAATAGATCGTCTTCGGCGAGGGCCAGGGCCTTTTCGTCGTAAAACTTCGCCTTGATGTAGAGGGCCTGCGCTTCGAAAAGCCGCCCCAGCGCTCCGTAGGCTTCGGCGCAGTTCGGTTCGTCGTTAATGACGGACTCGTAGCGATCGGTGATTTCTTTTAACAGATCGCTTAAGTCTTCTCCCTGCCCCCAGTTTTTATTGTAGATGCCCTCCATGGCATAGGTGGTCTCCAGTCGATCACGCACATCCCCTCGTATGCACTCTTTGGCCCGCGCCATTAAGTAGGCGAATTCCGCCTCTTCCTGTTTCAGGGCAATGGCCAACTGCCGATCGATGGCGCGAATGGCGTCGTCTCGATTTTCTTTTAAAAATTTCAGGTACACGTCGGCATAGGGAAATTCCGGATCCAAGGCGACGAGAACGCACATGGCGGTAAAAATGTGGCGGTAATCCATGGTGCCGTCGCCGCGCTGCGCCTTGATTTCGCTAACAAGGTCTTTTTGCAACATGGGTATGGGCGCGCCGTTCAATATTTTCTCGCGACCGGGAATTTGTTCCAAGAAGCCGATGGCGTCGTACCAGTCCCTTAGGTATTTCTTACTGTCCATGGTCCTTCCTTTCATCTCTGTGATCTTTATATTTTCCGTTTTCGTAGTAAATGTAGCGCACGCGCCCCGGTAAATGAATGCCGCGCACCTGTTTCGACGCTTTGAGGGGATCGTCTGCGGGAACAAAGTCCGGGTGGTTTTTCAGAAATTCCACCACGGACTGACGGTCCACTTCCGGATCCTCCACGGGCAGGACACCGCCGATGTAGCGATTCTCCGCAAAATAGAAGTCTTCTTTCAAAGCCGCGTACATAGCCTCGTCCAACAGGCTCGCTTCTTCTAAAAAGCTGTAAAGGAAGCGGTACTTGCCCTCGCGATTTTTCAGAGGCATTCGGTGAATGTTTTGTTCAAGTGCCCGAGCCATGGCCATATAGAATTCCGACGGGCACAGGCCTCGCTTCTTGACTTCGGCTTTTACGGCGAGAAAAACGTCTTCGTCGTAATAGTTTTCCACAATGGTGGCAAAATTTTTCAGTAATAGCACTTCACTTGCCCGAAGGACATCGGTGCGGATCACCTCGTAGGGCGGGCGGTCGTCGTAGACGATGTGAAATTCTTCGGCCCTGCGTCGCAGTTCCGTACCGCGGAGCAATTTTAAAAAGCCGATTTGAATCTTTTTCGCTCCGAGAGGCACCACCCGGTCAAAGCCTTGAAGAAAGCTTTCTATATCTTCTCCGGGAAGACCGACGATGAGATCCACGTGGATATGCACTTTGTCTCGGTCGATCATGGCCATGGCCCGCTTCATTTTGTCCAGATCCGTGCTCCGGTGGATGCGCCGGTTCACTTCCGGGTTCACCGATTGGATTCCCGCCTCGATTTGAAAGAGGCCCGCCGGCGCTTCATTGATTACCTCAGCCACTTCAGGGGTCATGTGTTCCAAATTCATTTCAAAGTGGATGCACATGCCCTTCGGCGCCTCGTCGATGAAGAAGCGAAGGATCTCTTTTGTGCGCGCGGGACGAATGTGAAAGGATCGGTCCACGAATTTTACCAGCTTCGTTCCCGTCCGGAAAATTCGACGCATATGGGCTTTGATTTCTTCCGCGCTTCGGTAGCGCACCACATCGTCTTCGGACGACAAACAGTAGCTGCAGTGGTAGGGGCAGCCGCGCATGGATTCGTAATAGGCGATGCGATGATTCAAGTCTTCCTCTTCGTAGCCGGCGGGAAGGCCATCCATGGAAAGCGGTCCTTTCACGGGGTTCGCCTGTATTTTATTTCCGGAGCGATACACCAGGCCCGCCACCGCCTCCGCTTCGGCTTCGCCGGCGAGATAGGCTAAAAAATCGTCGAAACTGTCTTCGCCTTCGCCGCGCAAGATGCCGTCGATCCACGCCGCTTCTCCCATGCGCTCGACGCTGTCGTAGGTGACTTCCGGACCGCCGACGTATTGTTTGATCTCGGGAAAGGCCTTTTTTATATAGCGGCCCAGAGTTTCGATCTCAGGCCAATTCCAAATATAGGCAGAGTAAAGGATCACATCGGGGCGCTTCCGCAGGATTTTCTGCAGCATGACGTCTTTCGATTCATTAATGGTCATTTCCAGAAGGCCCACCGGCCGCTTCGTGGATTCTTTAAGAAGGCGCACGGCCAAATTTGTGTGAACGTAGCTGGCGTTTAGGGCGACGAGTAAAGGGTTCATTCTTCCTCCATAAAAAAAGAGGCTTTCGCCTCTTTCTTACATTTTGTCCGGGGCTTCGATGCCCAAAAGATCCAAACCAATGCGGATCATGTTTTTGACGCCGTATACCAAAAGCAGGCGGGCCTGTTTCAGTGCATCGTCGTCGACGAGAATGGGCGTATTGGTGTAGTACTTGTTGAAAATTTTTGCGCAGTCGGTAATGTAGCGGGTCACGAAATAGGGTTCGTACTTTTCGTGGCTGTCTACGATCACTTGATTGAAGCCGTAAAGTTTTTGCAAGAGTTCTTTTTCTTCCTTTGAGGTGAGCAGGGACGCATCCACCGGCCGGCTTACGTCGAAGCCACCTTTTTCCAGAAGGGAATTCATGCGGGCGTGTGTGTATTGAACATAGGGGCCTGTTTCGCCGTCGAAACTTAAGGTGCGATCCCAATCAAAGACGTAGTCTTTAATCCGTTGATTAAAGAGCTCTTGGAATTTCACGGCGCCGATGCCCACTTGATGGGCCAGCTCGTCGCGATTGTCCATTTTCATGCCGCTCGTTTCTTCACGCTCTTTTAAAATGTCTTCCACTTTGTCCACGGCGCGATTCAAAACATCTTCCAGGTAGACGACTTTGCCCTTCCGGGTGGAGAGGGTACCTTCCGGCAGAGAGACCATGCCGAAGGGCACGTGGATGCAGTCGTCGGCCCAGTCGTAGCCCATTTCTTTTAAAATGGCTTTTAATTGTTGGAAGTGAAGGTTTTGTTGACTGCCCACGACGTAGATATTCTTGTAGAAGTCGTAGTGTTCTTTTCTGAAAATGGCCGTGGCGATGTCGCGGGTCAAATAAATAGTGGAGCCGTCGCTTTTAATAATAATGGACGGGGGCAAATTGTATTTGTCCAAATTGATGATTTGCGCCCCTTGATCTTCCACCAAAAGGCCCTTTTCCTTGATTTCGTCCACGGCCTTCATCATTAATTCGGAGTAATAGGATTCGCCGCGGAAGGAATCAAATTCCACATCCAGCATATCGTAGACCCGTTCGAATTCTTTTAAGCTCAGATCGCGGAACCATTGCCAGAGGGAGACAGCTTCTTCGTCGCCGCTTTCCAGCTTTCTGAACCACTCTCTGGAATTGTCCAAAAGTTCTTGGTCTTCTTCCGCCTCTTTGTTAATGCGAACGTAAAGTTTCACCAGTTCGGGAATGGCGTTTTTTTCGATGACTTCATCGTCGCCCCAGCGCTTGTAGGCTTCGATCATCATGCCGAATTGGGTGCCGTAATCGCCTAAGTGGTTAATGGCCTCGACTTTGTAGCCCAAGTGCTTGTAAATGCGCTTAATGGAATCGCCGATAATGGTGGTGCGAATGTGACCGATGTGGAAGGGCTTGGCGATGTTCGGCGAGGAGTATTCCACGATGACGGTTTTGCCTTCGCCGAGATTCGAGGCACCGAAGCGATCCCCTTCTTCTACCACGGCCTTCAGCACGTTTTCGGCCAGGGTTTTCGTGTCGATGAAAAAGTTTAGGTAGGGCCCGGCAACGACGATCTGTTCGATGCCTTCCATGCCTTCCAATTTTTCTTTCAGTTCTTGCGCAATAATGGCCGGATTTTTCCGCATGGTTTTCGCCAGGGTAAAGGTAGGGAAGGCGTAGTCCCCCATTTTTTTGTCCGGCGGCGTTTCAATCTTTAAAAGTAGTTCGTTTTTCTCCAGCCCCGTTTCCCGAGCCAGCCCTTCTGCAATTTGTTCTTTAAAATCGATCATAGTCTCTCCTATCTTAAGTATGCAATGGTCACGCCACTGCCGCCTTCTGCCGGCTCGGCATCTTCCTGCTTTTTAACCAAGGGATGGTGACGCAAGTATTCCTTTACTTTCTTGCGCAGCATCCCCGTTCCCTTTCCGTGAATGATTCGTATCCGGTCCAGGGAAGCTAAATATCCGTCGTCCAATGCTTTTTCCAAAATGGGCTCCGCCTCTTCGAAGGTTTTGCCTCGAATATCGAATTCCACCTTGGCGTTCTTTTGCTTCTTTTGCCGCACTTTCGACGTGTTGACTTTTTTCTCTGCCTTTGCCTGTGGTTCGCTGCGAATCAAGGATGCGGCGGGTAGGGTCATTTTCATTAAACCCGCCTGCACAAGGACCTCGCCTTTGTTGTCGGGCCCTTCAAGTACCGTGGCGGACACGCCTAATGATTCCGCGTAGACTTCGTCTCCCGGCTTCAGGGCCTTGGCTGGTTTGGCCGCCCGCTTCAGCACGATGCCTTCGTCTTTGTCGCGATACTTTTTGCCCCCTTCCCGCAAAAGATCTTGGGCCTGTTGCAGAGTTTGGGCATCTTCTTTTCTGAGTTGCTCGCGAATATCCCGTATTTCGGACACGGCGAGATCCGCATCTTCTTTGGCAGACTTTACGATGCGGCGGGCTTCGTCTCTCGCCCGCTGCAAAATCTGATCCTTTTCGGCATTTATCCGATTCGCCGTCTTTTTCGCTTCCGCCATTTCCCGCCGATATTCGCCGGTGAGTTGCACAAGCTCCGCTTCCCGCTTTTCCAAGCGACTGCGTTCCGCTTCCAAGGTGGTGAGCACGTCTTCAAAGGCGATGTCTTCGCCTTCCAGAAAATCTTCGGCGCCGTCCAAAATTTCTTTCGGAAGTCCGAGGCGGGAGGAAATTTCAAAGGCGTTGCTCTTGCCGGGCACGCCCACGTGGAGGCGGTAGGTGGGCGTCAATGTCTCCACGTCGAATTCCATGGAGGCGTTTTGCACGCCATCCCTTGTCAAGGCATAGAGCTTGAGCTGGGTGTAGTGGGTGGTGGCCATAAAGCTCACGCCCTTGGCCATTAGGTGTTCGATAATACTCAGTGCCAGGGCCGCCCCTTCCGTGGGGTCGGTGCCGGCGCCCAGTTCGTCGAAGAGGACCAAGCTGTTTTCGTCCACGGCCTTTAAAATGTCCACGATGTGCACCATGTGGCCGCTGAAGGTGGAAAGAGACTGTTCGATGCTCTGTTCGTCGCCGATGTCGGCATAGACGCCGTTGTAAATGCCCACGGTGGTGCCGCGGTCTGCGGGAATGTGCAGGCCGTATTGGGTCATAAGCACCATGAGTCCCAAGGTCTTCAGGCTCACGGTCTTGCCCCCGGTGTTGGGCCCGGTAATAATCAGACCCTGATTGTCGCCGCCTAATTCCAAATTCAAGGGCACCACTTTATGGCGGTCGATTAAGGGATGGCGCGCGTTAATCAGCTTTGTGATGCGCTTCTCGGAAAGCTTGGGACGCACGGCGTTTTGATCCGAGGCCAGCTTGGCCTTGGCGAAGATAAAATCCAGCTGACCGAAGAGTCGCTCGTTTTCCGCGAAGGCTTCCGGGTACTGACCCACTTCTTGGGAAAGCTCTTCCAAGATGCGCTGAATCTCGTCTCGTTCTTCCAGCTCCAGCTGACGGATCTCGTTGTTCGCCTCCACAATGGCCATGGGCTCGATGTACACCGTTTGGCCCGAAGCGCTCATGTCGTGAACCAGGCCCTTTACTTTGCTTCTCGCGTCGTGGCGCACGGGGACCACGTAGCGGCCTTCACGCATGGTGACGAGGGAATCCTGCAGGGATTCCTGCAGGTCCTGAGAATTTAAAATGGCCTGCAATTTGTCCCGCACCTGATCTTTTTTCCGCGCCAAAGAACGGCGGATGGTCTTCAACTTCGGGGAGGCATCGTCGTAAATGGAATCTTCCGATTCGATGGTGGCTTCGATGCGCTCTCTGAGATCTCCCTGAGTCCACAGGGCCGATACCATGGCGCGAATAGAAGGATAGGGGTCTTCCGCGGATTCGTCGGCCTCGGCCATGTATTTGCGCATGCGAGAGACGCCGCGAAGGGAATCGCCGATTTCCAAAAGCTCGCTTATGTGGAGCACGCCGCCGCGGGAAGCGTAGTGGGCGCTTTTCGCCACGGGGCGGGCGCCGGACAAGGGAGGAGCCGAGCGCTCGACCAGGAGGCGAAAAGCCTCTTCGGTCTCCTGCTGCCTCTGTTCGATGACTGCGGGATCGGCGGAAAAGCGCATGGTTTCGCAACGCTTCTTGCCGATGCTCGACGTCGTCAAGTTCTTTAATTGTTCGACAATGTCGTGAAATTCAAGAATGGCTTCGATTTTAGGCGCCATATCTCCTCCTCTTCTAAACACTTGCTTCTAGATGATTCCGCGATTGAAATGGCCGCGGGTAAATTCGCTGACCACGGGCTTTTTCACGGGCTTTCCTTCGATGACGCGGCTCGCTTCCATAATGATTTTATTTAAGTCTTCGCCGACGCGCCCGCGAATCTTCAGCGCCGCAGGCTTCACGGCCATAATGGACTTCGCCCGATCGCCCAGATAGATGGGCACGCTGTTGTATATCTCCGTCATGTCGCCGATGCGACGGAAGGGAAAGGCGGCGTTTCGCTCGTCTCTGAGCCTGTAATTCTTTCTGAAGGCGCACGTGTCGCATTTGCGGTCCACGCCGCAGCCTTTGACTAAACTCATAGGGCAGTGGCGCATGGTCATGGAGCGGGGGTAACCGTAATACAAAATTTCGCCGCAGGTGCCGAAGCGTCGATAAAGGGCTTCCAGCTGTTGCCTCTTGCATTCAAAAGACGGAATTATGCTCTCGGCCTGATGAAAGTGACGGAAACTGTATGCGTTAAAGACATTGAGTCCTTCTCCGACCACGATATGTCCGGATACGTCTTCGAATTGGCCCAGATTTTGAACGACGCCGCCGTCGAAAAAGTTCTTGACCTTGTCGTAGCCCGCCGGCGTTTCGTAGGGAAAACTGTAATAAACCGGCACGTCCACGCCCTTCAGGAAAGCCATGGCCTCTTTTGAAGGCAAAAAATACAGCTCCAAGCGATCGATGGCTCGATAGGGCAAATCGTAAATCGCCTCTTCCTCTGAGATCTCCACGGTGAGCAAAGTATTTTCTACGGTTTTCTTTCTGAAGCTTTCGGAAAAGGTGAAATCCGGCCGCGTCCGCTCGTCTTTTTTCTCGTAATCTGCCAAGGCCCGACGCCTGAGGTCGTTGACCGTGGAAATCGGCAGAAAGACATCGTCGTCCATGTCCAGTTCCACGTCTTTTAATGCGTAGACGGAGCCGTCAAATTTCCCTAAGTTTTCCCGAATGTGATCCTTGTTCGCCTTCGCTTTTTTTGCACGCTCCAGGGGATCTTCTCCCACGGCCTCCGATCGATGATCGCCGCTTAAAGTAAAGCGAGGCAATTCGCCGATGTGGGCGTAGAAATGGCCGCTTACATCTCGGGTGCCGGCGATTTCCTCAGCTTCACGGGCCGCCGTTTCGTTGAGCTTCACCGAAGAGAGGCGCAGCACCGTCGTTCCCGCATCGGGCGCAAAGGGCAGGCGAAGGGCCTCTTCCGCCTTTCCCGCGAAGGTGTGGCGCTTCTTTTCCCCGGCCACAGTAAATTCCAAGAGATCTCCCTCGTCGGGCAACCTTTTCCAATCCACCGTCGTGCCCTTGGCGGGATCGCTGTTTACCACCACGCCGATTTTCACGCCGCGGTGGTTGGGGCGAGATTTCGTAATAAAGGCGTCGCCGAAATCGCCGAAGCCCACGCCCTTGGTGTAGGAGCGGTTAAACATCTGGGCCATTTCTTCGATTTTGAAATCCTCGCCGCCCAAGGCTTTGTTGTAATTGCTTGTCACCACCGCCACGTATTCCGGGCTTTTCATGCGGCCTTCCAATTTAAAGGAGTAGACGCCGGCCTCCGCCAGTCGGTCAACAAATTGGATGGTGTTTAAGTCCCTGGGGCTGATCACATAGCCCTTGTCGTAGGCGGGATTTCCCGCAGCGTCCTCGATGGTGTACTGCTTTCTGCAGGGCTGGGCACAATTGCCGCGATTGCCGCTTCTCGCGCCGATATAAGAGCTCATTTCACATTGGCCGCTAATAGAAACACAGAGGGCGCCGTGGCAAAAGGCTTCGATTTCAAGATTCGTGCCTTCTTTGATGCGGCGAATTTCATCGGGAGAAATTTCTCTGCCCACCACCACGCGGCTGAAGCCCATTTTCTCCAAATAGCGGGCGCCTTCAAGGTCCATGACGCTCATTTGGGTCGAGGCGTGAAGTTCGAAATCCGGCAAGTACTTGTGGACGAGCTCCGCAAAGCCGATGTCCTGCACGATGAGGGCGTCCACGCCCATTTCGTAGAGATCCGCCGCGTAATTCAATGCCCGTTCGCATTCTTCGTCGGAAAGCAAAATGTTTAAGGTGACGAAGACGCGCTTGCCCCTGACATGGGCATAGGAGACAGCTTTCGCCATCTCCTCTGCCGTGAAATTCTGTGCACTTGCTCTGGCGGAAAATTCCTTCCCGCCAAGATAGACGGCATCGGCGCCGCTGTTTATGGCCGCGTAAAAAGACGCCATGGATCCCGCCGGTGCCAATAGTTCCAGATTATTCCTGTTCATGGTCACCGCGCAAGACGTATATTTCTTTATTCAGATCCACGAGGCGCATTTGCGTTTCGTAGTTCTTTTCTTCCAATTCGCGAATCTTTTCATCCCGTGCCTTTAATTGCGCTTCGGCGGCTGCTTTTTCTTCCGATAAGGCCGCCTTTTCCCGCTCGAGCTTCTTCTTTTCGTCGTCGGATTCCTTGAAGCGGGCGTCCAGCTCTTGGATCTTCTTATCTTTTGCCTCCAGGGTCTTAGAATTTTCTTTCAGACGTTTATTCAGCGCGTCGATTTCTTCAAGCTTCTCCTTCACGCCTTGGGAATCTCCCGCCAAGGCGTCGGCCGCTTCTTGGGCCCGGGCCTGCTTGTTCTTTTCATCCAACGCATTTAAGAGACTTAAAATATATACCTGTACGTCATTTAAGCGGTAGTTGTGGCTTTCCACTTCTTGGATGCGCTCGTTGGCCTCATCCGCCAAAGCCTTGACGTACGTTTCGTCGTCTTCGCCGATAACGTGAAAGGTCATGCCTGCAATTTCAACCTGTACGCGCGTCGTTGTCATCTTACACCTCTTATTCAGATCGTAATTTGGCGTTAAACTGTCCTTCGATTCCTTCGATGATTCCATCGATAATGTGTGCAATTTCCGATTCTTTTAAGGTCCGATCGGCGTGGCGGAAGGCCAACTTCAGCGCAATGCTCTTCTTGCCTTCTTCGATGCCCTTGCCGAAGTAGACGTCAAAGACGGCCACGGATTCCAAAAGTTCGCCGCCTTCTTTTTCCACATAGTCAAGAAGATCTTGTGCCGCAAGCTTCTTGTCGACAATAAAGGCCAAATCCCGTTCGATGGAGGGGAAGCGGGCGATGGGCTTGTAGATAATGATGTCCTTGGCCTTTTCCACGATCTTCGAGAAATCCAATTCGGCCATGTAAACGGGCTGTTTCATGCCTAAGTTCGCTTGGGCCTTCGGATGAATGCAGCCGAAACGACCGATGCATTCGTCTTCGATGTAAACTTCCGCTTGACGTCCCTTGTGGAACAGGGGGAAGTCCTGTACCTGAACGAAGCGCACCCCGTCGATGCCGAGGCGCTTCAAGACCGTGGCCACGGTTTTCTTCAGATAGTAGAAATCTTCTTCGCCGTAAAAACCGATGGCGAGCTTCATGTATTCCTCGGGCAAGCCGTCGGCGTCTTTATCCACGGAGAACACATTACCGAATTCAAAGCCGTAGGCCGAGGGATTTTTGTAGCTCATGTTCTTTACGAAAATATCCAACATATTGGGAAGAAGGGTGGTCCGCATAATGGAGTATTCTTCGCCGAGGGGATTTGATATTTTTACGGCTTCTCTCAAGGGGTCGTCCGCCGCCAGTTGAATCCGGTCGAAAGCCGAGGGGCCCATGAAGGAGTAGGTCATAAATTCGTCGAAGCCTGCGGCGAGAAGCACGTCTTCCGCGCGCTTTTGTACCCGGCGGAACAGGCTCTTACCCCCGCGAGTCAATGTGCCCTTTAAGGGTTGGGGCGTAATGTTGCCGAAGCCGTAAATCCGGCCCACTTCTTCGGCCAAATCTTCCCAAATGTGCAAATCGCCTCTGAAGGTGGGAATCGTGGCGTGAAGCATATCGCCGTCCAGGGTCGTGGGGATCAGGAGGGATTCCAAGATCTTCACCATGCCTTCGCCGGAAATTTCCGTGCCTAAAAGGGCGTTGATGCGGCTCACTTTTGCATCCACCGTCCAGGGCGTGACTTCTTTCGGGTAATGATCGAAGCAGCCCTTGGCCACTTTTGCCGCACCGATTTCAACGGCCAGTTCGCAGACGCGGTCCACGGCTTCTTTCGCCATATTGGGATCCAGGCCTTTTTCGAAGCGGCTGGAGGCTTCCGAGCGAAGGGCTTGGCGCTTCGATGTCTTGCGAATGTGATCGGCATCGAAATTGGCGCCTTCCAAGATGACCGTGGCGGTCGTTTCGCTGACGCCGGAAATATCGCCGCCCATGACGCCTGCAAGACCGATAATGCCTTCCTTGTCGGCGATGACGATGTCGTCTTCACACAAGATGTGTTCGTTGCCGTCCAGGGTGTGCATTTTTTCTTTGTCCTTCGCCATGCGCACTTGGATTTCCTTGCCCTTTAAGTGCTCCAGGTCGTAGGCGTGGAGAGGTTGGCCGTATTCCAACATGACGTAGTTGGTCAGGTCGACGATGTTGTTAATGGGGCGCACACCGGCGGCCATTAAGTCGTTTTGCATCCAAAGGGGCGAGGGCTTTACTTCCACGTCCGTGAGCATGCGGAGGTAGAAACGCGGCGCGTTTTCCGTTTCCACATTAAGGCCGTTAAAGGCATCTTTCATCGCCACGTCGCTGTTTTCCGTGACGGTAACGGCATTTTCCTTCAACGCGCTGTTCGTGGAGGCCGCCGTTTCCACCGCCATGCCGCGTACGCTTAAGCAGTCCGGGCGATTCGGCGTGATTTCGAGCTCGATGACTTCCTTGTCCAGTTCCAGAATCTTCACATAGTCGCTTCCGAGGGGCACGTCGTCGGGCAGAATATGGATCCCGTCGCGGGCATCTTTCGGAATGACGGAGGTATCCATTCCCACTTCTTCCAAAGAGCACATCATGCCTTCGCTGGGCAGGCCGCGCATTTTCGTTTCTTTAATTTTCATGCCGCCGACAAGCTTTGCGCCGTCCAGCGCTACGGGAACGACAGCGCCTTCAAAGACGTTTTTCGCCGCCGTTAAGATTTGTTTTTCTTCGCCGCCCACGTCGATTTGGCAGACGACCAATTTGTCTGCATTGGGGTGGGGTTCGATTTTTAAAATCTTTCCTACGACGACGCCTTCGAGGCCTTTGCTGCGGTCGATAATGGATTCCACGTGATTGCCCGTGGCGGTAATTTCATCGCACATGGTCCGCGTGTCGGCGGGGAGTTCTACGTATTTTTCAAGCCAAGATTTGGGTAATAACATCCTTCAGTACCTCCTAGAATTGAGACAAGAAACGGTCGTCGTTTTCAAACATGAGGCGAATGTCCGTAATGCCGTATTTAACCATGGCAATTCGGTCGATGCCCATGCCGAAGGCAAAACCGCTGTAAACATCGGGGTCGATGCCGCAGTTTCTGAGGACATTGGGGTGAACGACGCCGGCGCCCAACAATTCCATGCTCCAGCCCGTGTGGTTGCAGGCGGGGCAGCCTTCCCCGTGGCAGACGAGGCAGGTGACGTCAACTTCCGTGGAAGGTTCCGTAAATGGGAAGTTGTGGGGGCGGTATCTGATTTGCATGTCGTCGCCGAACATTTCTTTGACGAAGACATTTAATGTGTCGATTAAATTGGCCAGGCTCACGCCTTTGTCTACGACCAGGCCTTCAAATTGATGGAACATGGGCGAGTGGGTGTCGTCCACGTCGTCGAAACGGAAGACGCGACCGCTGCTCACAATGCGAAGGGGCGCGCCGTATTCTTTCATGGCGCGAATTTGCATCGGCGAGGTGTGGGTACGAAGCAGGGTTTTGTCGTCGATGTAGAAGGTGTCGCTCTTGTCGCGGGAGGGATGGTTTTTCGGGGAATTTAAGGCGTCGAAATTGTTTGCGACGCTTTCGATTTCCGGACCGTCCACGACGGTGAAGCCCATTTCCACGAAAAGATCTTCCAATTCTTCTTTCGTCTTTAAAAGGGGATGGCGATGACCGACGCGGAGCTTCCCTGCATCTAAGGTGACGTCCAGGTATTCGTCTTCCATTTGCGCTTCGTAGACGCTTTCTTTCAGGTTGACGATTTTTTCTTCAAGCTTTCCCTGAACTTTTTCCCGCACTTCGTTGGCAAAACTGCCGACGATGGGGCGTTCTTCCTTAGACAACTTACCTAAGCCCTTTAAAATTTGAGTTAATTCACCTTTCTTACCGAGGTATTGCAGGCGAATTTTTTCCAAATCATCCATGGTTTTGGCGCCGTCAATGGCGGACAGTGCGCCGGATTCCAATTTTTCAAGTAACTCTTTCATAAGTACTCCCTTCGGTTTGTGCTCTGATCTAATGGTTCATTATACCATAGAATAAGGCGCGGATAGGGCATCGGCGCCAATTTCTCTTGTCAAAAAATCCGCCTTGCTTATATTTAAAGTCTATGTTATACTGACATAGTCAATAGGTAAGGCGACATAGCCAAGTGGTAAGGCGCGGGTCTGCAACACCCTTATCCCCGGTTCAAGTCCGGGTGTCGCCTCCAAACCGTCGAGAAATCTCGGCGGTTTTTTTGTGTTCTTTTTTACTTCTTTTGGCGCCTCGCTTTCATTCATACATAAAAAACAGCACCTGCCGAAACAGGTGCGCAAGCAAAAATGAAATCTGAGTTTTAAAGCTATTTGTCCTTCACATTCATTCCGACGAGCATGCCCAACAACATGCCGACGGAGATTCCTATGGCCAGGTTTTCCGCGCCCAAGGCGATTCCCACCGCCGTGCCGAAGCACATGCCGATGGCCATGCCCTCGGCCATATGATCCTCGGCTCTCTCCTCTTCACTCCTATCGTCTGCATCCTGCATCTTTTTTGCCCGATGAATGGCATAAATGGCCAGCACACCGAATAATATAAGCGGCAAAAGGATTCTGATGATTTTCATTGAACGGCCTCCTCATCATGTATTTGAGCAAGAAAAAAGCCCGGTATAAACCGAGCTTGGAGCGGAAGACGAGATTCGAACTCGCGACCCTCGCCTTGGCAAGGCGATGCTCTACCACTGAGCCACTTCCGCAAGTGGTGCCCAGAGCCGGAATCGAACCAGCGACACGCAGATTTTCAGTCTGCTGCTCTACCGACTGAGCTATCTGGGCAAGGTCGTCAGCGACAACCTTTTTCTATCTTACAGAAACTTTACGGATCTGTCAAGAAATTTTTAAACGGGCCGAAGAAATTATTTACTCTTCCACCTCGTGGGCCGAGAGCATGGCCTCAAGTTCCGCTTCGTCGAATTGATAGCGGCGATTGCAGAAATGGCAGGTGGCTTCGCAGCCCTTGTCTTCGTCGATCATTTCGCGAATCTCGAAGTCGGGCAATGCGGCGATGGAATCCGCCACTTTCTCCTTGGAACATTCGCAGACATAGGCGATGGGTGCCTCGCTTAAGATCTTCAATTCGTAACCGGGCAAGAGGGCGTGCAAGAGCCCCTCTGTGTCAAGGCCCTGAGCCAAAAGTTCCGTCACGGACTTCACGCCCTTTAATGTCTTTTCCAGGCGGTCGATGTCGTCGTTGTCGGCACCGGGCATGATTTCAATAATGAAACCGCCGGCGTGTTTCACGCTTAGATCCGTGTCCACGGCGACGCCTAAACCGACGGCGGAAGGAATCTGCTCGGATTGGTACAGGTATTGGGCCACGTCTTCGCCGATTTCGCCGCTCACGAGAGCGACTTTTCCCGTGTAAGGTTCCCGCATGCCCAAGTCCATGGTGACGGTCAAGGTGCCGGGAAGGCCCACGACGGCGCCGACATCCAGCTTGCCATCGGTCTCGCGACTGGGAAGGTCCGCTTGGGGATGATCCACATAGCCTTTAATGTGGCCGTTGTTTCTGCCGGTGACCACGATTCTTCCGAGAGGCCCGGATCCGTCCACGATCATGGTCATGGATTCCTCTTTGCCCTTTAATTTATTTCGAAGCAAAAGCCCTGCAATTAAACTTCGTCCCAAGGCCGCCGTAGCCGTGGCCGAGGTTTGATGGGTGATGCGGGCGGTTTCCACCAAGGCCGTGGCCGTGGCCACGCTCACTTTGATGGTGCCCTTTTCATTCATTGCGCGAATACATGTATCGGTCATAAAACTCCTTTACTCGTCGATGCCCGCGACAAAACTGATCCGCTTCGATTGCGGCGTCGCGGGAGAAAAACTATAGCCGTCGTAGGCGGCGAGCGCCTTCAAGCCCGCTTCCCTTAAGCATTTTTCCACGGTCTTTTCATTGTATACATACTCTTCGTGGATTTCGTCGAAGCGCTCGTAGGAGCCGTCTTCTTCTTCCAAAAAGGCGGTGATGACGTAGCGATTCACGGCGCCGTCGAAGTGATTTTCCCACGTTAAAAAATAGCCCTCTTCGTCGCGAATTTCTTTTAAGTCGCCGTATTCCCGAAAACGGGCGGCGGTATTTAAGTCGAAGAGAAAGCGGCCGCCCGTTTTTAAATGGGCCCGAACCTGTTTAAAGCACGCCAAGAGATCCGCCTCATCGGGCAGGTAATTGAGCCCGTCGCAGAGGCAGAGGATCAAGTCGAAGGATTTGCCGAAGGAAAAATTCCGCAGATCCATTTTTGTCCACTTGGCCCGGGGATTTTTGTAGAGGCGCCGGTAGGCCTGCATCAACATTTCTTCGGAACGATCGAAGCCTACCACCGTGCCCATGGCCGTGAGTTTTTCCGTGAGCTTTCCCGTACCCATGGCCATTTCGAGAATGTCGAGCCGATCCCTTTCGCCGGCGACTTGTTTCACCCAGCGAAAGGCCTCGTCGTAGTCGTAATTGGCCATAACGGCGTCGTAGATCAGGCTAAAGGCTTCGTATTCACTCACTGAGTCGCTTCTCCACTTCCGTTAAAATGGGCGAGGCTTCCCCGTCGAAAATCACCTCGGCATTGTGGTCGTAGGGCGTGGTGCCCTTGTTGATGATAATTAAATGCTCCACCATTCGCGGAAGATAAGCCACGGGCATGACTTTCAGGGAGCTACCCACGACGATCATGGTGTCGGCTTTTTCCGTGGCGCGCACGGCGTCATCAAAAGCTTGAGGCATGGCGTCGCCGAAAAGAACCACATTGGTTCGCATCACGCCGCCGCATTTCGGGCATTTCGGAGGAATTTCCCCTGACTGCACGCGCTCGTCGAAGGCCTTGAAATCTTCCCGGTAGTTGCAGCGCTCACAACGGGCCGTGGAGGCGTCGCCGTGCACCTGAAGCACCTGCTTCGCGCCGGCCGCCTGATGCAGATCGTCGATGTTTTGCGTAATGATTTCGTGAATAATGCACTTCTCCTGCATTTTGGCCAAAGCTACGTGGCCCGGATTGGGCTCTTTGCCTTCCAGATCCTTTAAAATCGTGTAGCCTTCTTTGTAAAAGCGCTGAGGATTGCTTTCCAACACGCCGACGGACAGGGCGTCTTCCGGAATAAAATTCGTGTAGTAGCCCCTATCGCTTCTGAAATCGGGAATCCCTGATTCCGTGGAGATGCCGGCACCGGTTAAACAGACGGCATACTTCGCATTTTTTAGAATTTCTGTCGCTCTTGCTAATTTATCCATCATCGACCTCCTATACAAGTAATTGAATCATATAAACAGCTGCGAGCATGGCAATCGGAATCCACTCCTTGCGCCGCACCGCCTTTTTGCCGCGAGGTAAAGGCCTTTTTATGGAGGCGCGCAAAATCAAAGCCACGCCCACGGCGCCGGCCACGAGGAGCATCACCGTGGTGGCATTTTTTATGCCGCCCAGGCGAAGCACGAGCCCCGCCTTTGAAAAGGACGCGATCCACCGTTCGTTAAAGAAGTGGATAAACAGAATGGATGACAAATTATAAAGAAAATGGGAAAAAATACAGGCCTTTAAACCACCGTAGAGGTAAATATAGCCCAGAACCAATCCGAAGAGAAAGGGAGCCAAGCTGTTTTGCAATTCGAAATGAAAAATGGCGAAAAGTGCCGCCGACAAAACCACGGCGCCCCTGGGGCTTCGGCGGGAAAACTGTTCGCACAAGACGCCGCGGAAAAAGAATTCCTCCATAATCGCCGGCGCCAGGGCCATGGTAAGGATTTGTTTAAAAAGGCCCACGTCGCCCCTGAGCAGGTCCAGATTTTGATTTTCCAAAAGATAAATGCGGCTCAAGGCATCGAGAAAAATGCCGTTGATCACGAGGATGATGGGAAAGACGGCCACGGTCAAGAGCGCCGCCTCGCCAAGGGCCATGCCTCCGTGCTTTTTCCCGCCGTAGCGGCTCCTGAAATAAATCGCCGGGAGAAAAATCGCCACCGCCTCCGTGAGCACGATGCCGAAAAAAGGATCTCTCTTTGAAAACAGCGGCCCTAAGAGCAAAAACAAAATCGCCGCCGGGACGCACCAATAGAGCAGGCCAATGAAATTAATCTTCGTAGGTGTAGATGTAGAGTTTATTTCTGTAATACGGCCCATAATTTAATCCATAGCCCACGATAAAGACATCGTCGATGGTAAATCCCGTAAAATCGGCGGAAAAATCCACTTGTCTGCGGGAGGGTTTGTCGAGCATCACCGCCGTTTTCACCGACAACGGCTCCATTTTTTCAATGGCTTCCGCCACCGTTTTAAGGGTGTGACCCGTGTCGATAATGTCGTCGACGATCAGCACGTGGCGGCCCTTCACCTCACTGCGCAAGTCGCCGAACACCTTCACATCCCCGGAAGAGGATTCGTTGTTTTCGTAGCTGGAGGTGGTCATAAAGTCGATTTCCATTTTGCTCTTCATTTCCCGAACAAGGTCCGAGCAGAAGACGAAACAGCCGCGCAAAAGGCCGATAATCAGAATCTCTTCGCCGGCGTAGGCCGCGTCGATCTCCTTTGCCAATTCCCCGACGCGCTCGGCGATGGCTTCCCTCGAGTACAACACCAATTCTTTCTTTTCCATAGGCTCCTCCTTTTTACTTTCCATTCATTATATCAGAATCCGGCCCATCTTTTCCCCTCGGGTGCTATAATTCTTATAGGTGATACTATGAAAAAGGAAACATTACACACATTGGCGGCGGACAAACTCTATCTCCTCTCCTCCATCGACGCCTGGAAGGGCCCGGTGAGGCGGAAAGATTTTTACGACGCCGTTTTAAACGAAGGGCGCATGAACTACTTCTTTCTGTGCCAATACATGAGCGAATTGTGCGATGCCGATTTTATCGAGGACGCGGACGAGATTCTTACCTTAACCGAAGAAGGCAAAGACGTCCTCGCCATGTTCGGCGATGCCGCCACTCCCGTGGTCCAAGAAGACGGGTTGCCCAAGGCGAGCTACGCCGTTTACGACGAGGGCAATTTCAGAGTCTATCAAAAGCGATTGGACGACGTGCTCGTCTTTTCTCTGGCTTTATCGAAGGATGCCTTCAAAATAAGCTTTGAAAATGAAGATGACGGCGAGCAGGTGGAGGAATTAATTCGACGTTTCAATAGTTAATACTTTTGAATTCAATTAAAAAGACGAAGGGACTTTTGAGTGATCCCATAAAGTTGGATTTCATGATCCATCGTTTGGGCACTCTAATGCTCCTCTCGCCTTTTTTTAATTATTTTCAATTGAAAAATTCCTGCCTTTTAAATTTGCTGCCAGTTTGCCTTCTCCAGTCCATTAAATTGATCTTCATTCTCTGAAAAAAGACGTCCACGGAAAGGTATTTCGTAAGCAATGGACTTTCCGATATGAAGAAAATGAATCGTGGCTTTTTTCGTCTCGCGATGGACCTCGAATTTTTCTATTTCGCTCTCCGGGTAAAGGTAAAATTCCTTTTTGTCTGAGTTCGAAATTTCCTTTTCATAAATGCCCTTTTTATCGAAGACGAGGACAAAGGTTCTATTTGCTTCGTACGCATAAAGTCCATCGAGTAAAAAAAGCTTTAGTGTCGATTTCACCGGTCCATTATGTTTCATTGCAAAAAGATACTTCGCCTGAGCGCCGAATTTTTCTTCGACTTCTTTTTTTATTGCCTCATTGTCATTAAATAATAAGCCCATCGTGCCTCCTATTTAAAAATAAATACATCAGTGAACTCTTTCTCCAATACTTTCGCGATTTTATAGGCGGTCTCCAAGGTGGGGCTGATGGTGTTGTTCTCATAAGCCATAATGGAGCGACGCTTTAAACCCACGGCCTGGGCCAACTTTTGCTGCGAAAGATGCTTTTCTTTCCTAAATTCGCGTATTCTGTTTTCAATTTTTACGTCCATACCTCATCCTCTTTGATTTGGCACCACCGTACTATTTATAGTACATAGTTTGTACTATAAATAGTACCACGAACTTCCTTTCCTGTAAATACTATCCCCACTTTAAGCAAACTTCGTCGAATGGATGGACGTAGAAAAAACGGATGTCGAATTTTTCAGCCTCCGTTTTTCTTACTCTGCTCATCCATATTAATCTATCTTTACCAGGCCTTACCACGGCATTTGCTTACGCAAATAAACGATTCATTAAATATTTTTTCTCTCCATTTGTTAAGTCTCCGGTTCGACCGGGGGTTATTTTTTATTCTCATGACTTCCTTTTCGGAAACCACGGAATCACGCGATTCACTTTTCTGCAATAGGTAAGGTATTCCTCCCCGAATTGACGAAAGAGCCACTTCTCTTCCGTCTGCTTCATTAACAGGGTGAGCATCGCCCAAAAGAGAATAGGCAGTAGGAGTAAGAGGTAATTGGCAGCGAAAAGAAGAGCCCCGGTAAAGAGAAAGAGGAAGGCACTGTATACAGGGTTTCGAACGCAGCCGTAGACGCCGGTGGTCAAAAGCTTCCGCTCCCGAACTTTTTCGTTGATTCGTTGAAAGACCACCGCATGAACCCAGAGATACATGCCGCCCAATAAAAATAAAATGCCGAAGGCGACAAAAAAGAGTCGTCCCCGTTCCGCACAGCCCACCTTCAAATAGCCTCTGTCCCGAAACATGATTCCGAGCGTGGTTAAAAACAAACAGCTAAGTACATAAATCGGCCCTACGCCGAAAGCGGGCATTTTAAAATCGTCATAACTCATGCATCCCTCCTGCGTTATTTGTTTTTATTTGATATTATCTCTCAGGATTATTATATAGTAAAACCGTTTTTCGGTCACAAAAAAACAGATGCCGAGAGTCTCAGCATCTGTTTTTTCGCGAACTGATTTTATATCAAGTCCTTGGATTTACCATTGACGGTTGTAGTCTTGTTTGTTGGATCCGACTTGATTGGAAATGCTCTTTTGTTTCTTTTCTTCGAAGTCTTTGCGGGTGAGTACGTCGACGACTTCCATATTGAGTTCCACGACGTCCAAGCCAGTCATAAGCTTCAGTTGTTTTTCCGTGTATTGTTTTAATTCTTCGAAAATTCGCGGTGCCGATTGGCCGAATTCCAGAAGAATTTTTACGTCCAGCACAACTTCCTTGCCGTTGATCGTGGCATCGACGCCCTTGGTGTCGTTGGATGCGCCGAAGCTTTCCGTAATGCCGGAGATAAAGCCGCCTTTTAAGTCCAAGACGCCTTTGATTTCGCGGGCGGCCAGGGAGACGATTTTTTCTACGACGGAATCATTAAAGATCAAGGAATCTCTGTGCTCGACTTCTTTTGCTTCTTCGCCGGGAACTTCCGGCAAATCCTTTAAGGCTTCTTTTACTTCTTCAGCATTTTTTTTGATTTCGTTTGTCATGATCCGGTCCTTTCTCTTAACCAATGGAATCTAAAAACTTGAGTACGACGGGATTGCGGTCGAAGAAACCGCCTACCACAAAGCCCGCGCCGATTAAAATGGCGAGGAGCAGGGTTTTGAAAAATCCGATGGTGATGAATAAAATCCCGATAACGAGGCCCATCACCATGCCGCCGACGGTTTTTTTGTAGCGTCTCAAGAGGGGAGAGGAAAACAAATTTCCCAATCGCCTTCTTCCCGCAGGCGCGCTTGCGCTTTCCGCAATTCGGGGCGCTGCGGCATTTTGCGGAACGATGTCGTAATCACCTAAATAATGCAACTGCTGCTGTTCATCTTGTGTAAATAATCGCATCGCCTCACCCCGCAACCTGTTCTGTCTTCACTTCACCGGGCTCGGTGAGGGTGATTTCCACATCGCCTACGGGATAGCCCACGTAGTTTTCCAAATTTTCCCGCACGCGTTCCTGAATGGATTCAGCCAACGCGTCCAGATTGGTAACTTCCGCAACGCCGCAGGTGATCTTCGATCGAATCGTAGGCTCTTTGCCTCCGTGGATATCCACGGACACTTCGGGCCGGGTCACTTCGGTAAAATTTTTCACCGTACATGCCACGACCGAGCGCACCGACGATTCTGTTAAATACACTTCGCCGTCTCCATGCTTGATGCGAATGCTTCTTTCCCGCGTCTTTACGGTTAATGAGCGCAGGAAAAGGAACAATCCGTAGACAGCTGTAAGAGCCGCAAATACGGAAAAGGCATAAAAACCCCATTCCTCATTTAAAATCCCGATCAACGCTTCCTGCCACCGGCCGAGACCGACGGCATTGCCGTAAAATGAAAAGAAACAAACGCAGGCAAAGACGAGAAGTACCAGGGCCACGAGAATATCCATGGCCTTCTTACTCTTTCTCACAAACATGCCTCCCTTAACACGAGTCCTCTCGTGTGATCTTTCCTTCTTCTTACACTTTACCCTTCGCGATGGGAGATTACGCATTAAGCACCTATAAATTCCATGGTTTTATAAAAAACCTAATCCGCCAATTGCTTTTGAACGAAAGCGGCTCGTTCTTTTAAGTTTTTGAGATTTTCCTTGTGTGTTTCCAATTTATCCCGTTCTTTTTGTACGACTTCGGGCTTCGCTTTACTGACAAAATTTTCATTTGCCAGCTTCTTTTCCGCCCGCTCGATTTCGGCTTCGGTTTTTTCCATGTCTTTTTTCAGCCGTTGGGCTTCCTTGTCGTAGTCGACCAAGTCTTTCATGGGGAGGAAAAGTTCCGCCTTTTCTACGACCACGGAGATGACATCGTCGGAAACGGCGTCGCGATCGGGGATGCGCTCAATGGCGGTGCAGTTGGCCAAGTTAGCGAAATGCTCTTTTAATTCGTCGTAGACTTCCGCCCGGGCGTCGTCGGTTAAGAGATAGAGCTTGCTCTTTCTGAAAGGTTCGATGTCCATTTCCGCCTTGGCATTGCGAATGCCTCGAATGGCTTCTCTGAGAATGGAGATTTTTTCCACGTCTTCGTCGTATTTGTAGACGCCGCTTTGGGGCCAGGAGCTTACGATAAGATCTTCTTTCGTGGAGGGCAGGAAAGCGTAGATTTCTTCCGTAATAAAGGGCATAAAGGGATGAAGCATTTTCAGGATCTTTTCAAGTACATCCAGGAGCACGCCGTAGACCACTTCTCTGTCTTCGATGTCGTCGCCGTAGAGGCGCGGTTTTACCATTTCGATGTACCAGTCGCAGTATTCGTCCCAAATAAAGTCGTGTACCGCTTCGGCGGCCATGCCGATGTCGTATTTTTCGATTTTTTCCTGTACTTCCACAATGGTTTCATCGACGCGGGTTAAAATCCAGCGATCTTCCGAATGGAGTTTTTCCGTTATGACCTTGGCGTCGTAGAAATCTTCCGGCAGATTCATGAGCACGAAGCGAGACGCATTCCATAATTTGTTGCAGAAATTGCGGTTGCTTTCCACCCGCTTGTAGCTGAAGCGCATGTCGTTGCCCGGAGTGGAGCCGGTGATCAATGTAAAGCGCAGAGCATCGGCGCCGTATTGATCGATGACGTCCAGGGGATCGATGCCATTGCCCAAGCTCTTGGACATTTTGCGGCCCTGTTCGTCGCGAATCAGCCCGGTGAGGTAGACGTCGGTGAAGGGAAGCTCGCCGGTAATTTCAATGGCAGAAAAGACCATGCGAATGACCCAGAAGAAGATGATGTCGTAGCCTGTGATCAAGACGTCGGTGGGGTAGTAGAAATCCAAATCCGGCGTGGAATCCGGCCAGCCCATGGTAGAGAAGGGCCACAGGGCGGAACTGAACCAGGTGTCCAAAGAGTCTTCGTCTTGGCGAATGTTTTGGCTGCCGCAGGCAGTGCAGGTGTGAACGGCTTCTTTCGACACCATCACTTCGCCGCAGTCGTCGCAGTAGTAGACGGGCAGGCGGTGGCCCCACCACAATTGACGGGAGATGCACCAGTCGCGAATGTTTTCGAGCCAGTGAGTGTAGATCTTGCCGAAGCGTTCCGGCACGAAGTGGAGATCGCCTTTTTCGTAAGCTTCCAAGGCGGGCTTGGCCAGCTCTTCCATGGACACAAACC
This sequence comes from Aedoeadaptatus acetigenes, assembly GCF_025566985.1. Lineage (NCBI taxonomy): Bacteria > Bacillati > Bacillota > Tissierellia > Tissierellales > Peptoniphilaceae > Aedoeadaptatus > Aedoeadaptatus acetigenes. The sequence continues at coordinate 23,538 of NZ_JAOQJD010000016.1, forward strand.
ATTGTTTGGAGAGCATGGGTTCGATAACGGTTTTGCAGCGCTCGCAATGACCCACGGCGTTGTGGTGATCGTCGATCTTAACCAAATAGCCGCCTTCATCGAAATCCTTGACAATGGCTTTTCGCGCTTCTTCTCGGCTCAAGCCACAGTATTTGCCGGCGTTTTCGTTAAGTCGGGCTTCTTCGTCCATAATCAACAGTTGGCCCAAATCGTGGCGCGCGCCCACTTCGAAGTCGTTAGGGTCGTGGGAGGGGGTGATTTTTACGGCGCCGGTCCCGAATTCCGATTCCACGTAACTGTCGGCGATAATGGGGATCTTCCGCTCAATGACGGGGATCACGGCGTATTTGCCCACGTAATCTTTATAGCGTTCGTCTTCCGGATTGACGGCGACGGCCAAGTCCCCGGGAATGGTCTCCGGCCGGGTCGTGGAAATCATAATGGCGTCGTCTTCGCCGTCGATGGGGTAGCGGAAGGTCCACATCTTGCCTTCCTGCTCTTCGTGTTCCACTTCCGCATCGGAAAGGGCGGTTTTGTCGTGGGGGCACCAGTTAATGATTCGGTCGCCCTGATAGACCAGGCCTTTTTTGTAGAGGCGAATAAACATTTCTTCCACGGCGGCGGATAGGCCTTCGTCTAAAGTGAAGCGCTCTCTGGACCAGTCGCAGGATACGCCCAGCTTCTTTAATTGGTTTTTAATGTTGCCGCCGTATTCTTCCGTCCAGGCCCAAGCGGCTTCCAGGAATTTTTCCCGGCCCAAGCTGTCTTTGGACTTGCCCTCTTTGCGCAACTTTTCCACGACTTTTACTTCCGTGGAAATGGAGGCGTGGTCCGTTCCGGGAATCCACAGGGCGCTGTAACCGCGCATGCGCTTAAAGCGAATTAAAATATCCTGCAGGGTGTTGTTCATAGCGTGACCCATGTGCAAATTCCCCGTAACATTCGGCGGCGGCATGACGATGGTAAAGGGCTTTTTCCCTTCCGCCTTGTCCTTTTCGCGATCCGGCGTGAACTCGCCCTTTTCCATCCAATCGGCGTAGATGCGCGATTCGAAATCCTTGGGATTATAGGTTTTCTGCATACTGTTCATAATTCCTCCTACTAAAAAATCTCGCCCTGAAAAGGACGAGATTCCGCGGTACCACCTTTATTCCGTATTGCTACGGCACTTCTTCCCCATAACGACGGGACGCCGTTTCGCTCTCGCGAAAAAAGGATGAAGGCGACCTTCGATTGCTTCGCCGATCGCTTCCACCACGCGCGACCTCTCTATGGACGAGGGACAATCTACTCCTCCTTCACATGTGTAAAGATAGGTTCATTATAGAAAATTTTCTGTAAAAAATCAAGACTTGTTTAAAATTGTACTAATCCTACTTTTCTGTATACCTTTCTTAGCGTCTTCTGTGCCAAGTAGGATGCTTTTTCCGCACCGTCTCGGCAAATGGCTTCCAATTGTTCCTTGTCGCCGCGAATGGCGTGGAAGCGCTCTTGCACCGGCGCGAGGCCTTCCACCACCGCTTCTGCCACGGCTTCTTTCAGCTCGCCGTAGCCTGCGGATTCAAATTCCCTGAGGGCTTCCTCGGGGCTGATGTGTTTAAAGGACGAGTAAATGTCCAGAAGGTTTTTTACCCCCGGTTGCTCGTCGGTGTAGGCGATGGTGCCCTTGGAGTCGGTGACCGCCCGCTTGATTTTTCTGCGAATCACGTCAGGTTCATCGAGAATTAAAATAAAGCCGTTTTCGTCGGGATCGGATTTGCTCATTTTCGATGTGGGATCCTGCAGACCCATGATCTTCGCCCCTACCTTCGGCGCCATAATGTCCGGAATGGTAAACGTAGGCGAATAACGAGTGTTAAAGCGTTCGGCGATGTCACGGGTGAGCTCGATGTGTTGCCGTTGGTCTTCCCCGACGGGCACGAAGGCCGATTGATAGAGAAGAATGTCCGCCACCATGAGCACCGGGTAGTTTAGGAGGCCGGCGTAGACTTCTTTTTGCTTTTTGGATTTATCCTTAAATTGGGTCATGCGGTTTAACTGACCGATGGAGGTAATGGTGTTTAATACCCAGGCGAGTTCCGTGTGCTCCGGCACTTGGGATTGAATGTAGAGAATGGATTTTTCGGGATCGATGCCGCAGGCCACGTAGAGGGCGATTAAATCTAAGGTCCGCTTTCTTAAATCGGCAGGATTTTGGGGCACGGTAATGGCGTGCATATTGGCGACGCAGTAAATGCATTGATATTCTTCCTGCAAATCGGAGAAATTGCTCAGTGCGCCTAAATAATTGCCGATGGTCAAGCTGCCCGAAGGTTGAATGGCCGAGTATACTACTTTTTTATCCATAATGTCCTCTCTTTCCGCGGCCTACAGGTCGCCGTTTATCGCATCGCTTAATTCTTTACGATCGATCAGTTGTTGGAATTTCCGTTCTACTTCTTCTCGTATGTCGTCCAGATCCACGCGGATCAATTTGCGGTCTTTTAATACAAACTTCCCGCCGATTAACACGTGTTTCACATCTTCCGCCTGGGCCGAGTAGCACAGGGCGCTAATCAAATTGTTCCTGGGCGTGAAGCTCGGTGAATTTAAATTAAAGCAGCTAATGTCGGCGAGCTTTCCTACTTCGATGGAGCCGATTTCGAAATCCCGCCCCAAGGCCTTGGCCCCGTTGATGGTGGCCATGCGAAGCACATCTTCCGCCTTCAGCGCTTCGGGATCGTAGCTCACGCCCTTGGCCAAAAGGCCGGCCAGGTGCATTTCCTCCAACATATTTTGATTGTTGTTGGAGCTGTCCCCGTCGGTTCCCAGTGCCACCGTAAGGCCTTTATCCATCATTTTTTGCACCGGAGCGATGCCGCTCGCCAATTTCAAATTGCTGGAAGGATTGTGCACCGGGAAAAACTTCTCGGGATCCACCAAGTCCATCTCCTCTTCCGTCATGTGGACGCAGTGAGCGGCGATGGTGCGCACCTGATCCAGCCCGAGATTCCACATGTAGCGAATGGGCGTCGTGCCGTAAAGGGCTTCGGCGTCTTCCATTTCTTTTTTCGATTCGGACAAATGGGTGTGGAGCACGCCGTCCAACTCTCCGGTAAGACGGATAATGTCTTTAATGTAGTCCCCACTGCAGGTGTAAATGGCGTGGGGCGCCGGAGCCACTTCCACTAAATCGTCGCCCAAGCCATGGCTGTTAATGTAAAGCATGCGCACTTCTTCCAGCTTTTCGTCGCCTTGGCCGTCGCTATCCGTAAGGCCTCGGGTTAAAAGCCCCCGCATGCCGATGGCCACCGCCGCCTGGGCCACCATGTCCATGTGGTAGTACATGTCGCAGAAAGTCGTTGTGCCCGATAAAATTCCTTCCGCCATGGAAAGCATGCTGGCCCAATAAATGTCGTCTCGGGTCAAGTGGGCTTCCAGGGGCCAAATCGCCTTGGTAAGCCAGGTATTTAAATCCATGTCGTCGGCATAATTTCTGAAATAACTCATGCCCAAATGGGTGTGGGCGTTAACAAAGCCCGGCACGAGCAAAAGATCCCTGCCGTCGATGATTTCGGCACCTTTTAATGTATGGGCGCCTGCAATCGCCGCGATCTTGCCGTCTTTAATCTCAATGTCTTTGTGGTATAATACCTCTCCGGCCACCACATCGACGTATTGCGTGTCTTGAAAAATGATATGCATAAGTCCTCCTCGCAAGTCTGTTTTTAGTATAGCACAAGGGAGAAAAAAGCGGAATATGGCCTTTTTCCCTTTACATGTCCTCTGTTTTCTTGTATAATACCAGAGGTTCTAAATTATCGCGGCAAATAATAATTTAGGAGTGAAGACAATGGCAAAAATGATGGGACCTAGATTTAAACAATCCAGAAGATTAGGTCTGAACGTATGTGGACATCCCAAGGCGATGAACCGCGCCGGCAGAGGCACGGCTCGCTCCGACAAGAAGTTAACCGAATACGGGAAGCAATTGTTGGAAAAACAAAGACTCAGAGCTTACTATGGCGTAATGGAAAAACAATTCTACCGCTACGTCCTCGACGCTCAAAAGGCGGAAGAAGAAACCGGCCCTGCACTTGTTAAACGCTTAGAAGTCCGCTTAGATAATTTAACGTATCGTATGGGTTTTGCATCTTCCATTCGTCAAGCAAGACAAATGGTTACCCACGGTCACATTCACGTAAACGGCAAGAGAATCAACATTCCCTCTTACCAAGTCCAAGTCGGCGACGTGATTTCCTTAAGCGACCGCGGCCGCAAAGTTGACATGTTCAAAGAAAACTACGAAACGAACTTCGTCAATGCCTATCCCTACATCACGAAGGAAAAGAACAATCGAGCTACCTTAAGCTCCGAACCCGCTCGTGAAGATATCCCGATCGAAATCGAAGATCAACTGATCGTCGAATTCTACTCCGGAAAATAAGAAATTGCGGATTTTCCGCAATTTTTTTATTTGTCGTCTTATAAATAACTACCAGGAAGTGAGGTAAGCATGTTTCAATTCCAATTTGGAACAACGGATTATCACCATATCCACTTTATCGGCATCGGCGGCATCAGCATGTCCGGCCTCGCGGCACTGATGCTTTCCAAAGGTTACACCATCTCCGGCAGCGACCGAAAAGCTTCGCCCATTACAGAACATCTTCAGGAATTAGGCATTACGGTTTACGAAGATCACGACCCCGCCCAAATCGAAGACGCGGATCTCGTCGTCTACACCGACGCCATTCAAATGGACAATCCCGAATATCGGGCGGCAGTCGCAAAAAAAATCGACATCGTGGACCGCGCCACCTTCCTCGGCGCCGTCATGAAGAATTTCCACGTCTCCATCGCCGTCTCCGGCACCCACGGAAAAACCACCACCACATCCATGATCGCCACGGCCATTAAAGACGAGCCCTTCTCCCCCACCATTATGGTCGGCGGAAACCTCGGCGAAATCAGCGGCAATGTGCGCATCGGCGACGGGGATTTCTTCCTTACCGAAGCCTGCGAGTATCGGGCCAATGTGTTGAAATACTTCCCCTCCACGGCGATTATTTTAAACATCGACGAAGACCACCTGGACTTCTTCGACAACATCGACCACATTCTCGAAACCTTCCGGGCCTACGCCGGCAACCTCGGCGAAGGGGACGTGTTGATTCTAAATAAAGACGACGAATACGCCTACGGCATGAAAGATGCCACCAAGGGCCGCGTCGTGACCTTCAGCTACAAAGAAGCCGCCGATTACGAGGCGCGCAATCTCGTCATCGACTCTCACACGGGCAGACCCAGCTACGATTTGTACATTCGCGGCGAAAAAATTGCGCCCATTCAGCTGCAAGTCATGGGCCTGCACAATGTGTCCAATTCCCTGGCCGCCATTAGCGCCTGCGTGGAAAACAACATCCCCGTGGAAGATGCCATTAAAGGCGTCCTCGGCTACCACGGCGTGGGCCGCCGCCTGGAATACAAGGGCGAAGTAAACGGCATTCGCATCATCGACGATTACGCCCACCACCCGACGGAGATCGCATCCACCCTCCACGCCTTAAAGCCCACGGTAAAAAATCGGCTGATCTGTATCTTCCAGCCTCATACCTACACCCGCACCAAGCTTCTTCTCGATAGCTTCAGTCACAGTTTCTCCGAGTCCGACATGACCATTATCGCCGACATTTACGCGGCCCGTGAAAAAGATTACGGCGACATCCACTCGAGGACCTTGGTCAACGCGGTGAAGGCCAACCACGATTCGGCCATCTACATCGGCGAACAAGACGACATTTTAGACTATATCAAAGAAAAAAGCCGCCCGGGCGATGTGATCCTCACCATGGGCGCCGGCGATATCTTCCGCGTCGGCGAACGCTTCTTGGAAGATGCCGAAAAAAACGTGTAAGCAAATAGCGCCTCATTCCTTTTGCGGATGAGACGCTTTTTTTGTGCTTATTTTTCCTCCACGAGGCGGCCGTGAAGGACCATGCGCTCTTCTTTTTCCGAGCAGGTTTGCAGGGTAACGATTTTTTCTCCCTGCCATCTCAAGGGCCCTTTCAGTATGTTCTTCGTCTCCAGTCGCGTGCGGAAGGCGGCGAGGCGCTGGCCTTCGTATTGAACGGAGCGGAAATCTTCGTAGGGGTTGGCCTTGTATGCGGCGAAAATTTCGTAAACCTTCCGCCCTTTTTCCGTATCCACGACGATTTTCGGCGCCGTCTTTACGAAGGCCGGATCTTCGTAGGACAAAAGGGGATGAAAGACCTTGCCGTTTTTCACGCGGTGGCCGTAGATGATCGTGTTTTGATCGGAAAAATCCGCCTTGTTTCGGTAATCCATAAAGGGCACGCCGAGGGCGTTTCGGCTTTTCTCGATGTCGTGATTCAGGTAATAGTCGTTGTCCTTCCCCTGCACCACGGGAAGGGAGAGAGGTGTCCCGGGGATTTCGATCCAGGCCACCAAATCGGGGTAATCTTTTTTCAGGGCGGCGATTTTTTCCGCCGCGGCCTTATGGGCATCTTCCACACCGGCCTTTTCGCCTTCTCTGTACTTTTCCGCGATGCGGGCTTCGTTTCGATCGTAGACGTGTTGATCTTTGTAATAGAGGCCGATCTTTCCCAAAGAAAACACCAGCACGAGGACCAAAATCAGTTGCAAGCCCTTTACTACTTTGTTATTCATAGCGCTCCTTTCTCGTCGATTTATACCCTTTCCAAGAATACTTTCCCAATCAGAACCACCGGCTTAGCCGGTGGTTTGTTTTGCCCCTATAAGGGGCTGTTACCGGCAGCACTTTCGTGCTCTGAATTTCTTCCTCTTGCAACAATTCCCCAGTTGGCGCTAAAGCGCCTATTCTCATACTTTATTTGACCTGCTGACCCGTAAACGGATCGATGAATTCCTTCATGCTTATCTGATCCGCCATATAATCTTCTTCCAATTGGTTTTTGATATATTCTTGAATTTTTTTCGCATTTTTTCCCGCAGTATCGACGTAGTACCCTCTACACCAGAAATGCCTATTTCCATATTTGTACTTCAAATTTGCGTGTCTATCAAAAATGATTAAGCTACTTTTTCCTTTTAAGTATCCCATGATTTGAGATACGCTATATTTCGGTGGAATTTCCAGCAGCATATGTATATGATCCGGACAACATTCCGCTTCGATTATGTTTATTCCTTTTCTGTCGCATAGGTCCCTTAATGTTTTTCCTATGTCTTGTTTCAATTTCCCGTATATAACCTGCCGCCTATATTTTGGCGCAAACACAATATGATACTTACAATTCCAACTTGTATGTGCTAAGCTGTTCTTATCCATATGGATACCTCCTTGATATTTTATTGCCGATAACACAATAATTTTATCATAGGAGGTTCTTTTTTTACTTGAAGCTAAAGCTTTTTATGCCTACCACCAGCATAGCTGGTGGTTTATTCATGCTAAAGCGCACAAGAAAAAATCGAGCGGCCTTATGCCCCTCGATTCTTCGGAATGATAATAGGAATGTGTCTGCAATGATTTTACAGCACTTTGTTTAAGAATTCTTGCGTCCGGGCTTCTTTCGGATGACCGAAAACTTCTTCCGGCGTGCCCTCTTCAAGCAAATAGCCTTCGTCCAAGAATAGGATCCGATCCCCCACTTCTCTGGCGAAGCCCATTTCGTGGGTAACTACCACCATGGTCATCCCCTCTTTGGCCAGCTGTTGCATAACGTCCAGGACTTCGCCGACCATTTCCGGGTCCAGTGCCGAGGTGGGCTCGTCGAAGAGCATGACCTTGGGCTCCATGGCCAGGGCCCGCACAATGGCGATCCGCTGTTTTTGTCCGCCGGAGAGTTGATTGGGGTAGCTGTCTTTTTTGTCCAAGAGGCCGACGCGATTTAAGAGTTTTTCCGCCTTGGCTTCAGCCGCTTTCTGATCCGTTCCTTTCACCAACATGGGCGCCATGGTGATATTTTCCATGACGGTTTTGTGGGGAAAGAGATTAAAGGATTGAAAGACCATGCCCATGTCTTCGCGAATTTTTTCGATTTCCGTCTTCTTGTCGTTAATGTCCACGCCTTCAAAGATGATTTCGCCGCCGTCGGCTTCTTCCAGGCGATTCAAACAGCGCAGGAAGGTGGATTTGCCGGAGCCCGAGGGCCCGATGACGACCACCACTTCTCCGTCTGCGATTTCCGTGGAAATGCCTTTTAAGACTTGGTTGTCGCCGAAACTTTTTGTCAAATTATGAATGCGAATCACTGTTAGCCAACCTCTTTTCAAACACACTGATGACCTTGGAAAGGCCGGTTACGAGAATCAAGTAGATAAGCGCCGCCGTCACATTGGGCATGAAAGGCTTGTAGCTCGCCCCTTGGGCGATCTTTGCCTGATACATTAAGTCGCTTACGCCGACGATGGAGACGATGGCCGTTTCTTTAATCAAAGTAACAAACTCATTGCACAGGGCCGGAAGCACGGTTTTAATGGCTTGGGGCAAGATAATGTAGCGCATAATTTGGCTTTTCTTCATGCCCAGGGATGCCGCCGCTTCCCCTTGTCCGCGATCCACGGCGTTGATCCCGCCGCGGATAATCTCGGACACATAGGCTGAGGAGTTCATGCATACGGCGATTAAACTTAAGGCAAAGGGATTTTTTAAGGCCGCGTATTGATCGGGGAGCACGCTGGAAAAGCCGTAGTAGAATATCGTTACTTGAACCAATAATGGCGTGCCCCGAAACATTTGCACGTAAATTTTTGCGATGGCCTGAAGAGGCTTCAGCTTTGACCGGCGGAGCAGCACGATTAAAATGCCCAGGATAAAACCGAAGAACACCCCTAGAAAGGAGAGCTTTAGGGTCATCAAGGTTCCATCTAAATAGGATGAGCCGTATTTATTTAAAAAGGCCATCCAGGAATTCATTAAGTCCATTTTTCCTCCTCGATAGAAAAAACTGTTTCACGAGGAAACAGTTTTAACTCTATGGTTCGGGCAATTTTACTTGCCGTTGTTTTCTGCTGCATTGTCGGCTGCCGCTTCTTCAGCGCCTTCATTGCCGGTGGATTCGTCGGCCAGTTTTTCGTATTCTGCGATCAAGTCTTTGATCTTGCCTTCGTCGATTAATTTTTGTACCACTTGGTTAATGTAGGCGGTAAAAGCGTCGTCGCCTTTTTTATTGGCGACGCATACGCCCGGTTCTTCGGGTACGCCGGCGTCGATGACGACGAGTTCGGGGAATTGTTTGGCGTACTGTTCACCGGAGCTTTTCGAGATAACCAAGGCGTCGGCGGTTTTGTTCTTCACTTCCATGGCCAGATTGTTTAATTTGGCAAGGCTCTTTAATTCCACGTCTTTCGGGAAGTTTTCGCGGACGGTTTCTTCTTGAATGGAGCCGGTTTGTGCGCCGACGACCTTGCCTGCGAAGTCTTCCATCTTCTTGTACTTGTCTGCATCTTCTTTGCGAACGAGAACCACTTGTTCGTTGGTGAAGTAGGGTACGGAGAAGTTCACCGCTTCTTCACGTTCCGGCGTAGCCGAAAGGCCGGCGACACCGATGTCCGCTTGACCGGAGGTAATGCTCGGGATAATGCCGTCGAAATCCAAATCTTTGATTTCAAGTTCGACGCCGATTTCATCGGCAATGGCTTTGGCGATTTCAATATCGAAGCCGACGATTTCATCTTTACCGTCTTTTATTAAGTGCCATTCGTAGGGCGGGTAGTCGGCGCTGGTAGCCAAAACCAATTTGCCGTTGTCCTTAATTTTCTTGACGGCGGCGTCCATATCTTCTTGGCTCACTTGAGCGGCTTCTTTTTTGCCTGCGTCGTTTGCTGCGTTTTCACCGTTTTTCGCACCGGATCCGCAACCGACCAATGCAAACGCCATGATCATGGCTAAAATTGTAAGTAAACCTGTCTTTTTCATTTTATTTCTCCCTTCAATCTTAAATACATCGGCTGTCATTCGTATCGGCGTCGTCTTTTAGGGCCGGACGCGCAAGTCGAATTTTTTGTTTCCTTGCGATAATTCCGATCGCTCTCGAAAAATTTTTCTGTATTCAAGATTAAGGCCTCCTTCTTTGTTTTTTCTTTTGTGAAATTATACTATATCGTGTTAAAATCCACAAGAAAATCCGAAAGATAGTGAGAAACGCTGTTTCTCGTTTGCCTTCATGGAAATTTATTTCGCTTTTCGAAAACTGCCTACTATAAATAGGCCCTTTATCAAACAATTTGCGTCGATCTCGTTTTATTTTTCCAGTAGGGGTTTCAAATAGATGCCCGTGTAGGATTTTTCGTTTTTTGCCACGTCCTCGGGCCGGCCCACAGCCACCACTTCGCCGCCGCCGTCGCCGCCGTCGGGACCAAGGTCGATGATGTGATCCGCCACTTTGATCACATCCAGATTGTGTTCGATAACCACCACGGTGTTGCCCATGTCGGCCAACTTGGAGAGAACGCCCAGTAGCTTTCGAATGTCTTCCGCGTGAAGGCCGGTGGTGGGCTCGTCCAAGATATAGAGGGTGTTGCCTGTCCCCCGCTTGGAAAGCTCCGTGGCCAGCTTGATCCGCTGGGCTTCGCCGCCGGAAAGTTGGGTGGAGGGCTGCCCGAGCTTAATGTAGCCCAGGCCCACTTCCTGCAAGGTGGTTATTTTTCTTAAAATCCGCGGATGGTTTTCGAAAAATTCCGCCGCCTGATCCACGGTCATGTCCAGGACGTCGGCGATGTTTTTGCCCTTGAATTTGACCTGCAACGTCTCCCGATTGTATCTCTTGCCGCCGCAGACTTCGCAGGGCACGTAGACGTCGGGGAGAAAGTGCATTTCCACTTTCAAGATCCCGTCGCCCTTACAGGCCTCGCAGCGGCCGCCCTTCACATTAAAGGAGAAGCGGCCCTTGGCGTAACCGCGCATTTTCGCTTCGTTGGTTTGGGCGAAGACATCGCGAATGGAATCGAAGACGCCGGTGTAGGTGGCGGGATTGGATCGGGGCGTGCGGCCGATGGGGCTCTGGTCGATGGAGACGATTTTGTCCACGTGTTCCAAACCTTCGATTTTTTTGTATTTGCCCGGGCGCACTTTGTTTTTGTTTACCTTTTGCGCCACGGCCTTTTTCAAAATTTCGTTGATGAGGGAGCTCTTCCCCGAACCGGAGACGCCGGTAACGCAGATAAATTGTCCCAGAGGGAAGTGCACGTCGATGCCCTTTAAATTGTTTTGCGCAGCCCCGTAAACGACGATCTCATCCCCCGTATAGGGCCGCCGCTCTTTCGGCACGGGAATTTTTTTCTTGCCTGAGAGGTATTGCCCCGTGAGGGAATCTTCCACTTGAATGATCTCATCGTAACTGCCCTGTGCCACGATGTGGCCGCCGTGGACGCCGGCGCCGGGGCCGATGTCTAAGATCTCGTCGGCTTCCCGCATGGTGTCTTCGTCGTGCTCCACGACGATGAGGGTGTTGCCGATGTCCGTGAGATTTCGAAGGGATTTCAAGAGCATGGCATTGTCTTTTTGATGGAGGCCGATGGAGGGCTCGTCCAAGACGTAGGTAACGCCGACGAGGGCCGAGCCGATTTGGGTAGCGAGGCGAATCCGCTGGGCTTCGCCGCCGGATAAGGTGCCCGCCATTCGGGCCAGCGTAAGGTAGCCCAGGCCCACTTCTTTTAGGAAGGAGAGCCGTTCGTGAATTTCTTTTAAAATCTGATCGGCGATGTTTCGGTCCATGTCGCTGAGATCCAGGGAATCGAAGAAATCCATGGCGTCAATGACGGAAAGCAGGGTGGATTCGTAAATGTTTTTTCCGCCCAGCTTAAAGACCAAAGACTCCATCTTCAGCCGCGCGCCGTGGCAATCGGGGCAGGGAATGTCGGAGAGGAAGGGCTCGATTTTTTCCAAGGTGCGATCGCTGGCGCTTTCCGAGTAGCGGCGATTTAAATTCTTCAGAATGCCCTCGAATTGGCCCCGGTATTCTTTGTCTCCGCTAAAGTAGGAATTGAAGACGAAGTGCAGGGGCTTTTTCGTACCGTACATCAATTCGTCGATCATGGGTTTCGGCGCGTCTTTGATCGGTTTTTTCGTAGAAAAATCGTGTCGTGCCGCGATTTGGTCGATAATTTCTTTGTAATAGGTGCCTTCCGTGGTGCCGTAGCAGGCGATGGCCCCTTCGTCGATGGAAAGCTCTTTATTGGGAATGATTAGCTCCGGATCCGCCCGGCGGCTGCTGCCCAAGCCCTTGCAGGTGGGGCAGGCCCCCATGGGCGTGTTAAAGGAAAAAGACCGAGGCGTGGCGGGCTCGATGGAAATGTCGTGCTCGGGACAGGAATAGCTCGTGGAGTAAAGCTTTTCGTTGCCGTCCATGGTGTCCACGATAACCGTGGAGCCGGAGATCTCAAGGGCCGTCTCGATGCTGTCGGTGAGGCGGCTCTCGATGCCCTCGCGAATGATGATGCGGTCCACGACGATGAAGATATCGTGGACCTTGTTTTTATCCAGCTCGATCTCTTCTTCCGTGCGGTGCATTTCCCCGTCGATGATCATGCGCAAAAAGCCTTCCTTGCGGATGCGAGAGAGGATTTTCTTGTGCTGCCCTTTTTTCTGGCGCACCACCGGGGCCAGGAGTTGAAAGCGGGTGCCCTTCTCCATTTCCATAATCTTGTCCACGATCTGATCTTCCGCAAAGGCCTCGATGGGCTTGCCGCATACCGGGCAATAGGGCTTCGCCACCCGGGCGTAGAGCAGGCGGATGTAGTCGTAGATCTCCGTGACCGTACCCACGGTAGAGCGGGGATTTTTCGACGTGGTCTTCTGGTCGATGGCGATGGCCGGACTCATGCCCTCGATGTAGTCCACCTCGGGCTTGTCCATTTGCCCTAAGAATTGTCGGGCGTAGGAAGACAAACTTTCCACGTAGCGCCGCTGCCCTTCGGCGTAAATGGTGTCGAAGGCCAGAGAGCTCTTGCCGGAACCGGAGAGGCCCGTAATGACCGTCATTTTATTTCTCGGAATATAGACGTCGAGATTTTTTAAATTGTGCTGGCGCGCCCCGTGAATGTGGATCGCCTGTTCAATGGATGGATTCATCTATTTCCTTTCTCTTTATTCATTTAATCCGTAACGTTCTTTTATTTCTCTTATTTGATCGCGAATGCTCGCCGCCCGCTCGAAATCCAGTTGCTCGGCGGCCTTGAACATTTCCGTTTCAAGATTTTTCAGCATGGCCAGAATGTCTTCCTTGGCGAATTCTTCGTTGAAGGCTTCCTCTTCTTCCGCCGCAATGGTATTTTCAATGACGTCGCGAATGCCCTTGACGATGGACTTGGGCTCGATGCCGTGTTTCTTATTGTAGGCCATTTGAATGGCGCGGCGCCGTTCCGTTTCTTCGATGGTGCGGGCCATGGAGCCGGTGATGGTATCGGCATACATAATAACCCGGCCTTCCACATTTCTCGCGGCACGACCCGCCGTTTGAATGAGGGATGTTTCCGAACGCAAAAAGCCTTCCTTGTCCGCATCCAGTATGGCCACGAGGCCCACTTCGGGAATGTCCAGGCCCTCCCGCAAGAGGTTAATGCCCACGAGCACGTCGTAGACGCCGAGGCGCAGATCCCGAATGATCTCCATGCGCTCGATGGTCTTTACATCAGAGTGGAGATAGGCCACCTTCATGCCCATGTCTTTAAAATACTTGCTCAAATCTTCCGCCATGCGCTTGGTCAAGGTGGTGACCAGGGTCCGCATGTTTTTCGACGTCATGTCGTTGATCTGTTCTGTCAAGTGGTCGATTTGATTTTTCGTGGGCACCACGTCGATTTTCGGATCCACGAGACCCGTGGGGCGAATGATCTGTTCCACCCGCTGCTCCTCGTGTTCCGTTTCGTAAGGGCCCGGCGTGGCGGAAACGTAGACCACTTGATTCTGCAAAGATTCGAATTCCTCGAAGCGCAGGGGGCGATTGTCCAGGGCCGAGGGCAGGCGGAAGCCGTATTCCACGAGGGTTTCTTTTCTGGCCCGGTCCCCGTTAAACATGCCGCGAATCTGGGGCACCGTGGCGTGGGACTCGTCGATAATGGTCATGAAATCCTTGGGGAAGTAGTCGATAAGGGTGTAGGGGCGGCTGCCCGCTTCCCTGCCGCTTAAGTGGCGGGTGTAGTTTTCGATGCCGGAGCAAAAGCCCATTTCCTCGAGCATCTCCACATCGTAATTGGTGCGCTGCTCCAAGCGCTGGGCCTCCAGGAGCTTTTCCTGATCCCTCAGGGTAAAGAGCCGTTCTTCCAATTCTTTTCGAATGGTTTTGACGCCCCTCTCGATTTTTTCCGGACGCGTGGCAAAGTGGGATGCAGGAAATATGGATACGTGATTGCGATAGCTTTCGATGCGACCGGTGACCGCGTCCACTTCGGCGATTTGATCGATCTCGTCGCCGAAAAATTCCACGCGAATGGTCTTTTCGGAATTGCCGGCGGGAAAAATTTCCAGCACGTCGCCCCGGGCGCGGAAGGTGCCCCGGGAAAAATCCACGTCGTTTCTCACGTATTGAATGTCCACGAGCTTGCTCATAAGTGCGTTTCTGTCCCACACCATGCCCGGGCGCAGACTCACCACCAAATTCTTGTAATCGATGGGGTCGCCCAAGCCGTAAATGCAACTGACCGATGCCACGATAATCACGTCCCGCCGCTCGAAGAGAGCCATGGTGGCGGAGTGGCGAAGCTTGTCGATTTCGTCGTTAATGCTGGCGTCTTTTGCGATAAAGGTATCCGTTCCCGGCACATAGGCTTCCGGCTGGTAGTAATCGTAGTAGCTGACAAAGTATTCCACGGCATTGTCCGGGAAAAATTCGCGAAACTCCGAAGCCAATTGGTAGGCCAGGGTCTTGTTGTGGGCGATGACCAAGGTGGGCTTTTGCACCCGCTCGATGAGATTGGCCATGGTAAAGGTCTTGCCGCTTCCCGTGACCCCTAATAGAGTTTGGTGCTTCATGCCTCCGTCGATGCCCTTGGCCAGTTTGTCGATGGCCTGCGGCTGATCGCCGGTGGGTTTATAGTTCGAATGAATTTTAAAATCCATAAATCCTCCTGCAAAAAGAGCGATCTAACGACCGCTCTTCTCAATAATGGCAATTGCCTTTTGCAATTGTGTATCCTGATCTCGATGCTCGAGTCCGATGGCCTGCACGTCTTCAGGCAAGCTGACTTTCACGTCAGGCTCGATGCCCTTATCTTGAATACTTACCCCGGACGGCGTGAAATATTCACTGGTCGTGAGCTTTATGCCGCCGCCTCCGGGCAGAGGCACCAGGGTTTGCACCACGCCTTTGCCGTAGGTCTTTTCGCCGACCAAGGTGGCCGCTTTGTTGTCCTTTAAGGCGCCGGCCACGATTTCAGATGCCGAGGCGCTTCCGCCGTTCACCAAGACCACGATGGGCTTGTTCCAACTTTCCTCGTCGGAGGTGTAGTGGAAGACTTCCTTATCCCGATTGTCCTTGGCGCTGACGATGTCCGCCTCGGGAAGCAATTGATCGCTGATGCCGACGGCGGCTTCCAAAATGCCGCCGGGATTGCCGCGAAGATCCAGAATCAATCCCTTTTTCCCCGCCGCGGCCTTCATGGCCTCGGTAAATTCGTCCACCGTATTCTCTTCGAATTGGGTGAGGCCGATGTAGGCGATGTCGCCGATGGAGCCTGTGATTACCGATTCCATGTGGATTTCGTCGCGCGTAATCTTCACATCCCGCACGCGGCCGTCCCCTTCGGATAGAATGCCCAAGGTCACCGTGGTGCCCTTGTCGCCTTTAATGTGCTTGACCGCTTCATCCATTTCGTCCACGGTGTATTCCACGCCGTCGACGGAGACGATTTTATCGCCGGATTTTAAACCCGCCGCCTCCGCAGGCGAGCCCTTAATGGGCGCAATGACGGTGATCAGTTTGGAACCTTCGACGGCACCGATTTGCACGCCGATGCCGAAAAATTCACCGGTGGTGGATTCCATAAACTGTTTGTACTCCTCCTCGTCGAAGTATTGGCTGTACGGATCATTCAGCGCCGCCACTGTGCCCTTTTTTCTGCCTTCGATAAAATCTTTTTCGGTGATTTCGTCGCTGCGCAGGTAGTATTTCTTTAAAAAGCGCTCCAATACTTTCGTCTGGGCCACTTCCTTCGCGCTTCCCGTGGCCACTTGCACCGAGGCAAAGGCGGTGATGATATTGGTCACGAGCAAGAGGGCGATAATGCCCGCTATGTGTTTCTTTTTCATGGGTACTCCTGTTTTAAATGGAAGAAAGAACCTTCCCGAAGAAAGGTTCTTTTACTTTCGATTATAAATAGTTAAGGGGATTTTGCACCGCGCCGTTGACCCGCACTTCAAAGTGCAAGTGCGCGCCGGTACTCATGCCCGTGCTGCCCACATAGCCGATGGTTTCCCCTGCGGAGACGGATTGCCCCGGGCTCACAGCTCTGGAAGACAAGTGGGCGTAGACCGTAACTTTGCCGCCGTGGTCGATCATAATGCAGTTGCCGTAGCCGCTCATAAAGCGGGAGGCGATGACCGTGCCCGATGCAGCACTGACCACCGGGGTGCCGTTGGGGGCGCCGATGTCCACGCCGGTGTGGAGCTTGCGGTATTTCAAAATCGGGTGGATTCGGTAGCCGAAAGGCGACGTGATCCGGTGATGGCCGGGGACGGGCCAGTAAAGCTCGCCGGTTTTCGCTTCCGGCGTGGCCTTTTCGCCGTAAGATACCACATCGTCGGAGACGGCGGGCGCGCTTTTTACGGATGCCGATCGAGTCGATACGGTGCGGCCGGTTGAACGGCTCGCCTTTCTCGCAGCCGCTTCCTTTTCGCGACGGGCTTCTTCCGCCGCCGCTCTTTGCTTGGCGAGGCGGGCCGATTCTTCTTCCTTGGCCTTTTGAATGGAAAGATCCAGATTGGCGATTTGCGATTCAATGGCGTCGGACTCGCGAAGCATGGCGTCGTATTGGGCTTCGTAAGCACTTAAATTGCTCATGAGGCTGTTCATGTAGCCGGTCTTTTGCGCATTGGCCGCTTCAAGATTGCTACGCTCGATGCGGGCTTGTTCCTGCTTTTGAGCCAATTGCTTTTCCTGCTCGGCGAGAAGGGCTTGCTTCTCTTCAATTTCCTTTACCTTGGCGTTGATTTCGTCGATAAGCTCCCGGTCGCTGGTAGCAATGGAGCGAATCATGCGCGCATTGCCGATGATGGACGTGGCGTCCGTGGAATCCAAAAGAATGTCCAAATAGCCCCGGTCGTTGGCGATGTACATGGCGCGAAGACGCTTGGCGTAAAGATTTTTTTTCTCCAAAAGCTCCGCCTTTGCCGCCTCGAGCTCCGCCTTCGTTTGCGCGATTTCCGCCTGAAGCTTTTGCATTTCGCCGTTTAATTGATCGATTTTAATATTGACTTGGGTAATTTGTGAGTCCAAGGCGAGAATTTCCGCTTGCACCGTGACCACTTGGCTCCTGGTTTGGCTGATCATGGATTGGGTACCCGCCATATTGGATCGAATCGAATTCTTTTTTTGTACCGCTTCCGAACGGGCGGCTTCCAAGCTCGATGCCAGCACCGGCTGGGAACTTAACATTAAAATGGCGAGGGCCGCGGAAAGTTTCTTTCTGTGATTCGCTTGCAAAGTGAACCTCCTTCTGGTTACCGTCTATACATCTAAGAACCGCTTCAGCGACAGAGAGCTTCCGATTAAGCCGACGCCGACGCCGATACATAGAAACATAATGGCCATGTCCTTCAGCATATCCGTCGGGCGAATAAGCCTCAGCCCCATGAGCACATTGAGTTTTTCATCGAACAGGCCGAACATGCCTTTGTAGCCTAAATACACGAGCACCAACGCCAGAGCTCCGGCGACGACGCCGAAGAACATGCCTTCAATGAGCAAGGGCCGACGTATGTAGCCGTCACTGGCGCCGATGTATTTCATAATTTGAATTTCCTGACTGCGATTGGCGATGGTGGATTTAATGGTGTTGTGAATAAGCACAATGGCGATGATCAAGAGAATGGCGACGACGGCCACGCCTAAAATGCGTACCCAATCGTTAATTTGCACGATCTTGCCGATTAATTCATTTAAGTAATCCACCTGGTAGACCCCGGGCATGCCCTGCAGGGTATTGGCCACGGTCTTCGCTTGTTTTATATTGGACAACTGCAAAGTAACGGAGGCGGGAAGAGGATTTTCTTCCATACCTTCCAAGAAATAAGCGTCGTTGGTAAGCTCCATGTTCTTGGAAAACTCTTGCCAAGCCTGTGCTTTGGTGGTGTAGCTCACGTCCTTGACATAGCCCGTGCCCTCGGCCTTTTTGATAATGGCGCGAATACTGTCTTCGTTGGCGTCGTCGTTTAAGTAAACGACCACCTTGTCCACTTTCTTTTCCGTTTCGTTGACGATGCCGGTCATGTTCAAGACCAAGAGCACCACCACGCCGAAAAGGACCAAGACGGCCATAATGGAGATCACGGACAAGAGGCTCATGCCCTTGTTTCTCGCGATGCCTTGAAAGGCCTCTTTTATGTTGTTGCCGAATTGTCTAATCCACCGCATCGTAACCTCCCACGTTCACATCGCTAATGATTCGTCCGTTGTCGAGGGTAATGACCCGGCGCTGCATGTGGTTGACGATATTTCTGGCGTGGGTGGCCATAATCACCGTGGCGCCGTCGTCGTTAATGCGCTTTAAGGTCTGCATGACGGTCATGGCCGTCTCGAAATCCAAGTTTCCCGTGGGCTCGTCGCACACTAAAACAGGCGGTTTGTTCACGATGGCCCGGGCAATAGCGAGGCGCTGCCCTTCCCCACCGGACAATTCGCCCGGGTAACTGTTTAGTTTATCGCTTAATCCGACGAGCTCCAATACTTCCGGCACGCGCTTTTTAATGGTGCGGCCGCTTTCGCCGACGATTTCCAAGGCGTAAGCCACGTTTTCGTAGGCGGTCTTTTTTTGAAGCAGGCGGAAATCCTGAAACACGACGCCCACTTGACGCCGCAATTTGGGTATATACCATGGAGACAATTCGGTGATGTCTTTATTGTTTACGTAAATGTGGCCGCGAGAAACTTTTTCTTCGCAGATCAACAATTTGATTAAAGAACTTTTGCCTGCGCCCGAAGCGCCGACGATAAAAACGAATTGACCGTATGGGATTTCCATATTAATGTCCATTAAAGCCTGTACGCCATTTTTGTACTCTTTATAGACATTTTGAAACGTAATCAACGATCCACCTCATTCCATACAATTTATCTCATTTATTATAGTATAAGTTACAAAAATATGAAAGCGAGGAGCCCATTTGCCATGAAAAAGAAATGTTTACGTAATAATTACAAGAAGATCCGCGACGAGATTCCCGAATCGACGCGGAAAGAAAAATCCCGGGCGATTTTTTCCCGCTTAAAATCCTTAGATGAATACAAAGAGGCGAAGCGTATCTTTCTCTTCGTCTCCATGGGAAGCGAAGTGGAGACCATTCATTGGCTCGACGATTTGCTGAAGGAGAAAGAAGTCTTGATTCCCGCCACGAAAAAAGGCGATTCGGAAATGAAAATGGCCCGCCTTTTATCAAAAGACGAGCTCGTCGAAAATTATTGGGGCATTTTGGAACTGCCGGAGGATTTGGCGCAAGCGCGGGAAGAAACTGTTTGCGATTTAATCATTACCCCGGGCCTGGCCTTCGATCATTCGGGCTACCGCATGGGCTACGGCGGCGGCTTTTACGACCGCTTCTTCTCGAGCCACGAGGGCTTTCGATTGGGCGTAGGCTTTCACGAACAGCTCGTCCATGAAGTGCCCCGCAACGCATACGATCTGCCCGTTCACGCCTTTTTATCCGAGACGGATTGCCTCGTCTTTTGATGGATGGCGTAGACGATTTCCGCTGCCATGTAGGCGGCACCGTAGCCGTTGTCGATATTCACCACGGCCACGCCCTCGGCGCAGGAATTGAGCATGCTTAATAGGGCCGCCACGCCCCCAAAGGACGCCCCGTAGCCCACGGAGGTGGGTACGGCGATAACGGGCACTGAAACCAGCCCCGCCACCACGGAAGGAAGGGCGCCGTCCATGCCGGCGCACACGACGATGGCATCGCACCCGCCGATGGCGTCGATACGTTCGAAGAGGCGGTGGATCCCCGCCACGCCCACGTCATAAAAGGGCACGGCCTTTACGCCGAAATAGGCGAGGCTTCTTGCACACTCCTCCGCCACCTTTCCGTCGGAGGTGCCCGCCGTCACCACGGCCACAGAGCCTACGGGCTCTTTTTTTGTGCCCGCCAAAGCGGTTTCTGAGAGGGGATCGTAATCCAGCCGCTCTTTTAACTCGCCTAATTTTTCGTAAGTCTCCGGAGCGAGGCGCGTAATCAATACATCGCCCTGTGCTTCCAGCAAGCCTTCGATGCAAGCCTTTAAGTGGGCCGGCGCCTTGTTCTCGCCGTAAACCACTTCGCCGAAAAGCCGCCTGCTTTTTCGTTTCGTATCCAAATTATAAAATTGTTTGTCGTCTCTCATCATGGCCTGCTTCTTTCTATCTTTGACAAGTCTTAAAATACGTCACTTCTTTGAAATGTACATCATTCTTTCACAAATGATATAATAATGGCAAGGATGTGATGCTTTGGATCCATTGATTCGCATAAGGAATTTGTACCGAGTCTACCACATGGGCGAAGAAAAAGTCTATGCCCTTCGTGGCGTCAATTTAGATATACAAAAAGAAGAGATCCTCTGCCTCCTGGGAACCTCCGGCAGCGGGAAATCCACACTCTTAAATATGATGGCCGGTTTGGATCGGCCCACAAAGGGCGAGATTATTATTAACAACAAGATCCACATGGAGAAGCTTTCCGAGGAAAAGCTCACGAAGTTTCGCCAATTAAATGTGGGCTTCGTTTTTCAGTCCTATAATTTGATCCCTACCTTAACGGCCACGGAAAACGTGAGTTTGGGGCTTATCTTTAAGGGCGTGAAAAAGCAGGAACGGGAAGAAAAGGCCCGCGCCATTTTGGAGCGTGTGGGCCTGGGCAATCGCCTGGATCACAAACCCAGCGAAATGAGCGGCGGCCAGCAACAGCGGGTGTCCATCGCCCGGGCCTTTGTGGATGCGCCGCCCATTCTCTTTGCCGACGAGCCCACGGGGAATTTGGACACCAACACCTCCGTGGAAATCATGGAGATGATGTGCGATCTCGCCAAGGAACATAAGCAAACCCTCATCATCGTCACCCACGATTTGGAAACCGCCGTCTACGCCAATCGCATCGTCGAGCTGCGTGACGGAAAAATCGTGCGGGACGAAACGCAACAGATCATCGAAAAAGCACGGGAGCTCGAACTTCTCCCCCAAAATAACAACGAGGAGTCCATATGAAAAAACAAACATGGCTATTAGCCGGTTGTCTGGTACTTACAAGCGTCGCGCCCCAAGTGGCCTCGGCTGCAAACGGCGCCAATGCCATTCCCCCGCAGAAGGTGGAATCGACGAGCCACGCCCCCATATCGATTTTAGACTTCACGGACATCAGCTGGCCCCAAGACAACGGCTCGGGGGCCGACATCCCCATTCGCTTCTCCATTAAAAACAACGGCAAAGGCCCCGCGAAAAACATTCGCATTCAAGCGGAATCCCAGGATTTAAACGGCTTAGTGCCGAAATCCGTCACCACAGTGAATGCCAAATACTTCGCCCCGGGTCAAAAGGAAAGCTATACCTTTACCTTTCAAATGACGCCGGGCGGCGATAAGAAAAACTATCCCGTGAAGCTCTCCATCGCCTACGTCGACGTGAACACCAACGAGGTCCACGAGAGCAAGCAGATGGTCACCGTTCGCGCCGCAGGCGGTTCGGATCCCTCACAGGCGGGGACGTCCTCCGGTGATCTTTCCGGCAGCGGGGACTTCTCCGGCGGATCCATGGGCGGCTTCTCCGGCGGTGACATGGGCTCGCCCCTTCCCGTCACAGGCTCCGAGGGCGCATCATCCGGCGGACAGGCTCCTTCCGGCAACAATACACCGAAGCTTGTGATCGACCACTACTCCTACGATCCCGTGGATGTCAAAGCCGGGGTGCCCTTTACCCTGTACTTCCGCATTCTGAATACCAACGGCAAAAAATCCGTGCAAAATCTGCGCGTCGCCCTTTCCGCCGATGCAGCGGAGGCTGTGGATGTGCCCACATCCTCCGGCCAGGGAGCCCAAGGCGCCATGGAAGCCGCCGCATCGAGCGGCGGTGGCGGCAGCGCCTTTATTCCCATCGGCAGCAGCAACACCTTTTATATCGATAAGATAAAGCCGAAAAAGCACGCGGAAAAAGAAATTACTTTGACCACGGCTCCGGATACGGCGCCGCGTACCTACACCATTACGGCGAATTTCGAATACGAAGATTCCGACGGCAATCCCTACACCTCCTCGGAAGTCATCGGCATTCCCGTGATTCAAAGCGCGGAAATCGAACTCGGGGATTTAAAAGTGGACAAGGAAGGCTTCGTCGGCGGCGAAATGCCCCTGTCTCTGGAATTTTTTAACACGGGAAAATCCGTGCTTTCCAATGTGATGGTGAAAATGCGGGGCAATTTCGATGCGGATACCAATACCTACTTCGCCGGCAATGTGGCCCCGGGCAGCGCCCAAACCTACGACGTGAACATTACGCCACGGGCCAAAGGCGAGCAAAAGGGCGAAATCGTCATTACCTACGACGATTCCACAGGCAGAAAACAGGAATTGGTCAAGCCTTTTGTCGTACAGGTGGAAGGCGATATGCCGGCAGGCGATGAAGAAGAGACGGAAGCGCCCCGCCCGGCCTGGGCCGTTCCCTTGGGCGTCGCCTTAATCGCCGCCATTGTCGGCGCCATCGCCTTCTACGTCCGTAAGAAGCGCAAAAAATCCGGCGACGTGGACGACGAGGATTTGACGATCTGATGAGTTACCGCGATCTATTCGACATGGCGAAGAAAAATCTCCTCGCCAGAAAACTTCGCACGGGCCTCACCCTTCTCGGCGTGGTCATCGGCTGCGTATCCATCATTATTATG
Source organism: Aedoeadaptatus acetigenes (assembly GCF_025566985.1). Classification (NCBI taxonomy): domain Bacteria; kingdom Bacillati; phylum Bacillota; class Tissierellia; order Tissierellales; family Peptoniphilaceae; genus Aedoeadaptatus; species Aedoeadaptatus acetigenes. Next base: position 46,582 of record NZ_JAOQJD010000016.1, read on the forward strand.
CTCAGTTTCGGCTACGGCATGACGGAAAACAATCGGCGCATGATCGAAGACTTCGGCGATGTGAAAAACATCAATGTGACGCAAAAGGAAGAAGGCAGCAAGGGCAAGGCCCTGACGCGCAAAACCATTTCGGAATTAAAGGAGCTTCCCCACGTGGTGGACGTGACGCCGGTTTACAACACCAGCGTGAACATGAAGCTCAGAAAATTTCAATCGGATTTTGTGGGCATTACGGCCATGGAAAAGCACACCTACGATTCCCTGGGCTGGGAGATGGAAAAGGGCAGTTTCTTCCACGGCGACGGCAAGGGCCAAATGCTTTTCGGAAGCAGCGTCGTGGATATGTTTTACGATCCCACGGGCTCCACGACCATGCCCGCCATGGACGACGGCGAGGATCCGCCTCCGCTTTTTAATGCCGCGGGAAAAAGCATGACCATTACCTCCTCGGATTCGATGATGCCGGGAGAGAATATGGGCGCCGAGAATCTTTCCACGGAAATAAAAGTCACCGGCCTCATCGCCAAGACGAAAAAAATGGACTACGACAACAATGTCTTTATGACCGTGGACGGTTATATGGATTTAATGGACCGCTTAAAGATGCCGCGGCCCAACACCCACAGCTACGACCGCATTCAAGTGCGGGTGGACGATATGAAAAATGCTGAAGATGTTACATCTAGTATAAAAGCCCTGGACTACGATGCTTCCGGCATGATCGAACTTATTAAGAGCATGAACAAAGGCATGGCCATCGTCAACGCCATCTTCGCCGGCATCGGCTCCATTTCCTTTATCGTCGCCGCCATCGGCATTGCCAATACCATGATTATGTCTATTTACGAACGCACACGGGAGATCGGCGTCATGAAAGTCATCGGCGCGTCGATTCAGGACATTCAAAAGCTCTTCCTCACGGAGGCCGCCCTTATCGGCTTTATCGGCGGCGTCATCGGTGTGGCCCTGAGCCTGATCTTAAGCGCCGGTTTTAATCTCATCGGCAACCGATTCGCCATGGCACAAGGTGCGGAAGAGGCCGTAAAAATCTCCCACATTCCCCTGTGGCTCGTCTTGGTGGCTCTCGTCTTCTCCACCCTGGTGGGCATCGCCGCCGGCTACTTCCCTGCCAAGCGCGCCATGAACCTCTCGGCCCTGGATGCCATTCGCAGCGAATGATTGTTTTCGAAAAAATCGAAAATGTTTCACGGGCCATCGACATTTTATAAGTCTTTCCATTGAAAAAGGACCTCTTTTTACAGAGGTCCTCTCAGACTGCAGACAAACTCCGAATAAAACTCGGGGTTTGTCTCTTTTTTATGTATTTTTTCCATAAATCAGCAAAAGAAGGGCCGCAGTTTCCCCTCTCCCGATCTCTTCGATCCATCATTAGTGCCAGTTTTTTCATGTTCATGCATGCAAAGGTCAGCACCGCTTTCAGGTCCATTTTCTTTCGTCCACGCTGGTTGGTGTAGCGAAGGCCATGGTA
>NZ_JAOQJD010000017.1:0-23855 GCF_025566985.1 Aedoeadaptatus acetigenes
CCATGCTTGAAAAGAGCGACGCCATTCGAACCGCCTACATCTTAAAAGAAGGCTTTTACACCTACGTCCTTTCTCAGAACGACAAAGAAACCGCCGCCACCGCTCTTTCAAAGTGGATGGAAGAGGCAAAGAAAGGCGGGCTAAAGGAGTGGCGCTACTGCTTGCGCGCCTACAAAAACTGGTTCGATGAGATTGCCAACAGCTTTGATTACCCGTGGAGTAACGGCTACGTGGAAGGAACGCACAACAAGATCAAGACCGTGAAGCGCGTCGCTTTTGGGATGCGTAACTTTCATCATTTCCGAACCAAACTGCTTTTCGTCTGTTCAAAAGACCGGTGATGAATGGCATTTGGGAAAACAAAAAGGAGCCTAGTTTTCACTAGACTCCCCAATGGTTGACATAGAACCTTTTTTTAAAGCTCTTTTCTGTTTTCGTTAATGGTTTTGATCATGTCGGACAAGTGGACTTGGGTGTTTTCCAACATATTGTCCACGTAATCCCGAGCCGAAAGGCGAATTTGATCCGACTCAATTTCGGCGCGGTTCATGATTTCTCTGGCCTGTTCTTGGGCGGCGAGGGTGATTTCGTCTTCATTGACCAGCTTTTGTGCTTCCACATGGGCCGCTTGAATGATTTGCTTTGCCTGCATATTGGCTTCATTGACGATTTCGTCTTTGCGATCGCGAATGCTTTGCGCTTCCGCTAAATCTTGAGGAAATTGAGATTCAATTTGGTTCAGAAGTTCGTTGACTTCTTCCTTGTCGACCATCACTTTTCCCGTCAAGGGGATCGTGGAACTCACTTCCAGTAAATCTTTTAAATCTTCGATGTAACGCATAACTTCCATAAGCTACCTTCCTCTCACTTTCCTCTTCATTGCTTCTCCCACCACTTCGGGCACAAACAGCGACGTGTCGCCGTCAAACAAGGCCACTTCTCTTGCAAGGGACGAGCTGATAAACAAATGCTCCTGGGTCGTCAACAGAAAGACGGTTTCCAAATTGGTTCCGTAATTTTTGTTGGCCATGGCAACGGTGTACTCGTTTTCGAAATCCGAATTGGAGCGCAAACCGCGAACCACCGTGGAGACATTTCTTTTTTTCGCGTAATCCACGAGAAGCCCTTCGAAATGATCCACTTCGACGTCTTCATCTTCTTTTAAGGTTTCCCGCAAAAGGGCCAACCGCTCTTCTACGCTAAAGAAGCCGGGCTTTTTCTTGTTATCCAACACGGCGACGATGACTTCGCCGAAAATAGCTTTCGCCCGACGAATAATATCCAAGTGACCGTAAGTAACCGGGTCGAAACTGCCGGCGTAAATGACTTTCAAACTCTAATCACAACTTTCATAAATCCAAATTTTCTTCTTTCCATAGGACTTTTCCCGAACCAATGCCAGGTGTTCGTAATGGGAAAAAGTATACTCCTTCGGCGCTTCAAATAGCATGCGACCGCCCGGCGTAAGCAAGCGGCAAGCGCCGACGGTTTGGGCCGTGCGATCGTAAAAATCACGATTCGCGTAAGGAGGATCGACGTATATGTAGTCGAATGCCGTATGTTCATTCCGGGCAAGCTCGAGGCAGTGCTCGAAAGATCCTTCCACGACCCTGCTCTTGTCATTATACCCTGTTATCTTTATATTTTCACGGGTAATTCGAAGACTTTCCCGATGATTGTCGCAAAACCACGCGGATTCGGCGCCGCGACTCAAAAACTCGATGCCCATATGACCGGTTCCGGAAAATAAATCCAATACCAGGACCCCGCTAGAGGGGCCGTAGAGCAGATTAAATACATTTTCCTTGATGCGATCCTCCGTGGGGCGAATGCGATCGCCTTTCGGCGTTTTTAATCGCTGTCCCTTTTTTTCTCCCGCAATGACGCGCATGGCCACTTCCCTTCAAATTTTAGCATAATCTCTTTATCGAAACAATCAAATCCCGCGTGTCCGCGCTTCGTAGGCCTCCACCGCTTTTAAAAGATCCGGCTCCTCGTTCGCGTTCAGATGGCCGCCCTCAAGGATGGCGTCGGCCTCCACCTTGGCGTAGCGCATGATGTCCATGTTTTCGAACAGATCGCCGACGCGAAATTCCACGGTGCCGGATTGGCGGGTGCCGAAAAAATCGCCGCCGCCGCGAAGTTTCATGTCTTCTTCCGCGATGTAAAAGCCGTCGTTGGAGCGTTCCATAATGCGGAGACGCTCGTCAGCCTTCAGGCTGTCGTTTGCGCTGTGCAAAATGCAGTAAGCTGCCTGATCCCCGCGGCCAACGCGGCCCCGGAGCTGATGCAAGGTGGCGAGGCCGAAGCGATCGGCGTCGTAAACGAAGAGCAGATTGGCATTCACCACATTGACGCCCACTTCGATGACCGTGGTGGAGATCAAAATCTGCACCTCATTCTTTTGGAAAGCTTCCATGACCGCGTTTTTTTCCTCGGAGGAAAGGGCCCCGTGTATAAGGCCCACGGAGTAGTTTTTAAAGCGATCCTCAGAAAAATACTTGTAAACGGCCTCCGCCGCGTGGAGAGGAAAATCGGGATTTTCTTCGATAAGCGGGCAGACCACATAAATCTGTTGGCCGCTCTTCAAGAACCGCTCCATAAAATCGTAGGCACCTTTCAGGCCCGATTCGTTGATCACCGTGGTCTGAACGGCTTTTCGGCCCTTGGGCATGGTTCGAATGGAAGAAATCTTCGTGTTGCCGTACATGACGATGCCGAGGCTTCTCGGGATCGGCGTCGCCGTCATAATCAAGCGGTCGCTTTTCGACTGCTTTTCCTGAAGGGCTTCCCGCTGCATGACGCCGAAGCGATGTTGCTCGTCGGTGATCGTCAGGCCGATGCGGTCGCTCTTTAAATCTTCGTTGAACAGGGCGTGGGTGCCGATAATTACGTCGCAAATGCCGCTTTCGAAATTCTCCCGAATGATTTTTTTCTTGCTCTCCTTTGTGCTCCCGGTCAAGAGCTCCACCCGCACGCCGAGAGGCATAAATAAATCGAAGGCCTCTTCGTAATGCTGCTTGGCCAGAATTTCCGTCGGCGCCATGAAAAGGGCCTGATGACCTGAGGCCACGCAGGTGGCCATGGCTAGAAAAGCGAGGACGGTCTTTCCGCTGCCCACGTCGCCCTGGACCAATCGCTCCATGCGATTAGGCGAGGCCATGTCCTGCTGAATATCCTTCCACGCCTCTTTTTGGCCTTCCGTCAACTCAAAGGGCAGCTTGGATAAAATCACTTCCGCCAAATCGGTTTTTTCCATGGAAAAGCCCGCTTCGCTCTTGCTTTGATGGAAGCGACCGAGAGCCAGTTGAAAGCAAAGAAACTCCGAAAAGATCAAGGACTGAAGGGCAACTTTTGCATCGTTTAATTGCTTCGGTCCGTGGAGTACCTTCAGGGCTTCCGCCTCCGTCATAAGGCCGTAGCGCATCCGCAAATACCTCGGCACCACCGGCGGAATAAACACGTCCCTTAGCGCCTCTTGAATGAATCTTGCCGTGGCCTTTTGTCCCACGCCGCCTAAGACGGGATAGACGGGAGAAACGGCCAGAGCTTCTTTTTGCTTCGCCTCGTCGAAAAATTTCGGCGCGGAAAAAGACAAGCGGTTTCTGAAAAATTTCGGCTTTCCGAAAATATAATAGTCCTCTCCCACCTTCAGACTCCTGTCCAAATAGGGCATGTTGAAGAAAGTCATCTCCCCTTTCCGTGCCCCGTCGGAAATAACAAAAGTCTGCATGCTCAGGCCCTTTTTTAAATAGCGGCGCGGCTTTTTTTCCACGAGACGAACGAAGTAGGTGGCGGGCTTGTCGAAATCCGCGTGGACAAAGTCTTTGAGCACGCTGCCGTCTTCGTAGCGAATCGGCAACGTATACAACAGGTCTTCCACGGTAAACACGGAGGCTTTATTTAGTTTTTCCGCAATTTTCTTGCCGATTCCCTTGATCTCTAAAATACTTGAACTGAGGTCCATGGCTCCTCCAATGAAAAAGCAGGCCTGCGCCTGCTTCTCACTCGACTGAAATTAAATAATAGTAAATGGGCTGATCGCCGCGCAAGATTTCCACATCCATGTCGGGGAAGGCTTCTTCCAGGCTTTCCTCGAGGGCTTCGGCATCGGCTTCGCTCACGTCCTCTCCGGCGTAGAGAGAGACGAATGTCGCGTCTTCATCCACCATCTTTTCGATCATTTCGACAGTGGTTTCGTTAATGGACTGACCCTTTGCCAAAATCTTCTTTCCGGAAATACCGATGTAGTCGCCTTTTTTAATGGCGATGCCGTCCATTTCCGTATCCCTCACGGCATAGGTAACCTGGCCGGTAGTTAAATCGCCTACGGCTTCCATCATGGATTCCACATTTTCCTCTACGCCTTTGTCCGGCATAAAGTGGACGCAGGCATTGATTCCTTCGGGGATGGATCGAGTCTTTAAGACCGTAACCTCTTTATCGGTAATCTTCGCCGCCGCTTCCGCCGCGAGGAAAATATTGCTGTTGTTGGGAAGTACGAAAATGTGTTCTGCATTCACACGGTCGATGCCGGCCAAAATATCTTCCGTACTGGGATTCATGGTTTGTCCGCCGGTGACCAGATAATCCACGCCCACCTGACGGAAAATTTCTTCGATGCCTTTTCCGGCGCAAATAGAGACAAAACCGTAGGGCTTCTTCTCTTCAGGTACTTCGGCATTGGAAGCTTCCACCTCGTAGTCGGTAAACAGACGCTCGGAGTGTTGCAGGCGCATATTATCGACTTTTATGTCCTTTAAAAAGCCGTAGTTCAACGCACTTTGAATGGCGAGTCCCGGATCGTTGGTGTGGACGTGGACCTTAATCATGCTGTCGTCGCCGACGACGATCAGGCTGTCGCCTCTCTCAACTAAATCCGCCTTCAGATCTTCCACGTGATTGGATTTGGTGTTAACGATAAATTCCGTGCAATAGCCGAATTTAATGTCGTCGGTAGAAATTTCCTTCCGCTCGATTTTTTGCTTGCCGTGTTCGGATGCTTCCTCCGCTTCACCTAAGACGGCCTCACCTTTCAAGGCCTTCAGCGCCCCTTCCATAATGGTTACGAGGCCTTGGCCCCCGGCATCCACGACGCCGGCTTCTTTTAATACAGGCAAGAGGTTCGGCGTGTTGGCCAAAGATTCTTTCGCCCTTTCCAGCACGGCTTCCGAGAATAAGATCAAATCGCTGTATTTCTTCGCGTGTTTTACGGCGAAGTCGGCGCTTTCACGGCCCACAGTGAGAATCGTTCCTTCCGTAGGCTTCATGACGGCGAGATAAGTCATCTCCGATGCGCTCTTCATGGCCTGAGCCAGAACCGGCACGGTGAGCTTATCCTGCCCCTTGAGCCCTTCTGCAAAGCCTCTGAACAGTTGAGAGAGGATGACGCCGCTGTTGCCCCGGGCGCCCATGAGCGCACCTCGGCTCATTTCGCCGGCCAAGGCGCCGAGCTCCGTGGCGTCGGATGCAAGCACCTGTTTCACGGCGCTTTTTATGGTCTTCGACATATTCGTGCCCGTGTCCCCGTCGGGAACGGGAAAGACATTGAGATCGTTGACGTGTTCTTTATTTATTTCTAAAAAATTCGAGGCACTAATCAGTGCTTCCTTAAATTCTGTAATCGTAATCTGATCCATAACCTACCTCTAGTTCATTCGTATGCCTTCGACCAAAACCTCGATTTGATCGACTTCCAACCCGGTTAGCGACTCGATATTAAATTGAACCGTGTCAATAATATTTTGTCCGACGGTAGAAATGCGAATGCCGTACTCGATGATGACGTGTAAAAGAATGTGTACCCGTTCATTATCCGTGTACACCTCGATGCCTCTGGTGAGATTTTCAAATTTCAGCAATTGGAAAATTCCGTCCGTGGCATTTTTGCTGGCCATGCCCACGACGCCGTAACTTTCCATGGCGGAAACGCCCGCGATGGTGGCGATCACTTGATTATCTATGGTAATATTGCCCTTTTCGTTGGGGATCGTTATTTGCATGATTCGTCTCCTTTCCGCTTTTGGGAATTACCGTCATTATATCACATAAACATCACGGAAAAAACCGAGGCCCGATTGCAATTTATTTTTCTCTGTGGTAAAATAATTCGAGTTGAAAAAATGTCGGAGGAGGTGTAAGTATGGCAAAAAGATGTGAAATCTGCGGAAAAGAAAAAAAATTCGGTAACTCGGTTTCCTTCTCCCACAAAAGAGGAAATAGATCTTGGTCTCCGAACCTTCAACGCGTCCGCGCCGTTGTTAACGGATCGAAAAAGAGAATTTACGTATGTACGCGTTGCCTGAGATCCGGCAAGGTTGAACGCGCCCTTTAATCACGAGTCGATTCTTGAAGAATCGGCTTTTTTTATCGCTTTTTTTAAGGAGGATCCTATGAAACTTTTTATATCCAGTCGTGTGCCCGATGAAGTCATCCAACGCTTAGAAGGCGTCGATTACAGCTACAACGACAGCAATGTTCCCATGACGAAAGAAGAAATTATCGCAGGCCTTCAGGGAAAAGACGCCCTGATCTGTCCCTTGTCCGATAAAATCGACAAGGAAGTCATGGATGGAGCGAAGGATTTAAAACTGATTTTAAATTACGGCGCCGGCTTCGATAACATCGACATCGCCTATGCCCGCGAAAAAGGCATCGTCGTCTGCAACGCTCCGGCTCCCTCCTCCGCCGTCTCTACCGCCGAATTGGCCTTTACCTTAATGCTGGCCCAAGCGCGGCAATTGATTCGCGGCGAAAAGGATCTTCGTGAAGGCGGCTTCCACGGATGGCGCCCCACTTACTTCCTGGGCCAACAATTAAAGGGAAAGACCCTGGGTATTTTCGGCATGGGTAATATCGGCCAAAACTTAGCGAAACGTGCCCTTGCTTTCGACATGAAGGTTATTTACAATTCGAGAAATCGCAAAGAAGCCATCGAAGAATTAGGCGCCACCTACGTTTCCTTCGAAGAATTGTTGAAGGAATCGGACTTCATCAGCCTTCACTCCGCCTTCGTTCCCGAATTGAAACACAAATTTGACGCAAATGCCTTTAGGGCCATGAAGCCTTCCGCCACTTTCATCAATGCGGCTCGCGGCCCCTTAATCGATGAACAGGCCCTGGCCGATGCGTTAAAAGAAGGCACCATCGCCGGTGCCGCCTTGGACGTCTATGAATTCGAACCGAAGGTCACGGAAGATCTTTTGCATCTCGACAATGTGACTCTGGCGCCTCACCTCGGCAATGCTACGGTGGAAGCCCGCCTGGAAATGGGTAATGCCTGCGTAGACAATCTGGAAGATTTCATCGCCGGAAAGAAACCGAGAAATCAAGTGAATTAAGCGCAACAAAAAAAGCCCTTCGGGGCCTTTTTTATTGGCTGAGATGCCTATTTATTCATCTTTCGAATGGATGATGAGCATTTTTCCTTCGTGCAATGTCACCGTACCCCCGTCCTTCAGCAATTCGTTGCTGACACCGCGGGTTTTTTTTCTGTAAAGCTTTAAGTGGTCCACTTCGTATTTAAATCCGTCGGTGGAAATGGTAATGGCGTCGGTGACGGGAACAAAACTTACATAGTGAAAGCCAAGTTTCTCGATGGCGTAGGTGCCGGGTCCGACCATGCGCAGGCGATTGTTTTCGTCGATCATGGTGATCTTTGCCTTTTCGTCAAGATAGGCTTCCATAGAAAAAATCGTCGCCACACTGTGATCCCAACGACTGCCCGTGCCGCCTAAAATATGAATTTCATCGGGGCCGTATTCCAACATGCGCGTCATGGCCATTTCAGTGTCCGTCTCGTCTTTCATCGGCGGAAGAACTTCAATGGGCACTTGCTTTTCTTTCAGTTCCGCCAGGCGATGGGAACTGTCGAAATCGCCGATCACGAGCTTCAATTTTTCCGGCACGTGGGCCAGGGTGTCGTAGCCACCGTCGGCACAGATAATGCCGTCGGCCCAGCGAATTTCGCTTTCAAGCAATTCCTTCGACGGACGCCGCCCGCCGGTGACGATCAATCCCCGCTTCATAGGCGTTTCAATGCGTCGATGGCAGCCATGGGATCTTCGTGCTTAAAGATGTACGATCCCGCAACCAAACTGTCGCAGCCCGCTTCTACCATGGCGGCGCCGGTGGTTTCGTTGATTCCGCCGTCCACCATGATTTCCAAATCCTCGCGATCGGTCATAGCCCTTACTTGCTTCGCTTTTTCGATGGTGGAGGAGATAAAGGATTGACCGCCGAAGCCGGGATTGACGCTCATTAAAAGCACGAGATCCACGTCATCGAGCAGGTAGCGAACGGATTCGGGATTTTGAGACGGGTTTAAACTGATGCCGGCCTTAATTCCCGCTTCTTTTATTCGGTGAATCAGTCGATGGGCGTGAATGGTGGCGTCGGTGTGAAATGTAATTCGATCGGCGCCGGCGGCGATGTAGTCTTCCACGGAATCCTCCGGCTTTTCGATCATCAAATGTACGTCGAAGGGAATGGAGGTGAAGGGGCGAATGGCCTTGATAACCGGCGGGCCGAAGGTAAGGTTCGGCACGTACTTGCCGTCCATTACGTCGATGTGAATGTAATCCACCGCTCTCTCGTCCAAGAAGGTGATGGCTTCACCTAATTTCGCAAAATCTGCCGATAATATCGACGGTGCCACTAACGCCATTTTCCATTCTCCTTTTCTACTAATTCCTCGTAAAAACGCAAATAATTTTCATAGCGACTGCTCGCCAAATCGCCGCTTTCGTAGGCCCCACGCACGGCACAGCCCGGCTCTTTTACGTGGCGACAATCCAGAAATTTACAGTCTTGAATAAAAGGTACAAAGTCTCTGAAATGCTCGTCCAAATCCACTGAGGCAATGGAGTCGATTTCGATGCTGGAAAACCCGGGCGTGTCGAAGAGATACATGCCCTTCTCTCCGGTAAAGATCTCCGTATGCCGCGTCGTGTGCTTGCCGCGATTGGTTTTTTCGCTCACCGTGCCCGTTTCCAGATCCAAGTTCAAGATGCGATTTAAAAAGGTGGTTTTCCCCGATCCGGAGACGCCGCTTAAGACCGTGGTCTTTTCATAGAGCATCTCTCTCAGCCGATTCACCGATTCCTCGTCGGCCTCCGACAAGCCCATGACCCGGTAGCCGCAGCCTTCGTATAGGGCGCGCAGGCGATCCGCCTCTTCAGGATCCATGTCCTGTTTCGATACGACGGGAACGACGCTGACGTTTTTCTGTTCGTAATAGGCCAACATTTTATCAACCAAATACAGATTGTATTTAGGATTCGCCGTAGGGATGAAAAGTAAAATTTGATCCACATTGGCCACCGGCGGGCGAAGCAGGCCGTTTTTTCTCGGCAAAATTTCTTCAACCGAATTAAGCCTGTCCCCCTCGTCGATTAAAAGCTCCACGTAATCGCCTACCACGGGTTTTCGATTCTGATGGCGAAAAATGCCTCGGGCCCGCGTTTCGTACACTTCGCCGTCTTCGGCGGCCACGTAGTAAAAGCCGCCCAGCAGCTTCGTGATTCTACCCTTCTTTTTCATTAAAAGTTCACCGATTTAACCACATTGCCGTCTACGCGCATATAGGCCTTGTCGCCGGGGCTTCCTTGCACCGGATAGGACACGGAGGAGCCTCCCATGACTTCTTCGTGATTGACCACGCGCTCGCTTCCGCCGGACTCTACCACGACTTCGATTTCGTGGGTCTCGCCGTCATCGGGAATGCGGTGGGAAATATTTTTATGGCTCACTTGCATTTCATTTTCGCCTTCCGATTCGTTACTACCGGCGCGTTTGCTCACGATAATGTCCACGGTGGAACCTTGTTTGATTTGATTGCCGCTATTGTATTGTTGCCATACGACTTCGCCGGGACCGACGGAAATATCTTCCCGCTCTTCTACATTGCCCAGCTTCAATCCCTGTTCTTTAAGAAGGGCCCTCGCCTTGTCGATGGAAACGCCTTTTAGATTGGGAACGATGGTCGTCTTGTCGTCTTGGCCCTTGCTCATGACCACATGGACGCTGTCGCCCTTGGGAAGTTCTTCCTCGGACTTCGGCTTTTGACTGATGATTCGATCCGCCGGAACGGAATCGCTGTATTCCGTTTTATCCACGACTAAATTCAATCCCGCAGTCTTTAAAGTGGACTGAGCTTCGGAGATGGTCATGTTTTCGAGGTCGGGAACCTTTACTTTCTCCGTCTCCTTGGCGATCACGACGGAGAACTGATCCCCTCGCTTCAAGACTTCCCCTTCGTCCACGGACTGAGACAAGATAGTGCCGGGCTTTATTCCCTCGTCCGACTCCTTCTCGTCGATTTCCAGATTCAAGTCATTTGAAGCGGCGAAGTCCTTGGCTTCGGAAACGTCTTTTCCGATTAAGTCGATCATTTCCACTGCCGCATCTTTCTGATTGGAAATTAGCATGTCTTTGATCTTCGATCCGCCGAATGCCAGGCCGAAAAGGAGCAATAGGGCCAGCAAGACCCCGCCGATGGTGGCTAGGGGATTGCTCTTTTTCTTCGACTTTTTCACCGGGATCGGCCGAGTGTTTCGCTTCGTAGGCCCCACCGTATCCCTCGGTGCCGTCGCATCGTTTTGAACGCGGTTTGCGCTGGGCGGAATCACCACCGTGGTTCCTGTCGCCGTTTGGCCTCGATCGCCGTACACTTTGCCAAGCAAAATGGCTTTGACATCTTCGATGATCAAACTCACATTGGCATAGCGATCCGACGGTTTTTTCTCCGTCATGTGCTTAAAGACGCGGTCCACTTCCGGACTCACCCTGGGGTTTCGCTCCGACGGCATGGGAATGTCGTTTTGAACGTGCATTAAGGCCACGGTAATGGGATTTTCCGAATCAAAGGGCACGTCGCCTGTGAGCATTTCGAATAAGACGATGCCCATGGAGTAGATATCGCTTCTGGCGTCGACTTTTTGGCCGCGGGCCTGCTCCGGCGAGAAGTAATGGACGCTTCCCATGACCGCATTGGTGACGGTAACCGTGGCGTTTCCCGCCATGCGGGCGATGCCGAAGTCCGTCACCTTCACGCGATTGTCCCGGGTAACCATTATGTTTTGAGACTTAATGTCCCGATGGATAATGTTTTTATTGTGGGCGATTTTCAACGCCTCGGCGATTTGAATCAGGTAATTTAACGCCTGGTTCTGGCTTAACATGCCCTCTTCTTTAATTAATTCTTTTAACGTCTTTCCGTCAATGTATTCCATGACGATGTAGTAGACGTCTTCGTCGCCCACGGTTTCCATGCCCACGTCGTAGATACTTACGATATTCGGGTGAGAAATACTGGCAGCAGCCAAAGATTCTCGGCGGAATTTGCGAATGAAGTTTTCGTCTTCGTTGTATTCGCTCTTTAAGACTTTGATGGCAACGATTCTGTCCAGCCTGCGGTCGTGGGCCTTGTAGACATCGCCCATGCCGCCGCTTCCGATTCGTTTCAGGCATTCGTACCTGTCAGCTAAAATCATTCCCTGCATACCTTCACCTGCTCTTATCTAGTACGATGACGGTGATATTGTCTTTTCCGCCACTATCCAGGGCTTTTTGCACCAGTTTCTTCGACATATCGCCCTTTTCCGTTTCCAGTACTTTTTGAATCTCGGCGCCCTCCACCACATCGGAGAGGCCGTCGGAACAGAGGATGATAAATTTTAAATCCGCATCCAGGCTTCGAATTTGGAAATCCACGCCTTGGGTGGTGCCCAAGGCCTTTGTGAGGACATTTTTCTTCGGATGGACGCGGGCCTCTTCTTCGGAAATATCGCCGATATCCAAGAGATAATTGACGAAGCTGTCGTCTTTTGAAATTTGAAAGAGGGCGTCGTCGTATCCGTAGATTCTGGAATCGCCGATGTTAATGTAATAAAGCTTGCCATCAAGCAGATAAATCAAACTTAAGGTGGTTCCCATGCCCCGGTACTTTAAATGGGCTGCGGACTGATCGAAAATCTCTTGATTCACATCTCGCACGCCGTTATTTAAAAGGTCCAAAAGTTCCCGTTCACTTTCGACGGGAACGGAGAGGACTTCTTTTAAGCGGTTCACGGCCAACGCGCTGGCCTTTTCCCCCGCCGCGTGGCCGCCCATGCCGTCGGCTAAAATGGCAAAGCGCTTTTTCGGATCCACGTAGTAACTGTCTTCATTGTTTTCTCTGCCACCGATATGGGTGTATGCAGAAATTATCATAGTATCACCTTGTCTTTATGGCTTCAGAACCCGCTTTTAATTGTCCACAGCTGGCCTGTATGTCACTGCCTAATTCTCTACGTATTGTACATGATACGCCGCTTTGAGACAACTCTCGTTGAAAGCGCAGGATGTGTTCTTTGGACGGTTTTTTCTCTGCGAAATGGGCCGTGTCGTTTAGGGCGATCAAGTTCACGTGACAGGGAAGGCCCTTGGTAAGGGCTTTCATCTCGCGAATGTTTCTCGGCTGATCATTTTTCCCCTGAATCAATGTGTATTCCAAAGTGATCCGCTGTTTCGTCTCGTCGCAATAATCCCTGAGGGCGGAAAAAAGTTCGTCTAAATTATAGCTGTTGGCGACGGGCATCAGTGCCTCCCTGGCCGATTGATCCGTCTCGTGAAGGCTTATGGCCAAATTAACGGGCAGACCTTCCTTCGCCAAACGGCCGATGCCGTCGACGAGTCCGCATGTGGAAATGGTCATGGAGCGGTAGCTCATGTTTTTTCCCTTGGGCTCGTGGAGAAGTTTCAAAAAGCGCAACACATTGTCGTAATTGTCCAAAGGTTCGCCGCTTCCCATGAGGATGATGTTCCCCACGGAAATCTCTTCATTTTCTTCCACGGCATAGATCTGTGAAAGCATTTCATAGGGCGTGAGATCGCGAATGCGGCCCTTGAGTGTGGACACACAAAAGCTACACCCCATGCGGCAACCGACTTGCGTCGATACGCACAGGCTGTAGCCGTAATGGTATTTCATCAAAACCCCTTCGACGATCTCCCCGTCTTCCATTTCGTAGAGGTACTTCTTCGTCTCGTCCAGCTTCGACGCCAGGCGCTTCACGATTTTGGCGCCGCGAAGAGGCGCAGGAAGGGCATTTTTCAGAGAATCCGGTACATTTGAAAGCTCTTCGAGGGCCTTTCGTTGACCGTGAATGCCTTCGAAGAGTTGCGTTGCGCGAAAACTTTTTTCGCCGAAGCCGGCGACGTAGGCCTTTAATTCCTCAGGCGTCATTTCCATCCAATGCATTAGGCGTCCTTTCTTACGATACAGGCCATGGTAAACCCGTCGGTACCGTGGCGGTGGGGCCAGTAGCGCGTTCCCTTTTCCTTTAATCGACACTCCGGATGATCCGACAAGAAGGAATGGAGCACGCCTTCATTTTCTTCCACGGTGACGCTGCAGGTGCTGTACACCAACTCGCCGCCGTCGTTTAATGCGTCGTAGGCATTTTCCAGCAAGAGCCGTTGTACCCGGGCCAGCTGAAGCACATCGTCATATCCGACGCGGTACTTGATCTCGGGTTTTCTCCGGATCAGGCCCAGGCCCGTACAGGGCGCGTCCACCAAAATGCGGTCGTATTTTTTCTTCGGCAGGGGCGTTTTTCCGTCCCGCACCGCCGTAGCGATGTTTTTATATCCCAAGCGACGGATGTTTTCTTCCATG
Source organism: Aedoeadaptatus acetigenes (assembly GCF_025566985.1). Lineage (NCBI taxonomy): Bacteria > Bacillati > Bacillota > Tissierellia > Tissierellales > Peptoniphilaceae > Aedoeadaptatus > Aedoeadaptatus acetigenes. Next base: position 13,658 of record NZ_JAOQJD010000017.1, read on the forward strand.
CGTACCAGGCGCTCAGCCGAAGCGTCGAAGGCGTCCACGTGGGCAAAAATTTCCGCCATTTGAAAGCTCTTTCCGCCGGGCGCGGCGCAAAGGTCCATGGCCTGCACTTCTTTATCGGTTGTAAATAATGAGACCACCGCCTGAGACGCCGCATCCTGAACGTAAAAGCGTCCCTCTTTGTAGGCCTCGGTTTCAAAAAGGCCTCGGGGATGTTTTACGACGACGGCGGGACGGGGCTTTATGCTCTCGCAGGCAAATCCGTCTTCTTCAAGCTCACCGATCAGCGCCTCGGCACTCACGGAGACCGGACGCAATGTTAAAGGCGCCGGATCGAAGGTGGATTTCAGAAAGGCTTCCGTTTCGTCTTTTAAAAGGCGCTGAAAATAGCGCACCCATTCTTCCGGGAAACTGTAAGTGACGGCGAGGCGTCGCACTTCGTCGTCGATATGGACCTTGAAGGCCTCGTCTTTTTCCCGAATCACTTGCCTCAACACGCCGTTTACAAGTCCGGAGGCGCCTACATTCGAGATGACCTTTGCCATCTTTACGGTTTCGTTGACGATGGCATGATCCGGCACCCGGTCCAGAAAGTGCATTTGATAGAGGGCCATGCGCAGGAGTTGGCGGATGTTTTGATCCAAGTTTTCCGGCTTTTTCACGAAGCGATGGATCACGTAATCCAAAAATAATTTGTTTTGCACCGTGCCGTAGACGATGGTCTCCGCCAGGTTGCGGTCCGCCTCTTTAAGTCCCTTGGGATCGAAGGCGTCTTGAATAAAGGCGCCATTTTCCACTTTCTCCAATGTCGTGAGGGCGAGAAAACGGGGATTTCGCATCAGTCCCGTCTCCTTCCCAGGGAAATAAATCGCAGCAAGGTGCCGATGGCCGTGAGCAGGCTCGCAACATAGGTGAGGGCCGCCGCGGAAAGGATGCGCTCCACGCCCACCATTTCTTCTCCGGATAAGACGCCGTCGGCTAATATGGCCTTGGCCCGGCGACTGGCGTCGTATTCCACGGGAAGTGTCATCAATTGAAACAAGACGGTAATGGCAAAAAGGGCGATGCCTAATTTCATCAAAGGTTCAAAGGCAAACAGGCCGATAAGGATGAAAAGAAAAGAAAGATTCGATCCCAAATTTGCCGCAGGCACGATGGTGTTTCTGAATTTAAGGGGCGCATAGGATTCGTTGTGTTGAATGGCGTGGCCGCATTCGTGGGCGGCGATGCCCAGGGCCGCGATGGATGTGGAATCGTAGACCGGATCGGACAGGCGCAGCACCTTTTGTGTCGGATCGTAGTGGTCAGTTAGGCTCCCCCGCACGCGGTCCACGCGCACGTCGTAAATGCCGTGGCCTCTCAAGATCATTTCCGCCACGGAGCGGCCGGTAAGGCCTTCGCGATTGGTGACGCGGCTGTATTTGTCGAAATTTGTCTTGATTTTCGATTGGGCGTAAAGAGCCAAGAGAAAGCCGGGAAGAATATAAATCAAGTAATCCCAATTATAGTACATGCCGTACATTAGATTTCTCCCTTCTCATCCAAGTGGGCACCGGCAAGATAAGAGCCGATGGCCATGCGTTTTTTCCCGGGACGTTGGATTTCCTTTAATAAGACGGCGCCGTCTTTGGTTCCGATCCACAGCTTCTTTTTCGTCGCTTTATAATGACCTGTCGGTACCTTTTCATCGCTTACTTCGCCGTCGTAAACCTTTAGGCGCTCGTCCCGAAAGAGGAAATGGGCACCGGGCTCCGGCGAGAAGGCGCGAATTTTTCGTACAAATTCCTTCGCCGTCAGCTCGTCGGCGTGAAGAGCCAAAAGCTCGTCGTCGATTTTCGCCGCATAGGTGGCCGCATCATGGTCCTGTTCCGTAAAGGTGACGGTTCCTTTTTCAAGATCCGTAACAAATTCTCGGATTAAATCCGCACCGAAATCCGCCAATTCGTCGTGAATGGCGCCGAAATTTTTGTCGCCGATCGGCGTTCTTTTCACATCATAGACAGCGCCGCTGTCCAGTCCCGCTTCCACTTTCATGAGGCTCACGCCGGTTTCTTCATCGCCGTTAAGAATGGCCCACTGCATAGGCGCCGCGCCCCGATACTTCGGGAGCAGGGAGCTGTGGACGTTCACGATGTGTTTCTTCGGCAGAGCCAGCACGTCTTCCGACAGAATTTGTCCGTAGGCCACGACGACGAAAAGATCCGCTTCCTGGGCTCTCAGTTTTTCCAGTGCTTCTTCCGTGTTGCAACTATGGGGCTGAAAGACCTCGATGCCCAAGGCTTCGGCGCGGATCTTCACCGGCGTGGGCAAGAGCTTTTTCCCGCGGCCTTTTTTCTTATCTTCTCGGGTCACGACCAAGGTGACGTCGCAGATTTCGTTTAAGGCATTCAGTGTGGGCACGGCAAAATCAGGCGTGCCGAAAAAGACCGCTTTCATTACTCCGCCTCGCTCTCGCTCGACCTGTCGACATCGTACATTTCATCGGTCAGATCCGTGTAGAGAATCCCCTCTAGATGGTCCATTTCGTGTTGGATGATTCGGGCGAGAAAATCTTCCGCTTCCAAGGTCTTCTCTTCCCCGTCGCGGTCGGTGTAGTTGATTTTGATCTTTTCAAAGCGTTTCACCTTGCCGACGCGTTCCGGGACGCTTAAACAGCCTTCCAAAGCCTCAGACGACCCTTCTTCCGCCACGCGCTCGGGATTAATGAGCACGATCTTCGTTCCTTCGTAATCGTCGATGACGATGAGTTGTTTTAATTTGCCGATTTGCACGGCGGCCAGGCCCACGCCCTGAGCCTCGTACATGGTTTCGTACATATCGTCGATGAGGCGATGGATATCCTCGTCGATAACCTCCACCTTTCGGGACTTTTTGCGCAATATGGGATCGCCGTCGATGCGAATTTGTAATTTTGCCATTCTTCACTTCCTTCTCTTTCACTTTATCCGTCTATTTCTATGCTTATGGTAATCTCTTTTTCCGCTTGCGTACGGTAGTAATACATCAATACCCGTTTTAAAGCCTTTAATAGAGGCCGAAACTCCTTTGGCCAGACTTTTGCTAAAATCGACACATGTCTTTTATTTTTAATTTTCGGCTGCTCCACGGGATTGGCCACGAGCATATCGAACTGCTCGTGTTTGTTGATGGCCTCCAGGGTTTTTTTCCAGTTCAAGGCCACCTGATCCACGTCCCCGGTGCCCCGAATGTGAATCTTCACTAAGTGCACATAGGGCGGATACAAGAAGCGCTTGCGCTCCTCCATCTCCCGGTGAAAAAAGGGCTCGTAACTTCGCTCTTTCGCGTATTGAATGCTGTAATTATCGGGATTGTAGGTTTGGATCACAGCGCGGCCTTTGTGTTTACCCCGGCCGGCCCTGCCCGCCACTTGGGTCAGGAGCTGGTAGGTTTTTTCCTGGGCCTTGTAGTCGGAAACGAAAAGGGACAAATCCGCCGCCACGACGCCGACAAAGACCACATTTTCAAAGTCAAAGCCCTTGGCGAGCATTTGCGTGCCCACGAGAATGTCCACCTTTTTTTCATTCATGGCTTCGTAGACCTTCTCGTAATTTCCCTTTTGCGCCATGGTATCTTTGTCCATGCGATAGACCCTGGCCTCCGGGAATTTATTTTTTATCCAAGACTCCACCTGCTCCGTGCCGATGCCAAATTGTTTTAAGTACTCGCTCCCGCAGACGGGGCAGGTTCTCGGCATGGGCTTGGTTCTGCCGCAATAATGGCAGTGGAGGCGGTGGGTTCGCCGGTGATAGACCATGGAAATGTCGCAGGCGTCGCATTCGATGACGTGGCCGCAGCTTCGGCAGCTCACGAATTGGCTGTAGCCCCGGCGATTAATGAAGAGTATGGCCTGTTTCTTCGCCTTTAAGGCTTCCTCAAGGCCTTCCACCATGCGCTCGGAGAGGATTTCCACATTGCCCTTAAAGAGCTCTTCCCGCATGTCCACGATCTCCACCGGCGATGCCTCCGTTTTTTTCGGATCCCCCACCAATCGGTGAAGCTCTACATCTTCGCCGCAGCGAGCGTAGGTAATCACCGAAGGGGTCGCCGAGCCGTAAACCACCTTGCCGCCTTCAAAGCGCACGCGCATTTCCGCCACGTCCCGCACATTGTAGCGAAGGCCTTCTCGGTAGTCGTAGCTCTCTTCCTGTTCCTCGTCGATAAAAATATAGCCCAGCTCGGGCACGGGGGAAAACACCGCCGACCGTGCGCCGACGACGATGCGACCCGGCTCTTCTTTCAGCCGAATCCACGCTGCGGCCTTTTCCCCTTCGGAGCGGCGGGAATGCAGGATGTCCACCTTCCCGGGAAAGCGGGCCGACAGACGGTGCACCATTTGTGTGGCCAGGCCGATTTCCGGAACGATGATCAGAGACGACTTCCCTTCATCCATGGCGCGCTGCGCCAATTGCATGTAGACTTCCGTCTTGCCGCTTCCCGTCTTGCCGTAGAGGAGATGAACGGGCCGCTTAGATTCGGCAATGCCTTCGATGGCCGCGACCTGATCCTTTCGCAAAACCGGCGCTCTGTCCGGAATCGCGGCATCGGGATCCGCCGGGGCGACGGCGCCTCGCTTGATTAAGCTGTCAACAGGACTCGTGGAGAGCCCAGTCCTTTTGGTGATCTCGGCCTTTGAAAGAGGCGGAGAATTTTTCAATAGATCGAAGACAAGGGCCTGTTTTTCGGTCATGGGTCCGTCGTAATCGCCGGAGGCGACGTATTTTTCCACCACTCTTTTCTTCACGGGCTGTGTGCCGCGAAAGCGAACGGCGACTTTCTTCGCCTCGATCAGACGATCCAACTTGTCTGTGGGAATTTTCTCCGTCGCAAGGGCCTCCGCGCCTTGAAAAATACCCGCCACTTCCTCGTCGTCAATTAATTTTACCGCCACCTCTTCCACGCCGCCTAAGACATATTTCGGAAGGAGGGGTTGAAAGGCCTGCACATAGGAGGTGACGAAGATCTCCCGCATTTTCATGCCCAGGGCGATGGCGGATTCCGTCAGTATGGGTCGCCTGTCCAGGACCTGGATCACGGATTTTAATTTCTTGCCTTCGTCCTTGCCGATTCTTAAAACCACCGCCGTCTCCGGCTTGTTTCCGCGACCGAAGGGAACGATGACGCGCTTGCCCACAATGGCCGCATCCTCGCCGCCGTAGGCATAGGAATAGAGTTGATCGATTTGCGGCAAGGCCTTGTCTAAATACACATCTACAATCATAGTCGCTCCCTATAATACAAAAAAAGCTAGAATGTTCTAGCTTTTCAGGTCTCTCTCTACCCGGTCCAATATGGCGGCGGCCAAATCACTTTTATCCATCATGGGCAATTCTTCGTCGGTGCCGTCGGCGGAAAAAATGTGCACGTGGTTCGTGTCGCTGCCGAAACCTGCCTTGGCTTCGGTAATGTTATTGGCCACGATAAAATTAAAGTTCTTCTCTTTCAATTTCTTTTTCGCGTAGTCGGCCATATTGTGGCTTTCCGCGGCAAAGCCTACGATGACCCGATCGCCCTTCATGGCGCCGAAGTGTTTGGCGATGTCCGGATTCGGCGAAAATTCCACGGCCATGAGGCCGCCTTCCCGCTTCTTGATCTTTTCGGCGGCGTAGGTCTTGGGCTTGTAGTCGCTGGGCGCCGCCGATTTAATCAGCACGTCGGTATCGTCAAACTTCGCTTCCACGGCCTTAAACATATCCTCGGTGGATTCCACGGGAACAAAGTCCACGCCCTTCGGCACCTTTAAATTGCTCGGTCCCGAAATTAAATGCACCTTCGCGCCTCGTGCCGCCGCTTCCTGTGCGATGGCATAGCCCATTTTCCCCGTGCTGTGATTGCTCAAAAAGCGCACGGGATCCATGCGTTCCTTCGTGGGACCCGCCGTCACGGTGAGATCCACGCCGGCCATGGTCTTCTCCGTTAAGGCCATGAGGATGTAATCCACGATGTCTTCCGGCTCGAGCATCTTCCCTTCGCCTACGTCTTGGCAGGCCAGGAGCCCTTCCGCCGTGGGAAGAATCTCATACTGCTTGCGGTTTTTTAAAACTTTCAGGGCCTCTTGGGTCGCATCGGCCCGGAGCATCTGCGTGTTCATTGCCGGGGCGATGAGAATGGGCGCCGTCGTGGCCAGAGCCACGGTGGTGAGCATGTTGTCGGCGATGCCGTAGGCCAATTTGGCCATGGTGTTTGCCGTCGCCGGTGCGATCACCATGACATCGGCCCATTTGGCCAGAGCAATGTGTTCCACATCCATATTGTTCAATTGATCGAACATATCCACGTGAACGACTTCATTGCTCATGGTCTGAAAGGTAAGGGGCGTGACAAATTTTGTAGCAGCCTCCGTCATCACCACCTTGACTTCCATGCCAAGTTTTTTTAATCGGCTGACGATGGCCGGCGCCTTGTAGGCAGCGATGCCGCCGGTGACGCCGAGAAGAACGTGTTTATTCTTCATCGACCGCTTCCTCCTCTTCGACCATGGCAAGCTCTCTCTGAAGTGCCTCTTCGCGGCGAGCTTTTTCTTCCATGATCGCTTCAAAGCGTTCTTTGCTCGTAAATTTCACGGCGCCTTGGTTAATTTCTTCCAGAGAAATGGACACGGGGTTTTCCAGATCCGTATCGATTAAAGCCTCTTCGCCGTCCACCAGTTCCCTGGCGCGGTTGGAAACCAAGGTCGCCAACGCGTAGCGGCTATTGGTAATTTTCGAAATTTCGCCAAATGATAAAATATTCATCGTATCGCCTTTCTATCTACAATGTCCTTTTTAATGTTCTTGTATCGTTTCACCCGAAGTTTTTCCGCCGCAATAATGTTTTCGATGTCCTTTACCGCCTGATCCACCTTGTCGTTGACGACGAAATAGTCGTATTTTCCGACAAAGTCCAGTTCCTTAAAGGCATTGGCAAAGCGGGTTTCAATGTCTTTTTCACTTTCGGTGCCGCGGCTGACAATTCGGTGTTTCAGCTCTTCCATGGTGGGAGGAAGGAGGAAAATAAACACGGCTTCTTTGTATTTGTCCTTAATTTGAAGGGCGCCCTGCACGTCGATTTCCAATAAGACGATTTCGCCCTTTTCAATTTCCTGAAATACAAATTCCTTGGGCGTGCCGTAGTAATTCGTGTGCACGTGGGCATACTCCAAGAGTTCGTCGTTCTTCACCATGTTCTTAAATTCTTCTTCCGTCTTAAAGAAGTAGTTTTCTCCGTCGATTTCCATTGATCTCGGCTTTCTCGTGGTCACCGAGGTGGAAAATTTAACTTCGTGATTTTTCGCCATTAAGGCTTCGCTGACGGTACCTTTTCCGCTACCTGAGGGACCGGAAAGTACCAATAAAAATCCTTTTGACACCTGACACCCGCCTTGTCTTTTTACTCTATATTTGCAACTTGTTCCCGTAAATGATCGATGAGGGTTTTTACTTCCACAATGTCGTGTAAAATCCCCAAATGTCTGGATTTGCTGGCGATCGTATTGGCTTCTCTGAACATTTCCTGCAAGAGAAAATCCAAACGTCGACCGACAGAACCTTTACCGTTCATTATAACATTAAATTGGTCTATGTGAGAAATCAGACGCGCAATTTCTTCTTCGATGGACATTTTTTCGTAGAGCAGAGCAAGCTCCGTGGAAAATCGAGGAAGATCCAATTCGTATTCTCCCATGATTTCTTTCACCCGCATGCTGAAAGACTCTTTTTCTTCCGCCTTTTCATCCGCGGCCGCCGATTGAATCGCTTCGACGTAATCGGCGAGCTTTGCCAGATTCGTTTCCAAAACCTGCTTTAAATTCGCGCCTTCTTTTTCACGCATGGTTAAGAGATCCGAAAAGGCCCCATGGAAGGCCTCCTTTAATAACGCTTCGTCAAGATCGAGGGCCTCGTCTGTTCCCTGTTTAATGACGCCGGGTCGCTCCAAAAGCCAGGCCACTTCCGCGGGCCGAGCTGCGCCCTTTTCCCGCAATATTCGCTCGTAAAAGGCGTAGGCTTCCGGATCGAAACGAAGATCTGTATTCGACTCCCCTTCCGTGCGCACAAACACGTCGAAGTGGCCCCGCTTCGCCTCTTTAGCAATGGCGGATTTCACCATTTGCTCCAAGGCGGGCGCTTCCGCCATTCCTTTGATCCGAATATCCAAATTTTTATGATTCACCGATTTTACCGTCACATTCAGCTTCATGCCGTCTTTGACGATTTCACTTGAGCCGAAGCCCGTCATACTGTTCATAGACGCCTCCTCTATGGTATTATACATGATACGACCCGAAGACAGAAAGGGAGGTATTCATTGAGTTACGACGGAACGATGACAAAGGCGGTGGCCGAGGAATTAGACAGTCGCTTTACCGGCGGCAAGATCGACAAGATCTACCAGCCCCAAGACGATACCTTGGTTTTAAATCTCAGGAGCAAGACGGATCGGGGGAGCCTCTTGCTTTCCGCTTCTGCGAACAATCCCTGCGCCTACATTACGGAGAAAAAATTCAAAAATCCTCAAACGCCGCCGGCTTTTTGCATGCTTCTCAGAAAGCATTTGGAATCGGCCACCATTAATGCCATCGAGCAGGTGGAAATGGACCGCATTATAAAAATCAAAGTCGACGGTTTCAACGAGCTTTTCGACCGCGTGGAAAAGACGCTGGTCATCGAAATGATGGGCCGCTACTCCAATATTATTCTTCTCGACGAAAACAATACCATTCTCGACGCCTTAAAGCGCATCAATCGCTCCATGAGCCGCGTGCGGGAAGTGCTCCCGGGGGGAAGCTACACTTTGGAGGGCATTGTGGACAGGACCAATCCCCTGAAGGAGACGAAGGGGGATTTTATGGCGCGGCTCCACGAAAGCGAAGGCACGTCTCTGAAAAACTTTTTTATTCGCAACTATTTAGGCGTCTCGCCTCTTATCGCCAGAGAAATCGCCTACCGAGCCGGGGGAAGCGACAAAGATCCGGTGAAGCTTTTTTCGTCTGAAGATTTGTACGGCGCCTTTCACTCCCTTTTTTCCGAAATCGCCGCATCGGAATTCAGGCCCCAAAGCATTTCAGACGCCGGCCACATTATCGCCTTTTCCGCCGTGAATTTAACCCACTACCCGGAGGAGAGCAAGACGTTTTACAACGGGCCTTCGGCGCTTCTTGACCACACCTTCTCCGCCCGGGTCTTGGAAGACAGGGTGCGACAAAAGAGCCAGAATCTGAACAAACAGATTAAAAACCATTTAGAGCGGGCCCTTCATAAACAGGAAAAAATGGAATTTGAACTCCGGGATGCGAAAGACCGCCAAAAATACAAGGTCTACGGCGATTTAATCTCTTCCAACGCGTGGAAAATCCAGCGCGGCGCCGGGGAAGTCACGTTGGAAAATTTTTACGACGATATGAATCCCTTGACGATTCCCCTGGACGAAACGAAAGACGGCATTCAAAATGCGGCCCGCTACTATAAAAAATACACGAAATTAAAACACGCGGAAAAGCTTTTGGCCGACCGCATCGATAAAAACCGAAACACCATTCGCTATTTGGATGCCATGCTCTACAATCTCGACGATGCCGAATCCATCGACGAAGTGGACGCCATACAGGAGGAGTTTCGTGAAGATTTCCTGAAGAAAAAATACAAGGGCCACGGGGAAAACAAAAAAAAGAAAAAGAAAGAACCCGAGTACCTGACCTTCACTTCCTCTGAAGGCTTTGCCATGTACGTCGGCAGAAACAACCGCCAAAATCAGGAACTCACCCTGAAATTTGCACGAAAAGACGATCTGTGGTTCCACGTGAAAAACGGCCCGGGCAGTCACGTCATCGTAAAAACCGAGGGCGAGGAAGTGGGCGAGGCCACGATTTACGAAGGCGCCGCCCTGGCCGCCTATTACAGTCGCGCCCGTCAATCCGCCCACGTGGACGTGGACTATACAAAGCGGCAATTTATACGCCGCCATCCTTCCAATCAGCCGGGTCTCGTCCTCTACACGGACTTTTCCACGGTGGCGGTGACGCCGGAAAAAGAAATCATCGACAAATTAAAAACCAAATAAGTTTCTTCATGAAAAAATCGGACCCCGCAGGATCCGATTCAGACTGCAGACAAACTCCGAATAAAACTCGGGGTTTGTCTCTTTTTTATGTATTTTTTCCATAAATCAGCAAAAGAAGGGCCGCAGTTTCCCCTCTCCCGATCTCTTC
>NZ_JAOQJD010000018.1:0-21423 GCF_025566985.1 Aedoeadaptatus acetigenes
CCAGCGATACCACCACCATCACCCAATCCACCACCGATCCCGAAAGCGGCCTCTTTCACAAAGGCGAGCACAAAGAAGTCTTTGCCTACACCATCCAAACCGCCTGCGACGCACACGGATGGATCCTCGCCTGTCAAAGCTTTCCCGGCAACCGCCACGACAGCAGCACCTTCTTCGACTTCCTCCCCAAACTCCAAGCTTTAAAACCGGAAAAACTCGTCATGGACGCCGGCTACAAAACCCCGGCCATCGCCAAAACCCTCCTTGAAAAAGACATCCTGCCCGTCTTCCCCTACACCCGGCCCAAACACAAACCGGCCCTCGACGACCCCTACTACAAACGCGACTTCGTCTACGACGCCTACTACAACTGCTACCTCTGCCCGGAAGAAACCATCCTCCCCTACAGCACCACGACACGTGAAGGATACCGCGAATACAAAAGCAATCCAAAAATCTGCAAAAACTGTCCTACCCTTCACCGTTGCACCGCCAGCAAAAACCATCAAAAAATCGTCACTCGCCACCTCTGGCAAGACGCCCTGGACGTCGCGGAAGACTACCGCTACACCACCCAAGGAAAAGCAGAATACAAACAACGCAAAGAAACCATCGAACGGCAATTCGGCAGCGCCAAAGAATACCATGGCCTTCGCTACACCAACCAGCGTGGACGAAAGAAAATGGATCTAAAAGCGGTGCTGACCTTTGCATGCATGAACATGAAATAACTGGCACTAATGATGGATCGAAAAGAGCGGGACGGAGGAGGCGACGGCCCTTCTTTTGCTGATTTATGGAAAAAATACATAAAAAAGAGACAAACCCCGAAATTTATTCGGAGTTTGTCTGCAGTCTGAGATGCGCACCGACGCATCTTTTTTTATGGCTTGAATTTACAATCTAAGTGCAACAAAAAATGATCCACCGTTTTCTGGTAAAATTGTGTCGACGAAAACCAATCAACCAGGAGGAACGATGAATCATTATTCTCATTTTACACTAAAAGAGCGTGAGTTGCTAAAGCATTATATGGATATCGGCTTAAATCAATCTGAGATAGCCATCAAATTAGGACGCAACAAGTCGTCAATTTGCCGTGAGTTAAAGAGAAACTCTTTACAAGGTAGTTATTTACCTTGTGATGCACAGGCACTTTACACCACTAGAAGAAAAGCATGTCGTCCCCAAAAGAAGTTAGACGATACCGTCCTTTTCCAAAAGGTAAAGTCTCTATTCTTAGAGCATCAGTGGTCTCCGGAACAGATCGCTGCCCGATTAAAATACGAAGAGAGTGTTTATAGCATTAGCTTCACTACAATCTATCGAGCCATTTATTCCGGCCTTTTTGACGAGCCGAATCTCTCTAGGGGCAATAGAGGATGTATTAGAAAATTAAGACATCGCGGTAAAACAAGACATACCAAATCCTATGAAGAAAGACGCGGTAAAATCCCAATCACCAATCCCATATCCGAACGACCGGATGCAGCAGAAAAAAGACAGCGCTTAGGCGATTGGGAAGCGGATACGGTGGCAGGTAAAACCGGCAAGGCATGTCTACTCACACTAACTGATCGGAAGAGTCGCTACCTACTTTGTCGGAAAATTCCAAAGAAGAACGCCCAATGTGTTAAGCAAGCCATGATTGAACTGTTGAAAGATGAACCCCTTCAAAGCATCACGCCCGATAGAGGGAAAGAATTTTCAAAACATCCAGAAATTTCACAGCAACTTTCTCTCGTAGAATTCTATTTTCCGTTGCCCCATCACCCATGGCAAAGAGGAACCAACGAGAATACAAATGGACTATTGAGAGAATACTTTCCAAAAACAAAAGATATTGACCAATCGGATAGCTACATTGAAGCGAAAATAGAAGAGATCAATCGTCGCCCGCGTAAATGTTTAAACTGGAAAACGCCTTATGAGGTTTACCATTCAGTAGAGTTGCACTTGACTTGACAATTCAAGTCGTAAATAAAGGTGTTTGCCCGTTGAATTACCACATCTTCCGTGGGCTTATCCATGGAATTTTTTTCCACCTTGGCGATGGCATGGACCACATCCATCCCTTCCACCACTTGGCCGAAGACGGTGTGCTTGCCGTCGAGCCAGAAGGCGCCGCCGGCGTTTTTGTAACCGTCGATGACATCGGCGGTGTAGCCGTATCTTTCTCCCGCATCTTTCATCTGGCGGAGAATGTCGTCGCTCACGGCCGGGCCCTGAACGATGAAGAATTGACTGCCGTTGGTGTTCGGGCCGGCATTGGCCATGGAAAGGGCGCCGACGAGGTTTCTGTATTCGGGGGTGCATTCATCTTCGAAGCCCTTGCCCCAAATGCTTTCGCCGCCGCGGCCCGTGCCCGTGGGGTCTCCCCCTTGAATCATGAAGTCGTCGATGACGCGGTGAAAAATAATGCCGTCGTAGTAGCCTCGATCCACGAGGGTGGTGAAGTTTTCTACGGCTTTCGGCGCCGCGTCGGGGAAAAGGCGCAGGGTAATGTCGCCGAGGGTGGTGATGAGTTTCACCATGGTGTCGCCGGTTTTCGGCGCTTCCAGTTGTTTTAACATGTCAGTCTCCTTGTTCTGTCAAGACGATGACGCCGTCTTTGGTCACCGCCAGGGTGTGTTCGTATTGGCAGGACAGAGAGCCGTCGCGGGTGCGGGCGGTCCAGCCGTTGTCGTCCATGGCAATGGGCCAGTCGCCGGCATTGATCATGGGCTCGATGGTAAATACCATGCCTTCTTCCAGGCGCATGCCCCGGTTGGGCTTGCCGTAGTGAAGGACTTGGGGATCTTCGTGCATGTTTTTTCCGATGCCGTGGCCCACGAAATCCCGCACCACGGAAAAGCCGTTGGCTTCGGCATGGCTTTGGATGATGTGTCCGATGTCGCCGAGGCGCGTGCCGGGTTTTACGATGTCGATGGCCTTATACAAACATTCCTTGGTGACGGTCATGAGCTTTTTGCCTTCGTCGCTTAAATTGCCCACGGCGTAACTCCAGGCGGAATCGGCCAGGTAGCCGTCCACATTGACCACCATGTCGATGGTCAGAAGATCGCCGTCTTTCAGCTTCCGCTCGCTTGGAAAGCCGTGGCAGATTTCGTCGTTTACCGAGGCGCAAATGCTGAAGGGAAAGCCCTGATAGCCTTTTTGTTCCGGGTAGCCGCCCCGGTCGGTGATAAATTTTTCAACGAAGCGGTCCAGTTCCAAGGTGCTTACCCCGGGCTTCACTTCTTCGCGGAGGGCGCGGTGCACTTGGATCAGGAGATCCGCCGCTGTTTGCATTTTTTCGATTTCTTTTTCCGTCTTTATAATAATCAATCTTCTACCTCCCGGACGATGTCTTTCAGATCCACATCCCTCGACGCCCACAGCTTCGCGTGGGGATTGATGGCGATGGCCCGCTTTAAATCGCGAATCGCCGCCTCTTTTTCTCCCAAGCGCATGTGGCTACACGAGCGATTGTAGTATAAATTTACGCTGTTTAGGTTTTTTTCGATGCCTTCGGTTAATATGGCGATGGCTTTTTCCGGCGCTTTCATGCGCAAGTAAATGGCCGACATATTTAAATAAGTCGGCGCATAGTTCTCATCCAAAGCCAAGGCGTCTTCGTAGGCGGCCAGGGCCTTTTCGTTTTTAAAGGTCTTTTGGTAGATGACTCCCAGATTGTAATAGCCGATGCTGTAAGCCGGGGACAGGGCCACGGCTTTTTCGGCGAGGGCCAGGGCTTTTTTGTACTCTTTTCGCTCTTCGTAAATGGAAGCCATGTCGGAATAGACCACACCGTTGTCGGGAACCAACTCGGCGCAGCGCTCGAAAAGTTCCAAAGCCCGATCTTTGTAGCCGATTCGGTCGTTTAAGAGAGCCAATTCGTAGCAGGCGCTTTCGTAATCGGGATCGATCATCAGGGCGTATTCGAAATGGCCCACCGCTTCCACGATGTCGCCTTCTTCTTGGGCGAAAACCCCTAAGCCGTATTCCGCGCCGGCGTATTCGCCCAGGCGCTGAATCTTGCGGTAATACTTCGCTGCCTGCGTCCTTTTGTCTTCTTGCCAATAGAGGTCCGCAATGGCAAAATACACATTGGCCAGCTCTTCCTTGTTCGGCGCAAAGTCCACCGCCTTTAAATAGGCGTTTAACGCTTCTTTATTGTCGCCTGCATCAAGAAAATCTCTCGCTAAAATCTGATAATTTTTCCATTTATCTACCATCGTCGCCTCCCGATGGTATTATACCACAGTTAGCTTCGTCCCTTGTATTTCAAAAGGCTCATGGCGATAGTCACGCAGATCAAGGATACGCCCACGTCGGCGAAGACGGCGAGCCACAAACCGGCGATATTCAGCATGTTTAATACCACGACAAGCACTTTGACGAGGAGGGCGAATACGATGTTGCCGTAGCAAATTTTTCGCGTTTGTTTCGATAGATCGAATAGGAAGGGAATGCGGCCGATGTCGTCGCCTAAAATGACCACGTCGGCGGTTTCGATGGCCATGTCCGAGCCGCCGGTGCCCATGGCGATGCCCACGTCGCTTTTGGCGAGAACCGGGGCATCGTTAATGCCGTCGCCCACGTAAACCACTTTTTCATTTCGTTTCAACGCCCGGTTCAATGCCTCCACCTTTTCGCCGGGAAGAAGTCCGCCCACGCTTTCGTCGATGCCCAGCTCTTTGCCGACGGCATCTACCAATTCCTTTTTGTCGCCGGAGAAGAGATACGTCTTCAGGAAACCGGATAATTTTTTCAGCGCCTCTTTCACGCCGGGTTTCACGGAGTCGGAAAAAACGATTCGACCCAGAAGCTCCCCGTCTTTCACGATATAGACCGACGTCTTCGGGATGCTTTGGAGGGGATTTTCCACACCCATGGCTTGAAGCATGGCGTCGTTTCCGGCGGCGACGATCTTGCCGTCGACGGTGCAGGAAATGCCTTTACCGGAAAGCTCCCGATAATTCTCCGGCGTACCCTGCGGTGTAGCCTTTTCCAAAATGGAACGGGCGATGGGGTGATTGGAGTATTGTTCCGCCGTGGCGGCCAGGGCAAGGAGATCTTCTTCCGTTCCCTTTAACACATCCACTTGTGCCAAGGTGAAATTCCCGTCGGTGAGGGTGCCGGTTTTATCGAAGGCAATAGCGTCGGCATCGGCCAAGGCTTCAAGAGACGTGGAGCCTTTAATAAACATGCCGTCTTTCGAGGCACGGCCCACGCCGGCAAACATGGATAGGGGCACGGAAAGCACCAAGGCGCAGGGACAGGAAATAATCAGAAAGGCACAGGCCTTGTAGATCCACGTGTTCCAGTCCCCTGAAAATGCCAGAGGCGGCAGGACGGCAACGAGTACCGCCAGGGCCACCACCACCGGCGTATAAATGGAGGCGAAGCGGGTGATCCAGGCTTCGGTCTTGCCCTTGTTTAAGCGTGCGTCGGCGACAAGGCCTTGAATCTTTGCCATAGTGGATTCCCCGGCCACTTTCGTCACCCGCACCTTGAAGGCGCCGTCTAAAGCGATGGCACCGGCCATCATGTCCGCCCCTTCTTTCGCATAAATGGGCGCGGATTCGCCGGTCATGTGTTGATTGGAAATGTGGCCTTCCCCTTCCATCACTTCGCCGTCGGCGGCCAAGGTGTCTCCCGCGCGCAGGATAATCGTATCACCGACGGCGACATCTTCCGCCGCCACTTCAACGACGGCACCGTCCTTTTCCACATGGGCCGTGTCTTCATCGCGGGCCAATAGGCTCTCCACGGATTCCGTGGCGCGATCCAGGGCGTAGTCCTGCAGGGCTTCGCCGAGGCGGTAGAAGAGGAGCACGCCCAAAGCTTCTCCGTGTTCGCCGATGTAAAAAGCGGCGACAGAGGCCACGCTCATTAAAAAATTTTCGTCGAAGACTTCGCCGTTTTTTATGCCCTTCACGGCGCTTTTAAATATATCGAAGCCCGCGGCGATTAAAAGAATCCCCCACAAGGCCGTTTGAAAACGCCCTTTATAAACAAATTGCACCAAAAGAGCGGCCATAACGGCACTTGCGATGGCGAAGATTTCTTTTTTCAGATCGCCTTCCTCTCCTTCACCGTGTTCGTGATGGCCCTTTTCGCCTGCATTTTTTTCCACGACCACGACGCCGTCCTCGATACTGTCCACCAGTTGTTGCAGCTCTTGTGTTGAGATCCCGCCGTCTACCACCAAACGCTTGGAAATAAAATCCAGCTTGGCTTCGGCGACCTGGGGCAATTCGCCGACGCGGGCTTCGATTTTCGCCGCGCAGTTGGCGCAATTTAAATTTTTTAATTCATAGGTACGCATATATTTACCTCCATTTACATGTTTACTTGCTCATGTATAGTGTACCTGCTTCCCTTTTTCATGTCAACAAAAAAAGAAGCGCCTCTCGACGCTCCTTCCCTATTCTGATTGGATTGTTTCTATTACAGAGAAATCGTAGCTACCGGTTCCAAACCGTCGACGTCGGCCCCTTCGATTAAGGTCCAGGTTTTTTCCGTGCCCGTGCTCTTCAACATGGCTTCGTAGTAGAACATAACGACGCCGATGTCCACGTAGCTCTTTTCGCCTTTGCTCTTGTCCAGATAAAGGTCGATGTTGCCGTCTTCCTTCAAGAGGAAACGCCAGGGTTGGGCATTGACGTGGCTCGGTGCAAAGCGGATGGACGAGAATACGTCAAACAGACCGTAGTTTTCAAGATCCGTAAGGGATGCAGGGGAACCGATGCGATCTTTGAATACGATCTTGTCCACGCTGAGACGGGGGCTGACCCGATCTTCTTCGAATACGTCCTGTTTTTCCGCTTTACCGAAGCCGATAATGTAGTCGACAAATTCGCCGCCTTCGCCGAACAGGGATTTCTTTAAGTCCTTGTCCACGTGGGCCGTGGTAATCCAGCAAGTACCTAAATTCTTTTCGATGAGTTCCGTGTTCAGCATTTCAAGATAGTAGCCCGTGCGAATCAATTCGGCCTTTTCGTGGCTTTTTGCGCGCAGAGCGATGTAGTAGGGCGCTTCGATCATTACGCCACTGTAACCGGCTTTACCTTTTAATGCTTCGGCAATGGCTTGGCCGTTTTCGTAGAGAGCGAAGCTCACGCTGCTGGCTTCCGATTGTTTTTCAATTTTTGCCAGAGTGTCTTTCAACCAGTCCATTTCCATGGCCGACAACTTCGCCGGATCAAATTCGCGCACCGTTCTTCTCTTTTGCAGGAAATTCGTCATTACCATATTATCTTCCTCCTCATCTTACAACCAGTTCAGCAGGTTGTCGTAAACATACATATGTACCACGTAACCGACGATGATGCCGATGATCACACCCGCCAAGACGTCGGTGGGATAGTGTACGGCTAAATAGGTTCTGGATACAGCCGCTAAAAACGCCATCACAATAAAAAGCGCAGCCATTTTCGGATAATACAGAGAAAATGTCGTCGCCACCGTAAAGGCCGCAGTGGTATGCCCCGAAGGAAACGAATAATCCCTCAGGTCGATGCCGTAGGTGTTTAAATTCTTACTCACCCAATAAGGGCGACTCCGGCTGATGATGCGCTTTAAAATCTGCGCGACGATCGTGGAGATCACAAGGGCCAATACCATTTCCACAGCGGCACTTCCGATCCAACGTTTTCCGATCACCAACATAAAGACCGATAGGATTCCGAGAAACCCCGGGCCCGCTATGTTCGTATAGTTGTAAAAGAAGAAATCAAAATACTTGTTTTTCAATTTCTTGTTTATACGATCGAGAAAATAATCGTCAAACGCTTTAAACGGATTTTTCATCTTCACCATCCTGTACATACCTACTTCCCCCATTATATACCAAGCTTCTCGTCTTGAAAAGGACAATTCCCACAAGTCGTGATATACTCTCACGGAGGTGACTATGAAATTAACGGACGAACAATTAAAAGCCATGGGCCACGGCGAGGGCCCCGCCTTGGTTTTGGCCGTACCCGGCAGCGGCAAGACCACCATGTTGTTGAGCCGAACGAAACGGCTCATGAACGAAGGCGTGGATCGAAAAAAAATTCTTACCATTACTTTTTCAAAGGCCTCGGCCAGGGATCTGGGCCTTCGCTATAAAAACCTTTTCGCGGAGGGCCCTGCCCCGTCTTTTTCCACGATCCACAGCTTCTGCTACTCCGTCCTGAAAAACGACGAGCGCCGCCGAGGCACGAGCTACACCTTAATCGAATCCAATCGCGCCCTGAGCAAATGGCGCATCGCCACGGATCTTTGGAAAGAGATCATGCACAAAAGCCCCAACGAAGAGCAGGTGGAGACCCTCCTTCGGGAGATCAGCTACGTGAAAAACAAAGTCCTGGATCCGAAGGAATACAACAAAGAAGCCGCCACGCCGCTTTTTCTGAAGTTTTATACCGCCTACGAAGGCCTGAAGCGGGACAGGCAGTGGATCGACTTCGATGATATGATTACCCTGGTGCCGGAGATTTTTAAACAGGACCCGGGGCTTCTTCGGGCCGTGCGCGCCACCTACGACTACATTCAGGTGGACGAGGGCCAAGACACCTCCAAGGGCCAGCTGGCCATTATCGAAGCCGTCGCAAAACCCAAGAACAATCTCTTTATCGTCGCCGACGACGATCAGTCCATCTACGGCTTTCGCGGGGCGGATTTTCGCGAGCTCCTTCACCTGAATGAACGCTACGAGAATTTGAGCCTGTACTATTTGTCCCGAAATTTCCGTTCACAGGAAAAGATCATTTCCCTCTCCTCGGCATTCATCGAGCAAAACAAGGCTCGCTACCAAAAGACACCGGTGGCGGTGAAAGGCCCGGGGCCGGAGGTGCGCGCCGTGGAGCTCACGAATTTAGACAAGCAATACGCCTTTATCGCCTCGGAAATAGAAAAACACGAGTTGAAAGACGTGGCCGTCCTCTACCGAAACCACGTCTCTTCCATCGGCCTCGTGGAATTTTTGGAGCGGGAGAACATCGCCTTCGCCGCCAAGGAGCGAAAGAGCCGCTTTTTCCGCCACTGGGTGCTTCAGGATTTAATGACCATTTACGAGTTCAGTCAAAACCCCGCCGATCTCGCGGCCTTTTCCACATTCTATTACAAGATTCGCGGCTATTTGTCGAAGAAAATGATCGAGGCCTTGGAGAAAAAAGGCGTGGGCGGATCGGTCTTCGATGCCCTTTCGGATTTAAAACTTCCCGATTACGCGGCCCGGGACGTAAGGGCTCTAAAGCGGGATTTTCAGCACTTAAAAACCTTGGCCCCCGCCGAGGCCTTTCGCTTTATTCAAAAGGACTTGGAATACGAACAATACATCGCGAGCCATGCCGCCACCTTCGGCTCCTCGAAGACCACGTCCATGCGCATTCTCTACTACGCCAAGTACATCGCCAAAAACACCGACGATTACCACAGCTTCATCGGCCGGCTCAAGACCTTGGACCGGCTCATGCAGGGCTCCCGCGCCGGGGAGAAGGGCCTGGTTTTATCTACCCTTCACGGCGCCAAAGGGCTGGAGTTTGACGCCGTGTTTATTATGGATTTAAACGCCGACGCCATTCCATCTTTGCCGAAGACGCCGGTGGATCCCGCGGAAGAGATGCGGCTGTTGGAAGAAGAGCGCCGCCTCTTTTACGTGGGCATGACCCGGGCAAAGGAGCGGCTCTACCTCTTAAGGCCCCGCCACGTGGACCGGGAATCCGTGCCGCCTTCGGAATTTTTTATCTGGTCGAAAGACGCCATCGTAAGCGCGCGAGGCGAGCATTAGAAAAGCCCTCTCACAGACGAGAGGGCAATTTTTATTTAACCGTTTTTCAACATGGCCGTTTCAAATTCATTGGCACATTCTTCGATGCTGTCCAGGCAATTTTCCATGACCTGCAGCATTTCCTTCCAGATAATCGTCTTCCTGGGATCGAATTCGCCGGTAAAGTCGAAGAGGGAGCGCATGGAATTTAAGTAAAGGGTGTCCCCTTCCCCTTCCAGGGAATTGATGCGGATGATTTTTTCCTTCACCTCGTTGGAGCGTTTGAAATTGCTGAATTCCAACACCACTTCCTCGAGCATGGCCGTGCTTTCGACGATAAGATCCACAAATTCCAAGGTCTCGGGAATGAGTTCGCGCACCCGGTACATATACAGGCCCAGCAAAATTTCCTCGATGGAATCCACCACCGTGTCCAGCTTGTCCGTGATCTCGATAATGTCTTCCCGCTCGATGGGCGGCAAAAACTCCACGGCCAGGCGATTCATAATGTCGTGCATGATCTGATCGCAGTCGTTTTCGATGCGCTTCATGGCGTCGGTCGCCTCTCGCAGTTTCGCCGCGTCGTAGGCGCCCAAGGTGGTCTGCAAAAGATCCGCCGCCAGCGATGCCTTTTGAGCCATGTCGCTGAATTTTCGGAAGTAATCGAACTTTCTTTCTTTCATAACTTCTCCTAAATCAGATGAATAAGCAAATAGGTGACGATAAATCCGATCAACCCGCAACCGGGAAAGGTCAATATCCACGCCAGGCCCATTTCGCTTACCACGGACCAATTCACGTTTTTAATGTGCTTCGATGCCCCCACGCCCATAATGGCCGTGGTCTTTGTGTGGGTGGTGGATACGGGAAAGCCGGCCACGGACGCCACGAGCAAGCTCACGACGGCGCCGATATCGGCAGCGAAGCCTTCGTAGGTTTCAAGCTTCACCATATTCATGCCCACGGATTTAATGATTCTCAGGCCCCCTAAGCTCGTTCCCAGGCCGATAACCAGAGAAATTAAAATCATGAGCCAGGAGGGAATCACAAAATGCCCCACACCGCCGGTACCGGCAGCCAGGCTGAAGGCCAGCATAAAAACGCCCATAAACTTTTGCCCGTCTTGGGCGCCGTGCATAAAGGCCATGGCCGCAGCCGAAACGATCTGCCCGTTTTTGAAAAAGGTCTTGGTACTGCGCCGGTCGGAGCCGGCCAAGAGCCGCTTAATAATCTCCACCACCACATAGCCCATGAGAAAACCCACCACAGTGGAAAGGACGAGGCCGTAAATGTTTTTCATCCACTCCGCTCCGTTGATCCCGGCGAGGCCTCCGTGCAGGGCGATGGCCGAACCCGAAAGCCCGGCGATCAGGGCGTGGGATTCCGACGTGGGAATCCCGAAATACCACGCCGCCGTGGCCCATATGACAATGCTCACCTGAGCCGAGGCCAGGGCGATTAAGGCTTCGTTGGTATTGCCGTTAAAGTCCACCATATTGTAAATCGTCTCCGCCACATTGGCGTTTAGGGCCGTCATAATAAAGACCCCGAGAAAATTAAAGAGCGTCGCCAGATAAATGGCTTTTTGCGGCTCGATGCTCCGCGTGGAGACGGCGGTAGCGATGGCATTGGGCGCATCGGTCCAGCCGTTGACGAAAACCACCGCCAAAACCAGCAGGGTCGTAAGAAAAATGGCGGGGTTTTGAGTCATCATGGAGACAAATTCTTGTATCGTAACAGTCATTTGGTCCCTTCGATTTAATTCTTAAAGCTGTGAATGGGCGCTGGAATAAAGCCACCTCGCACGGCGAAGGCCGCACAGTCGTTTTTGTGCACAGGAAGAATGGGCGCTTCCCCTAAAAGGCCGCCGAAAGTGGCGTTGTCGCCCACATCTTTTCCGTAAACGGGAATCAGGCGCACCGCCGTGGTCTTGTGGTTAATAATGCCGATCATGGACTCGTCGGCGATCATGGCCGATAACGTTTCAGCCGGCGTGTCCCCGGGAATGGCGATCATGTCCAACCCTACGGAGCAGACGCAGGTCATGGCTTCCAATTTGTCGAAAGCCAAGGCCCCCGATGCGGCGGCGGAAATCATGCCCTCATCTTCCGATACGGGAATAAAAGCGCCGCTTAAGCCGCCCACGTGAGCGGAAGCATTGATACCGCCTTTTTTCACCGCGTCGTTTAACATGGCCAAAGCCGCCGTCGTGCCGTGGCCGCCCACGGTGCCCACGCCGATTTCTTCTAAAATCCGCGCCACACTGTCGCCCACCGCCGGCGTCGGCGCGAGAGACAGATCGATGGAGCCGAAGGGCGTGTCCAAACGCTTGGCGATTTCCTTGCCCACCAATTCACCCATGCGGGTAATCTTAAAGGTCATTTCGCTGATGCACTGAGCCACTTCATCGAAAGGCGCGCCGCGGAATTTTTCCAGGGCCGTCTTGACTACGCCGGGACCGGAAATGCCCACGTGAAGCACGTGATCCCCCAGGCCCGTGCCGTGGAAGGCGCCGGCCATAAAGGGATTGTCTTCCACGGCATTGGCGAAGACCACAAGCTTCGCGCAGCCGATGGAATCCGCATCGCGACTTAAATAGGCCGCATCCTTAATGACCTTGCCCATCATGGCCACGGCATCCATATTAAGGCCCGACTTCGACGAGCCCACATTCACCGAGGAGCACACCTTTTCCGTCGTGGCCAACGCTTCGGGAATGGCCTCGATTAACGCCCGTTCGCTTTCGGTCATGCCGCTGTGAACCAAAGCGGAGAAGCCGCCGATAAAGTCCACGCCGATTTTAATGGCCGCATCGTCCATGGCTTTGGCGAGCTTGATGAAATCCTCTTTCGTGCCGCGAGGCAAAATCAAAGAAGCCGGCGTCACGGAAATGCGCTTATTGACCACGCTCACCCCATATTTCGCGCCGACGGCATTGGCTTCATCCACCAAGTCGGCACCTAAAGTAGTGATCTTGTCGTAAACACGCTGACATACCACGTCCACGTCGTCGGAGATGCAATCCATAAGGGAAATCCCCAAGGTCGCCGTTCGTATATCTAAATTCTCATGCTCCAGCATGTGAATTGTTTCGAGAATCGAAGAATTATCCAAAAGAGACGTCCTTTCTAAATATGGTGCATGCGGCTAAAAAGCGCCTCGTGCTGCATACGAATGTCCAAACCCATGGATTTGCCCAGGGCTTCGTAATCGCCGACCACGCTTTCCAGGGCAAAATTTTCATCGGCATGTTCCACCACGAGAATCATGGTGAAATAAGAACTGACGATGGTTTGACTAATGTCCAAAATATTAAAACCGTGTTCCGCCAAAAGCGTCGTAACGCGGGATACAATCCCTACCTGATCCTTACCTAAAACACTGACAACAGCTTTCATCCAATCCCTCCTTTGTAATGAGACCATTATAACATAGACAATGACCCATGGTTTAGGGGATTTCTGCGCAAAAAAAGCCGCGGACCATGCCGCAGCTTCTCTTAGAGCTTATCCGTCTCCCAATTCGGGTCTTTTAAAAAGGCGCGGCCGATTCCGAAAAGATCCGCCGCATCTTCTGCCAGTAATTTTTCCGCTTCGTCGTAGGTGGTAATGCCGCCGGTTAAAAGCACCGGGGCCGTGGTTTCTTTTTTCACGGCGCGGCTCAGATCTTGAAACCAGCCGGCTTCCTTGTGGCCGGGGCGATTGTAGCCGGTCATGCCGCCGGTCATATCTAAAAAGGCGGCGCCTGCGGTATCAAAAGCTTTTGCGGCGCGGACGCCTTCATCCACGGTGGTGCCCCCCTCGATGGTTTCGATGCCGCCGATGCGCACGGCCAGGGGGAAGTCGCCCAAGGCTTCCTTCATGGCCCGAAAGACTTCCAGAGGGTATTTCACCCGGTCTTCGCCGTAGTCGTCGTCGCGAAAGTTGGTCAGGGGCGAAAGGAATTGGTTCAGCAGATAGCCGTGGGCCACGTGAAGTTCCGCGCCGTCGTAGCCCGCTTTCTTCGCCCGCAGAGCCGCCGCGACGAAATCCGCTTTCACCCGCGCCATGTCCTCGAGGCTCATGGCACAACACATTTTGTCCCAGGGACGTACCGAGGGCCCCATGGGGTCCGTGCCGATAATGTCTGCACGCGTCTTGATGCCGGCGTGGTTTAATTGCAAAAACACGGCGGCGTCGGGGCGCACACTTTTTATAGCCGCCACAAGTTTTCTGTGCCCGGCGATTTTTTCGTCGTCGGCCAGACTCATTTGCTTCAGGCTCGCTTTTCCGTCTTCGGAGACGTAGCTGTGTTCGATGATGAAGAGATCGAATTGTTTATTCGCCGCCATTTTTTTGTAATAGGCCAGGGTCTTTTCGCTGATCTCTCCTCCGACCGAGGCCTCCGTCACCATGGGCGGCATGACCAATCGACTGTGAATGTCCACGCCCACGTGAACTGTTTCGTGAATTTTTCTCATTGCTCCTCCCGCTTATGAAAAAAGCACTCTTTCGAGCGCCTTAATCTTCTTCGACTTTTACAAACATCCACTTGCTGGTGCCGCAACGAGGGCAAGTCCAGTCGTCGGGCAATTCGGAAAAGGGGATGCCCGGTTCGATTCCGTATTCCGGTACACCTTTCGCCGGATCGTACACAAAGCCGCAGGGTTTGCAGCGGTATTTACTCATATCTTTTTCCATAACTTCCTCCTATTCTGTTTCCCTTATACCCGCTTTTACACGCTTCAAAAATTTTTTTCAAATTTCCCCGACGCGTCGCCTTATTCCACCGGTCCCTTGTACGCCAACATGCCGCCTGCAACATTGACGCAGTCATAGCCCCTGCTTTCAAGGTACTCGCAGGCCTTTTGGCTGCGGTTGCCGGAGCGGCAGACGACATAAATCGTCTCGTCTTTGGGGAGTTCCCCTTCCCGCGCACTTAAATCTCCCAAGGGGATGGTGTGGGCGCCGGGAATTTTTCCCGTGGCGATTTCGTCGGGCTCCCGCACGTCCAAAATAAATTTCGTTTCCCTATCCTTTAAATCTTTCGCCGGTACCGACGGCGTTTTCTTTGCGCCGAATCGATCTCGTAAACTGTTCAATGCCGCGCCTCCTTTTCGTCTTTTCTTCATTATAGCCCGAATCGCCTTCGGACTCAATTTTCTTTACTGACAAGACAGTGGTGTTGTCATCTGCCAACACTTATGGTATTCTATGTAGGATTCTTTAACACACACAGAAGAAAGGAAGACAAATTGGAAAAGGAAACCCTCGCACGCTTAAAAAAAGAAAAGGACGCCGTCATTCTGGCTCACTACTATGTGGACGGCGCCGTACAGGAAATCGCCGATCACGTCGGCGACTCCTTTACCCTGGCAAAAATCGCCACGGGCATCGATGCCAAGGTCATCGTCATGGCCGGCGTCGAATTCATGGGAGAAACGGTTAAGATTTTGAATCCGGAAAAAACCGTCTACCTTCCCGATCCCGACGCCGACTGCCCCATGGCCCACATGGTGGATGTGGAGGCCATTAAGGAAATGAGAGAAAAATACGACGACCTCGCCGTGGTCTCTTACGTCAACTCCACCGCCGAAGTGAAAGCCCATTCGGACTACTGCCTCACTTCCTCCAACGCGGCAAAAGTGGTAAGCGCCATCGACGCCAAGAATATTTTCTTTATTCCCGACGGAAACTTAGGCCACAATACGGAAGGTGCTTTCCCGGACAAGCACTTCATTAATAACAACGGTTGCTGCCCGGTCCACGACAGCTTAACGGCGGACATGGTCCGCGCTCTGAAGAAGGAGCACCCGGACGCCGCCGTGTTCTGCCACCCGGAATGCAAGGCGGAAGTTCTCGAGCTGGCCGATTACATGGGAAGCACGAAGGGGATTTTAAGTGCCGTCGGCGAATTGAATAAGGACAAAAATATTATTCTCACCGAAGAAGGCATCGGTTGGGAATTAAACAGACTTTATCCCGACAAGGAATTTATTTTCCCCGACATGATTTGCGCCGGCATGAAAATGGTCACCGTGGACAAAATCATTCACGTCTTGGAAACCGGCGACAACGAAGTGCTGTTGGACGCGGATTTAATCGAAAAGGCCAAGGTACCCTTGGACCGCATGCTTGCCATCGCAAGTAAGTAAGGAAAGGAGTCTTATGGGCAATTTGACTTTGGCGCCTTTTTTAATGGACGACGCCATTTTGGCCGCCCTGAAAGAAGACGTAAACGAGGAAGACATTTCGACGAACGCTCTGGTAGATGCCGACGAAACAGGCTCGGTGAAGCTTTTCGCCAAGGCCGACGGCGTTCTCGCAGGCGCCCCGGTTTTTGAGCGCACCTTCCGCCTCTTCGACGAAAGAACCGCAGTAGAGTGGTATTTCGAAGACGGGGATCTTGTATCAACGGGCGATTTAATCGCCACGATTACAGGCCCCATTCGCGCCCTCCTGACGGCAGAGCGGGTGGCGCTGAATTTTCTACAGCGCATGAGCGGCATCGCCACCTACACCAAGAAAATGGTCGACGCCCTGGCCGGGAGCAAGACGAAGATCGTGGACACGCGAAAGACCACGCCGAATTTTCGGATCTTCGCCAAGTACGCCGTTCGCTGCGGCGGCGGCGAAAACCACCGCTTCAATCTCACCGACGGCGTCATGCTCAAGGACAATCATATCGGCGCCGCGGGCTCCGTCGCGGAAGCCATTAAGCGGGCCAAAGCCTACGCCTCTTTCGTGCGAAAGATCGAGGTGGAGGTGGAGACCATGGCCATGGTGAAAGAAGCCGTGGCGGCCGGCGCGGACATTATTATGCTGGACAATATGAGCCCGGACGAAATAAAAAAAGCCGTCGAATTCATCGACGGTCGCGCCCTGGTGGAGCTTTCCGGCAATATGGACCTAAACAACATTTCCAAGTACAAAGACTTAGGTGCCGACATTATCTCATCCGGCGCCCTCACCCACTCGGCGCCGGTGCTGGATTTTTCCATGAAAGGACTGACACCCGATGGTTCTCGATAAGGAAACGCGGCTCTACGAAATCGAAAAAGCCCTTCGGGAATCCGCCGAGCCCATTTCCGGCGACAGCCTGGCAAAAACTTTTTCCGTCTCCCGGCAGGTCATCGTCCAAGACATCAGCCTGCTTCGGGCGAAAAACATTCCCATCCACTCCACCAACCGCGGCTACTACATGGACGCGCCCAAGGGCTTTCGCCGCACCTTTAAGTCCCATCACCGAGACGACGAAATCACCAAAGAGCTGAATCTCATCGTGGATTTAGGCGCCATTGTGGAGGACGTGTACGTGGAGCACCGCATTTACGGAAAAATCGCCGCCACATTAAATGTTCAGTCCCGCAAAGACGTGAAGCACTTTATGGACGACATCTACCACAGCGTCAGCACCCCACTTAACAACATTACCAACGGCTACCACTTCCACACGGTTTTTGCCAAAGACGAAGAAACCTTAAACGAAGTAGAAGCGGCTTTGGCCGAAGCGGGCTTTTTAGTGCCCGAAGAACCTTTCAAGGAGGAAGCATGAAAAACATCGCCGTCATCGGCTACGGCGCCCTGGGCCACATTCTCGTGGACGCTATTTTAGACAAATTAAAGGAAGACTACCGCCTCGTGGGCATTTTCGATCAAGTGCTCGAGGAAAAAAGCATTGCCGCAAAAGGCGAAACCATTCCCCTTTACGAAACTTTCGACGCCCTCCTGGCCGACGACACGGACATTGTCGTGGAAATCGCCGGCGTCGGCGCCGTAAAAGAATACGTCGTGCCCCTGCTCGAGGCCGGAAAAGACGTGGTCATCACCTCCGTCGGCGCCTTAGCCGATACCGCCTTATACGACGCTATCGAATCGGCGGCGAAAAAAGCGGATCGAAAAGTGCACATTACCTCCGGAGCCATCGGCGGCTTCGATTTAATGCGCACCTTCACCCTTATGGGCGGGGTGCAATCGGAAATCCAAAGCACGAAAGCGCCGAAGAGCTTAAACGGCGCCCCCTACTTAAAGGGCGAAGAACTTCCCGCAGACAAAAAAGTCGTTGCCTTTGAGGGAAGCGCCACGGAAGCCATTCAGGGCTTTCCGAAAAACACCAATGTGGCTGTGGCCACGGGTCTCACCACCTCGGGGGCCGATGCCACCAAGGTGCGCATCGTAAGCGATCCCGAAAGCCCCGGCAACACCCATCGGGTCACCGTGGAAAACGAAAAGGCCAAGGCCGTGGTGGAAATCACCTCCAAGCCCGATCCGAAAAATCCGAAATCCAGCGTCACCGCCGCATGGAGCGTGGCCGCCCTGTTGAAAAACCTGGCCTCCCCCGTCCAATACTTCTAAACAAAAAGGTTCTATGACCCAGCCGATAAAGGCGCTGCCATAGAACTTTTTTTATTTCCGTTAAAAAAGCACCGCTTCTTTTTTTATTTCGACATGGCCCGCGAAGTATGTAAAAAACCAGGGTCATAAACACGCGCAGCCTACGACAAGCAACAAGAGAACGCCTCGCCGGGACATCTTTACATTTTCATTGTTGATCTCAGCCTTTTTACGGTTTAAGATAAAACCATAGGAAAGGAAGGTAAGCATGATTCAATCCCTTACGGAAAAAGCTTTACGAGAAGAACCGCTTACGAGAGATGAGGCTCTCGCGCTTTACGACGAGGACCTGTCCCCACTGGCCGCCGCAGCCACCACCATTCGAGCCCGCTTTTTAGGCGAGAGCTTCGATTTATGTACCATCGTCGACGGAAAAAACGGTCGCTGCACGGAGGACTGCGCCTTTTGCGTTCAGTCGAGACGGAGCCGGGCATCGGTCCCCGTCTTCGATCTGTTCGACGAGGAGGCCATCCTTCGCGACGCCTTGACGGCCGATGGGGCGGGGGTGTTGCGCTACGGCTTTGTGACCATGGGCCGGCGCCTGTCGAAAAATGAAGTGGCGAAGACAGCCGAAATCTTTCGACGACTGCACAAGGAAACTCGTCTGCACCTGTGTCTGTCCGGCGGCCTCTTAGATAAAGAAGACCTGACCCTCTTAAAGGACGCGGGTCTCGAGCGACTGCACAACAACCTGGAAACGTCCCGCGCTTTTTTCCCAACCCTGTGCACGACCCACAGCTACGACGAAAAAATAGCGACCATCGCCGCGGCCAAGGACGTGGGCCTCGAGGTTTGCTCCGGCGCCCTCTTCGGCTTAGGCGAAAGTCGCGCCGATCGCATCGATTTAGCCTTTACTTTAAAGGACTTGGCCGTGGATTCCGTTCCCCTCAACATTCTCCATCCCATCGAGGGCACGCCTATGGAGGATCGGCCGCTCCTACCCGAAGACGAATTCTTAAAAACCGCCGCCATCTTTCGCTTTCTCCTTCCCAAGGCCTATTTGCGTCTCGCCGGCGGCAGAAGGAATCTACGGAAAAACGGCGAAGACGCCCTCGACTATGGCGTCAATGCGGCTATTACTGGCGACTTTTTAAATACCTGCGGCGCCGCCGTCGCCGCCGATAAGGCCATGATACAAGCTAAAGGCTTTCGCCTGCTTTAGACGGCATAGAAAAAAAAGGATCCTCACCGACGGAAGAGGATCCTTTTTTCATACCACGCAGTCTGTCTCGGGGCCTCAATGACCCGTCGCATCTTTATTCAATGATTTTATCTTCTACGGCTCCTTGGTTCCATACTGTTCCAAACTCTCAAAGTACGCGTCGTATTCTTCCCGCGTCATGGATTTTTCCCGAAGCCGTTCATCCATTTCCGACTTTTCCTCTGCCGCCGGATCCACGGTGGGATCGATGGAATCGAGGGCCTTTGCATCGAAGGTGACATCCTCGTGGAAAAGCCCGAAAAGAGTGTTATCCCGCAGATCGTACATGCCGTTGGGACCGGTCACAAATTTATAATAATCCTCCCGCGTCTTGTACCGATCCGCCCTTGGGCGAGCGAGAAACAGGACTTTCTCATTCTCGTCGTTATACATCCAATCCGCTTCCGTCGGCTCCGCGTAGATGGTTTGTCTCCCATCATCGACGACATCACCGCCGGGGATTCGCACGGTCACCGTTCTTCCCTCTTTCATTTCTCCCTTATAGACCTTCTTTACTTTAAAGACGGCGTCTCTGTAAATGGATATGTCACCGCCGCCATAGGGCGATACCTTAAAGGGCTTCGTAAAACCCAGAAAGTCTGCCGCCACCACCAAATCGGAGCTGTTTGCCATTTCATTGAAAGAAAGCTGCGGATAGTCGGTATCTGCGGCTTTTTCAATTCGTTTGTACTGATTTCGAGACGGTTTTTCAGTCTCTTCCCCTTTCTGACAAGCCACCGCAAAGAGGCAGATGGAAAGAACACATAAAATCGAGATCCCGCGTCTTTTTAAAAGGCGTTTTTTCTTAAATTTAATCTTCATGGAAATCACCTTTTCTTATCCGCCTGTCCTTCTCCGGGTCACGCCTTTAGTCTCGTGGAATCGACTGATTTTTCTCTTCCCGCTCCAAGGCCGGATGCTTTTTCAAGGCGTCGCTCTTCGCCTTATAGCACACGCGAACAACGATGTAGCTCGCCAAGCTGATTGCGCCGACGATGACGATAAAGGCGATGATCAGTTCAACGACGAGCAAAATTCCTACCGGTGCAAAATTCATAATCTCACGCCTCCTTTTTGAACAAGAGAAATGATTACAAGAACACTTTCTTTATAAATGGTATATACCCCGCAATCAGTTTTGACAACGCTTCCGGCTTTTAATTAGAGTAATCCAATAAAAAATCGAGTAAGTCTTTTGCTTTTCTTGCTCGATTGCTTCTTTATTTTCTCTTCAATACCGCTACACACTCAACCCCTATGGTTATGGGGAACATATCCACGCTCGTAGATGGAAACATATCAAAGATTGGCTCTCGTTTGTAGGAACATATCGACTGTAATTATTTCATTTTCAAGCCTTTATCGATAGCTTCCTGAATAATCTTATGACAACAAACTCCCAACGGATTGTTTTCTTTACAATTAGGATTTTTCATTGCCCCAGTGATGGCATTTACTTCTTTTACGGATTTCGCGCCATGCTTTACAACTGCTTCAATTACCTGATTTTCTGTGACTTCGCTACAATAACAAGCATACTTAGGATCTGCATCTTTCTTAAACCAGATAGGAACTCTAACTTGGTCTTTCAAGAATTTTATTTCATTATCTAAGTTATAGTAAACAACGTCGCAGTCCTCGTTCATGCAAATCTTATATTGATCTCCGTTAACAGCATTACGATAATCATCTACCACTAGATGTTCAACAGTTACTTTACTAACGGAAATCCCTTCATTATTACATACAGGACAATTGTCTTTAATTTGATTCGGCTTTTCTGTTTTGCATCCACAACAACATTCATTATTAATCTTCATATTCTTAGCCTCCATATTTTCATTATAATTTCTTTTTTAAACTAGGTCAAACCAATTTCATATACTTGTCATTTATTAATAGCGTCAAACATTTTAGCTGGTGTTAATTTACTTAGCTCCCTGTTGTCAGCCAACGCACGTGTAGCTTTTTTGTGTCTTGAATTGTCAAGTCAAGTGCAACTCTACTGAATGGTAAACCTCATAAGGCGTTTTCCAGTTTAAACATTTACGCGGGCGACGATTGATCTCTTCTATTTTCGCTTCAATGTAGCTATCCGATTGGTCAAT
>NZ_JAOQJD010000019.1:0-21058 GCF_025566985.1 Aedoeadaptatus acetigenes
AACTTTCATCATTTCCGAACCAAACTGCTTTTCGTCTGTTCAAAAGACCGGTGATGAATGGCTTTTAGGAAAACAAAAAGGAGCCTAGTTTTCACTAGACTCCCCAATGGTTGACATAGAACCTTTTTTCAATGGGCGATTACAGTTGTTCGCTCAGTTCTCTTTCTTTTTTCAGAAGTTCTTCCAGCTTCGGTACGATGGCGTTTAAGTCGCCGACGACGCCGAGGTCGGCTACGTCGAAGATCGGTGCGCCTTCGTCTTTATTTACGGCGATGATCAGGTCGGATTCTTCCATACCTGCCAAGTGTTGGATAGCGCCGGAAATACCTAATGCCAGGTACAATTCGGGACGTACGGTCTTACCGGTTTGTCCGACTTGTTGGGATTTTTCGATCCAGCCGGAGTCGACAGCGGCTCTGGAGGAAGAAATTTCAGCACCCAGTTCGTGTGCCAGGCCGTCTAAGGCGTCGAAGCCTTCGGGACCGCCTAAGCCGCGACCGCCGGATACGAGGACGTTGGCTTCGGTGATGTCTTTTTTCTTGTTTTCGATTTTCAGGACTTCTTTTAAGCGAACGATGGGTTCGGCGTGGCTGAATTCGAATTTGTCTTCGATGATTTCGCCGTCGTCGGTGACGGATTCAACGCTGGGCATAACGCCGGGGCGTACGGTCGCCATTTGGGGACGGAAGTCTTCACAGACGATGGTCGCCATTAAGTTGCCGCCGAATGCGGGACGGGTCATGCGAAGCAATTTGCTTTCCGGGTCGATTTCCAGTTTCGTACAGTCGGCGGTTAAACCGGTGTGTACGCGGGCAGCCAAGTTCGGTGCCAGGTCGCGGCCGATGGAGGTTGCGCCGAAGAGGACGATTTCGGGTTCATATTTTTCGATGATTCCGTAAACCATGTCGGCATAGTCTTCGCTTAAATATTCCTTTAAACGGGGATCTTCGACGACGATGGCTTTGTCTGCGCCGTGGCGGAAGAGGATTTCAGCTTCGCTCTTGACGTTTTCGCCGATGAGCATCCCGACAACTTTTTGGCCTAAATCGTCGGCCAATTCGCGGGCTTTGCCGAGAAGTTCGATACCGACTTTTTCAAGTTTGTTGTCTCTTTGTTCGATAAATACGTATATATCTTTACTCATGTTGTTCTCCCCCTTAAATGATGTATTTTTCTTTAAGTTTCGCGAGAATAGCTTGTGCGGCTTCGTCGGCGGTTAAGTCTGTAAGCAATACGCCTGCGGCCTTTCCTTGTTTCGGGAAGGATTGTTTAACGCGGGTCGGAGAACCTTTCAGACCGATGTTGGACAGGTCGAGTTTGTCTTCGATGTCTTTTAAACCCCAAACGGTGATGGGTTTTTCTTGCGCTTCGTAGATGCCGCGAATGGTCATGTAACGGGGTTGAGCACATTCAGCCAAGGTGGTGATCAATAAGGGCATGTCAGCTTCGAGGATGTGGTAGCGATCTTCGAATTGGCGTTTAACAATGACTTTGCCGTCTTCGACTTTTACATCTTCCGCATAGGAAATGGCGGGGATGTTCAGGTGTCTTGCGATTTGGGGACCGACTTGTGCCGTGTCGCCGTCGATGGCTTGACGACCTGCGATGACTAAATCGTAGTCGATGTGTTCGATGGCGGCGGTAATGGTGCAGGATGTAGCCCAGGTGTCGGCGCCGCCGAATGCGCGGTCACTGACTAAGATGGCTTCGTCTGCGCCCATGGCCAGGGCTTCGCGAAGAGCATATTCAGCTTGGTTCGGACCCATGGAAAGTGCGTAAACTTTGACGTTTTCAGGATCTTGGTCCTTAATGCGAAGAGCAACTTCCAAACCGGATAAGTCGTCCGGGTTGATGATGCTGGGGACGCCTTCACGGATCAAGGTGTTGGTCTTGGGATCCAGACGTACTTCCGTTGTGTCAGGTACTTGTTTAATACATACCACTATATTCATGATAACCTCCTGTATGCTCTTATTTCAAAAGTTGGCTGCCGATAACGAGGAGTTGAACTTCGCTGGTTCCTTCGTAAATCGACGTAATCCGTGCGTCTCTGTAAAGACGTTCGATCTTGTAGTCTTTGATGTAGCCGTAACCGCCGTGTACTTGAAGGGCATCGTAGACGATTTCGTTGCAGGTTTCGGAGCAGAAGTATTTTGCCATGGAGCAAATCTTCGATGCGTCTTCGCCGCGGTCTTTTGCTGCAGCTGCTTCGTAAACGAGAAGTTTGGCTGCTTCTAATTTCGCGGCCATTCTTGCGATCTTGAAGCTGATGCCTTGGAATTTCGCAATGGGTTGACCGAATTGAACACGTTCTTTGGCGAATTTAACGGCTTCGTCCAAAGCGGCTTGTGCGACACCGATGGCTTGAGCAGCGATACCGATACGGCCGACGTCCAAGGTCTTCATGGCGTTGGTGAAGCCTTTGCCTTCTCGACCCAACATGTTTTCTTTGGGTACGCGGACGTTTTCAAGGACGATGTCCGAGGTGGGGCAACCGATGATACCCATTTTTTCTTCGGGTTTACCGAAGGACACGCCTTCGCTCTTTAAGTCGACGATAAATGCGGTGATGCCGGCACTGCCTTTGGCCTTCATGTCGGTCTTGGCATAGATAATGCTGTAATCGGCAATGGGTGCGCCGGTAATAAAGGTCTTACGGCCGTTGATAACCCATTCGTCTCCGTCCAATACGGCGGTGGTCTTGGTGCCGCCGGCATCGGAGCCTGCGCCCGGTTCGGTCAAGCCGAAGCAGAACATAAGCTCGCCCGTGGCGATTTTGCTTAAGTACTTTTCTTTTTGTTCAGGCGTACCGCTTAATTGAATCGGCGCACCGCAAAGGGAGTTGGGGCTCGATACGAATACGGAAGCAACTGCGCTCTTCTTTGCGATTTCTTCCATAACGGTAACATATGCTACGTGGTCGCCGCCGGCGCCGCCTAATTCTCTGGGGACTTTAATGCCGAAGAATCCGGCTTCGCCCATTTTGCGGACGACGTCCATGTCTAAACAGCCGGTTTCTTCAGCTGCATCCAAGACATCATCGGTCAATTCTTGTTCAGCAAATTTAATTGCCAAATCGCGAATGAGTTTGTGCTCTTGCGTAAATTCCATGTTTTCCTCCTAATTGTTCTGCACTGTACTTCATGTACAGCCTGCGTTTGTCGAAGTGGCAGTGACGTTTTCCCGGCGTAAATATGTTTCGTTCTCTACCGTAAAACGTGTCTTTTGCCAACTTAATAAGATTTGGTCACAGGGAAGGAAATGAAAACCTTCTTGTATACCAGTATACAACATCTGCAGAAACATCACAAGAAAAAAAAGCAAATTTCCAGGCTTCGTTTCCGAAGCCCGGATTTGCTTTTTTCAGATGTTTCGTCTACACCATGGTTTTAGCGATAATACTTGTCCATCATTTCCTTGAAGATGGGCAGGGATTTTTCGCAGGTCTCGGTATCGACGCAGTAGCTCAAGCGCATGAAGGCCTTGGAGCCGAAGCCGGTGCCGGGAACGACGAGCATATCGTATTCTTTTGCGCGATCGGAGAAGGTTTCGCTGTCTCCGTCCGGGGATTTAATGAACAGGTAGAAAGCACCTGCCGGTTTTGCTACGACATAGCCCATTTCGGTTAAGCCGTCGAATAAGAGGTCTCTGTTTTTCTTATAAACTTCAACATCGGGTTCGACGTCGACGCAGCGTTCGATGACTTTTTGCATTAAGGTCGGTGCACAGACGTAGCCCAATGCACGGCCTGCGCCGCCGATGGCGGGCATAAGGTCTTTGTCTTCAGCTTTTCCGGGAACGAGGATGTAGCCGATCCGTTCGCCCGGTAAGGAGAGGGATTTCGACCAGCTGTAGCATACGACGGTGTTGTCGTAAATGCTGGGTACCCAAGCGACTTCTGCGTCGTCGACGAGGACGAGTTCGCGGTAGGGTTCGTCACTTAAGATATAGATCGGGCGGCCGTTTTCCTTGCTCTTCTTTTCGAGCATGGCTGCCAATTCTTCCAAATCTTTCTTAGCGTAGATAACGCCTGCCGGGTTGTTCGGCGTGTTGATTAAGACGGCACGGGTGTTTTTCGTAATGGCCTTTTCGACGTCTTCAGCGTGAAGTTGCATGTCATCGCGCGGATCGACGAGTACCATTTTTCCGCCTTGGGATTCGATGAAGACGGTGTATTCGGGGAAGAAGGGAGCAAGAACGACGACTTCATCGCTGGGTTCTTCGATTAATGCTGCCAATGCGATGTTTAAGGATGCAGCGGCGCCGCAGGTCATGTAAAGATTGTCTGCGCCGTAGTCGGTGCCGTAGCGTTTGTTCAGGTTGTCGGCGATGGCTTTTCTCGTGGATTCCATCCCGTTACCTGCGGAGTAGCTGTGAACGGCTTGGGGCGTTTCGTTTTGGATGATGTCCAAAATTGCTTCTTTAACTTCCTTGGGTGCGGGAACGCTGGGGTTGCCGATGGAGAAGTTCAATACATTTTCCGGACCGACGACTTTTGCGCGTTCTGCGCCGAAGCCGGCCAATTCACGGATAACGGATTTTTGTTTACCCAAAGAGGTCATCTTTTTGTTTGCCATAGAATAGCTCCTTTTCGTTTTTTTAAATAATGGGAACGGTGGATTTAAGCGTTTTCAAGCGCTTTGCGTTTTTCTTCGCGGATGGCTTGTTCGCGGTAGGTGTCTTCACGGGTACCGCCGAAGCCGGTCATCTTTCCGAGAATGCCGCCGATTACCGCACAGATAATGGCCGGTACGAGCCATTCGAAGGCGAAGTTTGCCAGCGGGAAGGTGTTGATTTTTTCAACGAGGCCACCCATGGCATTGCCGCCTTGCATTTTCGAGAACAGGTTGATGGCTTCGATGACGCCGACCGCGCCTGCACCGATGACGCCGCCGATGAAGACGCCGTTGTATTTGATTTGGAAATCAAAGATCGATGCGAGGATCAGGAAGATAACGATGGGGAAGACAGCCGTGAGTACGGGAACGGCGACGTTGATGATTCCTTCGACACCGATTAAGGAGATGGCGAAAGCGATCAAGGTTGCGACGATAACAATGTGTTTGTATTGCAATTTGCCGTCGGTAACGTCATTGAAGAAGTTCCCGCAGGTGGAGGTCAAACCGGTGGAGGTAGTGAGGCAGGCCAGTGCAACACCTAAACCTAAGAGGAATTTACCTACGCCGCCCAACAAGGTTTCGACGGTGCCCAGCAAGATGGCGGTACGGTCCATATCCGGTGTGAACATGGAGCTGACGGTACTACCTACATAGGTGAGGGAGCCGTAAACGAGGGCCAAGCAGATAAAGGCGATGATACCGATTTGGATGCTCGCTTTGACTTGGGTCTTGTCGTCGGTGTAGCCGCGGCGGATCAAGTCGGTTAAGACGATCCCACTCATGAGGGATGCGCCAAGGGCGTCCATGGTTTGGTAACCTTCTTTAAAACTCATTTTAAAGAGTTCGGGGGTGTCGGTCGTAATGGCTGCTGCCGGCGGATTGGCGATGGCCACGGCGGTAATAACCGCGAGGATGATCAACAATGCCGGTGTGAGGAATTGGCCGATGTAGTCCAATACCTTGCCGGGGTTAAGAACCAAATACAGGGTCAATCCGAAGAACACGATGGATGTTACAAACGGGGGGACGCTGGGAAGGTTCGGTGCGATAAACATTTCGTGGGTCGTGGCACCGGTTCTGGGAACGGCGAAGAACGGCCCGATGATTAAGATACAAATGGCCGAAATAACAGCCGAGAATTTCCAGCCGACGCGCTTTCCGAGGTCGATGGCACGTCCGCCTAAACGGGCGGTAACGATAACGCCGAGAACGGGAAGAACCGGGTCGGAAAGAAGGAAGCCGACTGCAGCGGTAAACCAACGGTCACCGGCCATTACACCCAGGTACGGCGGGAAGATCATATTGCCTGCGCCGAAGAAGATGGCGAATAGGGCAAAACCACAGACGATTATGTCTTTTCTTTTAATTTCCATAAGCACTCCTTAGCCCTTTCGGGCTTCTGTGTTTATAGCCTGATCGAATTACAGGCCGTTTACGATGTTAATGGGCTTTTCGCCTTTTTCGATTCTTGCCATGTTTTCGTAGGACCATTGGCTCATACGCATGAAAGAATCGTCCGTGGTACCGGCAATGTGGGGCGTAATAGAGAAACGTGCCAAGCCGGTTTCGTTTAAGTGGAACAAGGGATCGTCAGCGGTCGGCGGTTCCGGAGCGATAACGTCCATGGCAACGTAGATCTTGCCTGCGTTTAATGCTTCGGCTACATCGGCGTTGTTCATTAAGTCGCCGCGTGCAACGTTAACGATGATGGCGTCTTGTTTCATCTTGGCGATGGCTTCTTTGTTGATCATGCCGCGGGTGGAATCCAGTACGGGTACGTGGTAGGAAATGATGTCGCATTTTTCATAGATTTCGTCGAGGCTCAGGTATTCAACGCCGTATTCCTTTTCGAAATCTTCTTGACGGAAGACGTCGTAGTAGTACATCTTGCAGCCGAAGGGTTGTAATAATTTTACTGCTTCGTGGCCGATGGCACCGAGGCCGATAAGACCGACGACGCGGGAACCCATTTCGACTTGTCCCTTTTCTGTGTATTCTTTGTAGCTTTCTTTAAAGCCTTCTGCACCTTTTAATTTGATCTTCATGTCTGCTTCGGGCATTCTGCGAAGGCTGGTCAGCATATGGGTAACGGCGAGCTCGGCGACGGGGCGAGCGTTGACGCCGCGGTTGTTACATACATAGATGCCTTTGGCTTTGGCAGCTTCCAAGTCGATCTTGTCGAAGCCGACGCCTAAGGATTGGATTAATTTGACGTTTTCCAATTTGTCGATGACTTCTTTTCTGAAGAAGTCGACGGGACCGCAGTGGATGACGTCTGCGTCTTTGCATTGTTCTGCTAATTCTTCGTCGGAGCAGGGAAAGTTAATGTACTTGTAGTCCCAGTCTGCCGGTCTTTCCACGCCGAATTTTTCAACGTAGTTCTTGTTACAGGTACTTCTGATTTTTAACATTGTTTCCTCCTTTAGTAGATGATGAAATAGTTTTCCTGCCGTTCAGCCGAAACCCCCGCTTCGGGGGTGGCTGAACAAAATTTATATACACGGGACACCGGTATACA
Source organism: Aedoeadaptatus acetigenes (assembly GCF_025566985.1). Lineage (NCBI taxonomy): Bacteria > Bacillati > Bacillota > Tissierellia > Tissierellales > Peptoniphilaceae > Aedoeadaptatus > Aedoeadaptatus acetigenes. Next base: position 7,138 of record NZ_JAOQJD010000019.1, read on the forward strand.
GCTTAGATAATGTCTGCAAATGCTTGAAGGGCCGTCTTGGCTTGTTCGAAGCTGACCATTTGTTGATCCACTTCGATCATGTTCATGGGAATGCCCGCAGCTTGCAGGTCTTTGCGGATAATCGGGAAGTCGAACTCGTCGGTATCGCTGAACTTGGTCAAGAGGTAAACGACGCCGTTTGCACCATGTTTTTTCACCTTGTCGGCGATAATGGAGCCTCTGAGTTTCTTTTCATCGAAGACGAAGGTGTTGCCTTCGATATTGGCAAATACTTCGGCCAGGGCGCGAACCGGCTTGCCGGTCTTTTCTTCGGCCATGGTTTCGTATTGTGTGGATTCGTGGAGCACGTTGTCGTCGACGATGCCGAAGCCGAATTCTTCAAAGATCTTTAAGATGTCTTCCGAGTTGGCGATGATGCCGGTGGTGACGATCTTCTTGCCTTTGAATTCTTCTTCGGGCATGGCGCGAAGTGCTTCGTTAATTTCTTTTACCTTTTCCAGGTGTTCGTCCTTGGCATAAACATAGGCACTGGCGAAGACGCGGTTACGCAACAGAGGCGTAACGGTGTTTAAGTGCTTGGCGGCCAGTTCGTTGAATTCGAGCATGGCTTTTCTGTGTTCGTTGTAAAGAACGATGGCTTCTTCGATTTTTTCGTCGGCAATTTTTTCGCCGCCGATTTTTTCCAGCGCATCTTTGAAGTGCAGGAATTGTTTTTCGTTGAACTCGATGCCCGCTTCGATCTTACGGTTTTGGCCGTAGGGGATGTAGAGCATGGGCACGTCGATGGCGCGTTTCCAGTTTTGGCTGAAGCCCTTTAAACCGTCGCTTAAGTTGGTAATGAGCATACCGGAAAGTTTGTCCAGCTTGCCTTCCAAGCCTAAGTCCATGGTACGCAGGATCACCGAGGCGTAGAATGCGGGGAAGTATTCCTTGCTTGGTCCGACTTCGCCTTCGGCGCCCCAAATGGTAATGGGGACCATGCCTGCGGCGTGGATAATTTCTTCCGGAACGACGCCCGGAGCCGAAATACCGATGACTTTCTTACCTTCGTTTACATAGCGATCGATCCCTTTCAGGGCATCAATTTCTAAGGATTGAATTAAATCTACCGCGCTCATCCTTATGCCTCCTTCGATTTCTTTTGCTTGTTCGCTTCCATAACTTCGATCAGGCCTTGGACACGGGTGTCGTATTGGGCCTCGGAGAAGTTTCTCGGGTCTGCTTGGTCACCGTCGAAGGTTGCCGTGGGAAGACCGGTCTTTTCTCTGAAGTCTCTTTCCATTTGATAGGAAATGGCACTCCATTGTTTGCAGGAGCGGTTGATGTGAACGAGCATGCCGTCGACATTGTTTTGTTCGGCGAGCTTCAGACGCATATCCAGGGAGCGTTCGTAGCTGATGGCGTTGGGGGTGCCGCAGTACGCTTGCATTAATTCTCTGGTGTTGTCATAGACATAACCGAATGCATCGGCATAAACCGTACCGACGACGTTAACGCCGGCGCCTTGAAGGCCTTTGTAGGTGTGGCGCAGGTGCGGCCAGCAAGCGATGCCTTCGAAGATGATGCGGTATTTTTCTTCGCCCTTGAAGCCGGAGACGCCTTCTTTGACTTTTTGGTCGAATTCTTCAGCCAAGCGTTCAAAAGCGATGGCGGATTCCAATTTACCTCTTGCACAAACGGCAACGGCCATGTGGTTGAAAATGTCGAAACCGTTGAAGGGGGAGGGGGTGTACTTGGAATAGGCCGTCGCGTCGAGCCATCCTCTACCGGTTCTGTCGGAGATTTCCATAACTTCTTCGAATTTTTCTTGGTCCCATTTCTTGCCGGAAATTTCTTCCAGTTGTTTAATGGCAACGTCGAATTGGCCCTTTAAATAAGCGACGCGATCTTCGCCGGCTTCGTATTCGTTGTTGTAGGGTACGTCGATCATGATGAAGGGAATATCCAATTCTCTCGCCAGGTTTTCGTACCATTTGATCATGCAGTTGCAGATGTTGTTGCAGCAAGCGACGAAGTCGGGTTGCGGCATATTGAGCTCGGGAATGTCCGTTTCTTCGGTGTAGGCCATGGAGATTCTGGCGTAAGCACAGATATCGTTGGAATAGCCGTCATCTTCGGCGACATTACACATGCGTTCCCCGCCGCCTTTGGCTGCGACAGCCGCTGCGTGGTTTTCCGGATAAACGACCTTAATGTCTAAGGTTTCCAGAATTTCTTGAGGGAAGTTCGATGCACACCAACCTACCGGTTCACCGGCGGCCTTGGCTTCTGCCGCTTCCTTGTAGCCGTTGCCGGCGATCATGGCGATCATTTTTGCCGGCGGAACGTCTTTATACTGCTCTCTGATTTGCGCTTCTCTTTCTTTTAACGATTCTTTAGACATACTCCATCCTTCCTTATTTCTGTTGTTGACATGCTTCATAGGCGTAGAGGGCGGCGCCGAAAGCACCGGCCAGTTGAGAGTCCTCTGAAACTTTAATTTCGCAGTCCAATTCGTTTTCCAATGCGCGTACGATGCCGGGATTTCTCGATACGCCGCCGGTCATGACCACGGGTTGTTTTAAACCGACCCGTCGTGCCAAGCCTGCGACTTTCGTCGCCACGGAGGCGTGAATCCCGCGAACGATGTTGGGAATGGGATTGTCTTTTGACAGGGCGGAAATGACTTCCGATTCCGCAAAAACCGTGCAGGTGGAACTGATCGACGCTTTGCCTGTGGCTTCGGCATCGAGCTTTCCTAAATCGTCGATGTGCACGTCTAAAACCCGGGCCATGACTTCCAAGAAGCGGCCGGTTCCCGCGGCACATTTGTCGTTCATGAGGAAGTTTTGCAACATTCCGTCGCGAACGGCCAGGGCCTTAATGTCTTGGCCGCCGATGTCCACAATGGTGCCTATGTCGCCGAACAGGAAGACGCCGCCTTTGGCGTGGCAAGACAACTCGCTCATGGTCTTGTCCGCGCCCTTAAAGGAATTGCGTCCGTACCCTGTGGCTACGATGTAGTCGATATCTTCTCTCCCGAGTTTTGTCTCGGCGACCACCTTGTCGATGACTTGTTGCGCCCCGGTGGTGCCTGCGCCTAAACTTACCACTTCTTTTGCCAAGACATCTTTTCCGTTCTTCAAAATAACCGCTTTTGAAGAGGTGGAGCCGATGTCGATGCCCATGGTTATAATATCCACTTTCCCATCCTTCTATTTTCTCAATGTCTTGCGATTAACTTATTTGTCCCATTCGTAAGCAATTTTGCTGTCGATGAGCTCTTTGATCTTGGCGTCATCGTAACCCAGTTCTTTTAAGACTTCTACGGTGTGTTCGCCGATGAGGGGGCCTTTTTCGTAAGGGGTTTTACCCATTTCGTGGTAGCGAACCGGTTGGTTAACGAGAATGCGTTCGCCGCTGGGGTATTCCATCTTGCGGAAGCAGTCGTTGGCCCATGCTTGTTCGTCTTCCAGGAGTTCTTCCCAGTTCTTTGCCAATGCGAAGGGAATGTCCGCTTCAACTAAGATTTCGTTCCATTCGGCAATGGTCTTGGTTTCGAAGCGTGCCATAATGGCGTCGTAAAGTTTGGGTCCCAAGCCGTTTTCGATTAAGTGTTGTACGGGGAAGTACTTGTCTTTTTCTTCGCCTAAGAATTCCGTGAGGCCCAATGCCGTCATGAAGCGTTCGAAATAGGTATTGTAGTCGGGCATACAGGTTTGTACGAAACGACCTTCTTTACTCTTCCAGCAAGCCAGGAAGGGGTTCGGGGAGTTGCGAATGTCGATGGGGTATTTTTCGCCGTAGTCGGTGTATTGAGCAGCTTGAACCATCATACCCATGTTGAAGATGGCGGTTTCGAACAAGCTGGTTTCTACCTTTTCGCCCTTGCCCGTCATTTTTGCGTGATACAGAGCGGCCAGGATACCTGCTGCCAAGTTCATGCCGACATTGTGGTCGCCGACGCCGGGTACGACGTTCATGGGCACATCGGATTTTTGTCTCAATGTTTCCAAATAACCGCCGCGTGCGAAGAAAGAGGTGAAGTCGAAGCCGGGGAGGTCTTTGTCGGGACCGTATTCGCCGTAGCCGGTGCAGATACCGTAAACGAGCTTCGGATATTTTACCTTTAAGGTTTCGTAATCCAAGCCGGATTTAACCAAGGCTTTGGTACGCCAGTTGGTAATTAAGATATCGGCTTCGTCCAATAACTTGAAGAGGATTTCTTTCCCTTCTTCCGTACGGGTGTCAATGGAGAGGCAGCGTTTGTTGCCGTTTTCCAATTCCCAGGTGGTGTTTTCATGCATATCTAAGGGTCTGCCTTCAGAAGGGGCAGTGTAGCGAAGGGGGTCGCCGTTTTTTTGTTCGATTTTAACGACGTCTGCGCCTAAGTCTGCTAAGAACCGACCGGTCGTTGCCGCTGCAATAAAGGTTGCCAGTTCAACAACCTTTACACCTTCTAAAAGTTTTCTGCTTTCTGTCATCTGATCCTTCCTTTCAAGTCCTTCGGGACAAACATCCCCATAACCTTGACAAAACTACTACTTAACAATCTTAACGATCCTAAACTTCTTCAAAGTAACTTGAAAACTTCGGATCGCTGAGAACCAATTCGTGGACCGTGTTTATGTGCAGGTCCGTGGCATCCAGCGCATCGTTTAAATCCCGCGCTTCGATGGCCTTTAAAATGCGCTCGTGTTGATCCACCAAGATGGACAAAGACACGCCGCTATCTACGTAAATATTGCGCCAACGGGCAATATGAAGAAGGTGATCGTCCAGCAAATGCAGCACATCTTGCGAGTCGTTGGCTGCCAAAATATAGTTGTGAAATTCTTCGTCCAGGAGGCGGAAACGCTCGACGTATTTTGTTTCATTACAAAATTTCCGCTGTTCCTCTAAATTTGCCTCCATTTTCCCGTAGATGTTTGACTTATCTATGGGACATTTCATAAATCCGCGCAGCACTTCCTTTTCCACTGCCGCCCGTATAAACAGGGCTTTGCGTATGTAAACCGGATTGACCAGGCTTACGTAGGTGCCGCGTTGCGGGTAGACGACTAAAAATTTTAATTGTACCAGGCGCGCAAATGCGCTTCGAACCACCGACCGCGACACATCGAATCTGCGGCTGATAGCGTTTTCGCTAATACCCATACCCGGATAGAGCGTCAAGTCGATGATCTGGTCCAGAAGTGCCTGATACAGGGTATCCGAGTTGGTCCTGCTTTCCATATACGTCTCCTTCTTGTCTACTAGTCTACTATGTCATAAAAACAATTGCAAGTTGTTTTTAGAATGCACAATAATTCGATTCCTATATTCGAATCTATTTTAGCATACTTCGCAAAGGCGGTGGTTAAGCTGTTTTCCTTTCCCGCATTTTCCCGAACAGAGTCCGAAAACGGCGGGCAATTTTTGAAATAGTTTTCCCGTTCAAACGGCAAAAAATTCATTCCAAAGGATTTTTCTCGGCATTTATCTGCTTTTTTCGATTTTTTCTCTTGATAAAAATTTCATTTGTAGTAAAGTAGTTCTTGTATACTAGTATCCATAGCCCGCGAGGCATATAAAGATAACGCTTTCTGTTGCGAAAACGTAGGAGGTCGCCATGGACTATAACAAGACCCTCGGGTACATGCCCTTTTTATGGAATGACATGCATCCCGATCGCGTCGCCATTATACATAAGGAGAAGGAGTACACGTACAGGGATTTACACGACATCTCCCTGTCTTTTGCCGCGTACTTCGCCACCTCGGGCGTGAAGCGCGGCGATCACGTGCTTATTATGGGCAAGAATTCGGCGGACTGGATCTTCACTTTTTTCGGTTTGCAAATGCTCGGTGCCGTTGCCGTGCCGGTGAACCCTTCCTTTACGACCTCCGAAATCGCACAAATTATGGACATCGTCGGCGCCGATACCGTGGTAACCAACGGCCAACAGGATTACGCCCAACACATTCGCGATCTCTACAAGGTCAACAAGAATTTCCACGTTCTCTACGGAAGCGAAGGCCACCGCTTCTCCCACCTATTGAGTCTGGAACTTGCCGACGATCCCACGGAGGTGGCCTGTATTCTTCTCACCTCCGGTACCACCGGCGTGCCCAAGGGAGTGCAGCTCACCCACAGAAATCTCATCTCCAATGCCGACACCATGGTGAAGGTCGTCGGTTGGGACGAAACGGACCGCTTCTTGCTCTGCGTGCCCATGTTCCACTGCTTCGGCCTCACGGCCACGGCTTTGACCGCCTTTATGTGCGGAGGCACCGCGGTGATCTTGGACAATGTGAAGTCCTTCAATCAATTGGCCGCCATCGGCCGCTACAAGATCACGGTCTTTAACGGCGTGCCCACCCTCTTCATCGTCGACATGCGCCACAACAATCTGGAAGACTACGATCTCTCTTCCTTAAAGAGCGGCATTATCGCCGGTGCGCCTTTGACGCCCCGGGAATATGAAATCATTAAATCGGCCTTCGGCTTTGAGCATTTGATTCAGTCCTACGGCCAAACGGAAACCTCCCCGGCGGTGACCCTGGTGCGCCCGGGCGAAAGCGAAGCCATTGCTTCCACCAGCGTCGGCACCCCCATCGACGGCGTGGAAGTGGCCATTGTGGACAACAATCGCAAGGAGCTTCCGCCGAATTATCCCGGCAATATTTTCGTTCGCGGCATCAATGTTATGACAGGCTACATTAACGGCAAGCACCGCTACACGGAAAAGGACTGGCTCTGCACCGGCGACGTGGGCTACAAGGACGAAGAGGGCCGCCTGTATATCTCCGGCCGGACCAAAGACATTATTATTCGCGGCGGCGAAAATATTTCCGCCATCGAAATCGAAAATGTGGTCAAGGAATTGGACTTCATCGACCAGGCCCGCGTGCTGTCGACGAAGGATGAATTTATGGGCGAAGAGGCCTGCCTCCACGTGTCATTCTTGGAAGACATGGACGAAGAAAAGGCCAAGGACATGATTCGCAACTACATTCACCACAAGCTGGTGAAGTACAAAGTGCCCAAGTACATTATGGTTCACGACGCCCTGCCGGCGAACGGCACGGGAAAAATCGACGACAAAGCCCTCATGGCTTTTATGAAAGACCATCTGAAATAGGACGAGGCCGCTTCGGCGGTCTTTTTTTATTGCGCAAATGGACGGGTTTTCGCCCACAAAAAAAGGACGGTTTCCCGTCCTTAAGCCAAATGCATTTTTTCCGGCGCGAAAATTCGCGGATCCATTTCTTTCACGTCCGCCGCCACCTTCGGGCGGAAGGCCATGTGGGCCACGATATCTTTTTCCACATCGACCCCCGGCGCCACTTCCGTAATGAGGAAGCCTTCGTCCGTAAGCTTCATGACGCAGCGGTCTGTAATAAAGGTGATCTTGTGCCCCTGTTTTAAGGCGTAGGTGCCGTTAAAGGTCCTTTGGGGCAGGGCGTCGATAAATTTCATGCGGCTTCCTTCCTTGTCGATGACGAGCTTACCGTCTTCCACATGTTCTTCCAAGCCTCCCGTGGTGAGGGTGCCCACGAAGAAAATGGTCTTCGTCGCTTGGGAGATGTCGATAAAGCCGCCGCAGCCGGCGAAGCGCCCGCCGAAGCTGGACACATTGATGTCGCCCTTTTCGTTTACTTCCGCAAAGCCCAAGAAGGCCACGTCCAATCCGCCGCCGTTGTAAAAATCGAATTGCTGGCTCATGGGCATGACGGCGTGGGCATTGAGGGCCGAGCCGAAATTCGCCCCACCTAAGGGCACGCCGCCGATAATGCCGCATTCCAGGGTGAGGGTGATGGAATCGCTCAGGCCCTCTTCCGCCGCCACGTGGCCCACGGCCTCGGGCATGCCGTAGCCTAAATTCACCACGTCTCCCGGCTTGATCTCCATGGCCGCCCGGCGGGCGATGATCTTGCGTTCGTCCAAAGGCGCATCCTTTACCTTGGCCACGGGCCGCTTCGTGTGCCCGGCGATGGCGGGATCGTAATAGGCGGCCACGGTCTGGCGATGGGTTTTTTCAGGCTCTGTGGCCACCACCACATAGTCCACGAAAATTCCCGGGATCACCACGCGGTTTCGATCCAGAGATTTGCTGTCCGCCGTGTACTTCACCTGCACGATGACCTTGCCGCCGCAGGCCTTGGCCGCCATGGCGATTTCACGGGCATCGACGATCCCCGATTCCTCTTCCATGGTAATGTTGCCCTGCTCGTCGGCGGTGGTGCCACGAATAATGGCCACGTCCACGGGCTGGGCCTTGTAGTACAAATACTCTTCCCCGTCCAGGGTGACGAGCTCCACCAAATCTTCCGTGGTAATGTCCGTGAGCTTGCCGCCCCCTTCTCTCGGATCCACGAAGGTATGCAGGCCGATGGTGGTCAGTACGCCCTTTTGTCCGGAGGACAGGGCCCGGTACATTTTCGACAGCACCCCTTGGGGGAAATTGTAGGCCTCGATTTCGTGCTTGGACGCCTGCTCCGCCAGACGGCGATTGCGGGCGAAATGCCCCGTTAAATAGCGGCGCACCATGCCCCGGTGGGAGATCTCCATAATCCCCTCGTCCCCGTTGTTTCCCGTGCCCGCCGCCTGAAGCAGGGTCATGTTCCGGGGATGGCCCTCCTCCAAAAAGCGATTGCCGATTTCTCGCAACAATTCGCTGGGCGTCGTGGCCAACAAAAAGCCCGATACGGCCAAAGTGTCTCCGTCCTTAATCAGTCGCGCCGCTTCCCGCGCATCGATTCTCTCCATTCCTTCGTCCTCCTTTATCTAGTCCGTTTCAGTGTATCTTAGGAAAAAATAGAAGTCAAACAAAAAAGGAGCCCCTCGGCTCCTCTTCTTATTTCACGGTCTGGAGAATGTCTCCTGCTTTCCCCACACCTTCTTCGTAGGCTTTTTTCAGAACCGGATCCTTCAGGCTCGGCTTATCCGCCCTGACGAAGATCAGGCTGCCGTCTTTATTGTATCGGAACAGGCGGTAGTCCTCTTCTATTTTCTCCAATTCCTTTTGATTGACCACGCGGAAGGTGCCGATGAGGCCGCTGCCCTTTTTCGCCTTTTCGTTGGTCTTTTCAAAGAGCGCGACTTTGCCGCCTATTTCTTCCACGCCGATCACGTCTTTGTAGGCCTCGGGAAGCACCATGGACACCTCGCCCACCTTCACGCGGTCGGCTTCCTTAAATACGTCGTTTATTTCCACGGTCTTTAAAATTTCCCGCACCAGTTGATTAGATTTCGTGTAACTGTCACAAAGCTTTTTGTTCCCCGTATCCGCCACCTGCACGTCGCTCGAAAAAGTGAACAGGGTGTAGAAGCAATTGCCCTTAGCCAGAAGAATGGCGGGCACGGGATAGTCGGGATTCGCCGTGTTATAGATTTCGCCGATGCGGCCGTAGCCGTCCTGAGCGTCGTGATTCATTTTGTCGTAAAAGGTCACTTGATTATAAGCGTAAGTAATGGTCAGCTGTTTTTCCCAATCTTTCGGCAGGGAGAAAGTCACATTGCCGTAGGTGACGGTCTTTTCCGGCTTAAAGGCGGGCGCGCTCTTGTACTCGCCGACGACGGCCGCCCGATTGTTTTCGTCCCAAGTGACGGGGAGCTTCATCCCCTCGGCCAAAAAGCGCAGAGGCACGTAGGTGCGGTTCTTTTCAATAAAGGGGGCCACATCCATGGTCTTTTTTTCGCCCTTCGCCACATAATCTTTTTCGCCGACGACCATTTCCACGTCGCCGACGGTGACGGTTTTGCTCTCGCCCTTCCAGTCCACTTTGTAGCCCATGGCTTCCGTGACGCTTCGCACGGGAAGGAACAGGCGATTGTCCCGCAGAATGGGCTGCTCCTTATAGTCTCTTGCGTCGATCCCGTTAATATAAAGGGTGATGGGTTCAGCGGCAAAGGCCAGGCCGGGAATCATGGCCAGGGCCAGTGCCAAACCGAGTAATTTTTTCATGTTAACCTCCTTTTCTCGATCCTTCTTTCTTTCATTATACCCCCCCCCTATATAAAATCAACACCCTCAATTCACGGCACAAAAAAACCTGCCGAAACAGCAGGTTTAAATATCCACGACTTCATGAAAGCCCAGCTCCTTCGCCAAGGCCATGAGCCGGTCTTTTTCTTCCCGGCTTGGGGCGCGAAGTTCGTCTATATATTCTTTTCGTACGCCGAAGTGGCGGTAGCTGATGAGCTTCGCCCGGGTGGTGTGAATGCTCTCGCCCAGCACCTTCGCCGCTTCGCGCAGGGTGTGTTCGTTGTCCAAGGTGTCCAGGAGCACGAAGCGCAACTCCTCGATTTTGTTTTGCTCGGCGAGGTAGGCGAGATTTTTCTTCACTACGTCGTTGTCCCGTCCCGTGATCCGAAGGTGGTCTTCCCGCTCCCAGGCTTTCACATCCAACATAACCCCGTCGGAAATTTCGAGGAGGCGGTTCAAATCCCCTGTTGAAAAATCCAGGCCGCCGTTGGAGTCGATAAGGGCCGTGAGGCCTTTTTCCTTCGCCATTTGAAAGAGGGGGATCAGTTCCTTCGCCTGGAGGGTGGCTTCGCCGCCGCTCACGGAAATCCCTTCGATAAAGGGCATGGCGCTTTCGATTTCCTTCATTAAATCCTCGGCATCCATAGCACGCACCTTGGGCGAGGCCCCGTGGGTGCAGGTGGCGATGCATTTGTCGCAGTCCACGCATTTTACGGGATCCCACACCACTTTTCCATCCACAAGGTTAAGGGCATCCGCCGGGCAGGTGGCCACGCAGTCGCCGCAGTGAATGCAGCGGTGGATGGTTTCGGGATTGTGGCAGTATTTGCAGTTAAAATTGCAACCTTGCAGAAAAATGGCAAAGCGATTCCCCGGGCCGTCCACGACGCTCATGGGAATCAGCTTGTTGACGAGAAGCATCAGACCCCTTCCACCTTCCGGTCCAAAATGCCGTATTTCGTAAGAGGATCGGCGGCGTATTGCACCGTGTCGTAGGACACTTGCTTGCCGGCCTGAAAGGCTTCAACATCGGATTTCTTGACGAGATAGCCCGTGACGCGAATGAGATCCCCGTCGTCGTTGTAGGCGGAAAGGTAGCGGTTCCCCAGTTTAAAGCCGCCCTTAAACACATCCAGCACGGCCTTCGGGTTCTTCTTCGCCGTTTCGTCGAAGGGGAAGTGATCGCCCACGCCGGAGGGGAAGTATTTTTGGAACTTCGCCGCTTGGCGAATGTGGGTGTACAGATCCGGCTCTTGGCCGATGGGAATGCGGTGGGCCGCCGTGGTGCCCTCATCATTTGCAGCACCCACTTGGGCGTGGAGCATAAAGCGGTGGTTCCACACCGGGCTGTAAGCCGATTCAAACTTACTTACCCGATCTTGGATAAAGTCCATGACACGAATGCCCATGGCATCCGCCGCCTCGTCAATGCCGTACTTGCCTTCAACGCCCTCAAGTTTCAGGAGGGCTTCCGTGCATTCCGCCAGGCCCACCATGCCGAAGAGGCCGACGAAATTGTCCAAGTCGATGAAATCTTCCGTGACGAGGAAATTGGATTTAAAGAAGGCCGTTTCTTCCACCAAATAGCGAATCTTCGATTCCATAAAGTGAAGCATGGTGTCGATGGCGTGGGGCAGATTCTTTTCGAAAAAGCCATCCACGCTCTCCGCGCCCAGGGCGATCTTATTCAAACGCAGGCGGCTCAAGGTAAAGGCGCCGCCGTGTTTCGGGAGGGCATTGTAGCAGGAGGCGATGCCGTAGGGAACGTCGCCGAAATCCGCGCTGTAATAAGCGTCGTTGGCGAAGGCCGGATTGGCGCAGGTCAAACTGCAGGCCAGTGCCTTTTCGGCAAACGCATCCGGTGTCTTTTCCTCGTCGTAAAGAAGCGTCATGTTCGGCGTCACGATTTGCAGCTCTTCCAAAAGCTCGAGAAGAAGATTCCCCGTCTTCGTTTCATAGGGCCCGATGTTGGCGTGGCAGAACGAATCGTCCACCGTGCGGTCCAGCTGCATTAAAAAGCTCTTTAAAATCGCCCGGGCGTCGTCTTCGTCGGTGGTTTCAACGAAGGGCTCGAGAAGATCGTCCAGGGCGCCGATGTAAACCGGGAAACGGGTAATGCTCGGGACGTGGTGGTACATAATCAGAAGCGCCGTCGTGGCTTCGAGAAGCGTCTTCGGCGGCTCGATGCGCAAAAATTCACTGCCTTCACGCAAATACTTTTCGTAATCGGGGAGAATGTAGCGCGGCGCATAGGGGGCGTGGCCTTCGTCTAAATCGCAGATTTCCCCCTTGGCATAGAGATCGTAGAAAGCGTCGTCCTTCGCCACGGGGTAATCCAAACTGTTTTCCGCAAGCTTTGCCAGACGAAAGGTTTGTTGCTCGTAGGTTTGCGCTGTGTCCTTTTGCACGTCGCGCACCGCTTGATGAAATTCGTCCATGGTGAAAAAGCGTTCCATAATAGCCTCCTGTCTCAAATGTCGTCCCTTTTTTCTTATATCCAGTGTATACTTATTTGTAAGAAAAAAAGATGCCACCTGGCACCTTTTAGGAGGAAAGTATGAATTTTCAAGAACTTTTTCGCGAGCTCAGCGCCCCGCCCATGGCCTTTCGCCCGGGGGATGTGCTCATGTATCCCGACAGCGCCGAATTTTCCATCCTGCTCTTGGAATCCGGCACCGTGGAAGTGTCCCGCTACGCTCAAGAAGGCGAGCGCATCCTGCAAAGCTTTATGACCGCCCCCCAATGCTTGGGCCTTATCGAAAGCCTCACCGAAAGCCCCGTTCTCTCCGGCGTAAAAGCCGTTACCGCCGGGCGCTACTACAACCTGCGTTTGAAAGATCCCCTCTTTCAAACGCCCGAGGTCCTCATGCTCCTATTGCGCTACCTGGCCGGCCTCAGCGAAGAAACCATGCGGCAAAATGCCGAGGAAAAACACCTGAGCAAAAAAGACCGCCTCGCCTACGCCATCTACAAAAACACCAAAGCCCCCTTCCCCGCCACACTGCCCCTGAAAAGAGAAGACCTGGCGGATCTCTTGGCCATCCCAAAAAGGAGCTTGTATCGGTATTTGAATGAATTGGAGGAGGAGGGGTGTATTTTTAGGGAGAAGGGGAAGATACTCGTCAGTGAGGAAGGACATGAGATGTTAGGAAGTAAAATGCAGTAATTTTTTCTTTATTCTTCGCATACGATTTGCCCTTATTTTCCGATGGCACGCTTCATTTAAAACATTACTGCTAGCGCTATCACACCTTACCTTCATCCAATATTCCCGGGGGAGGGAAAAAGGGCGTTGCGATTTGGAATGGCAACACTTTTTTGGACACTTTTCTTAAGGTGTCAACTGTAAACGGTCTTTGTCTTCCACTGCTTTCTTTGTCCTGTATGCGAGCGGAGTCATGTTTTCAAGGCTTGTGTGCACTCGGTCGTTGTTCCACCACTGCACATAGTCGCTGAGTTTTTCTCTTAACTCGTTAAGGCTTTGAAAGGTTTCTCTCTCTAAAAACTCGGTTTTGAAACTTTTAAATATGTTTTCTGCCACGGCGTTGTCGTATGGATTGCCGGGTCGGCTTAGGGATCGTTTGATGCCGTTTGCTTTTAAGATGGCACAAATGGTGTTGTTGTCGAATTCTTTGCCTCGATCGGTGTGAAAGTATTGGACAACGTCGAGGGGGTAGGGAATGGTGTTAAATGCTTCCTGAATAAGGGCAGCGTCGCGACGAAGGCCGCAGGAGTAGCCGATGACTTCGCGATTGAAAAGATCAGTAATGGCACAAACGTAGGCCCATCTCTGATTGATGCGAACATAGGTCAGGTCGGAAACGATGACCTCCAGCGGTTTACGATGACTAAATTCTCGGTTGAGAACGTTGCGTACTTTCTCTTCGTTTTTCCTGGTCGGGTGGTGTCTGTATTTTGCTTTGGTGTAGACGGATACCAAGTGAAGTTTCTTCATGATGGCGCGAATTCGTC
>NZ_JAOQJD010000002.1:0-174689 GCF_025566985.1 Aedoeadaptatus acetigenes
CTCGTCCCATGGTTTCCCTCCTTAATTGAATTATACACGATTTGAGGTAGGGGGATGTCCAAATCTTGGGGACCGGGTTATTCCGCTCTGAGCTCTTTTCCCCGCCCCCGGGTTTAAAAGCCATAAAAGAACATATTTTAAGCGAAGTAGAAAACACCGCGAAATTCCGTCCGCTCCGCATTTTGAAGATCAGCAACCCGCCTTGAGGGGCAGAGGGCGTACAACTATACATCCGTTTCGTGAAGGCTTCGCCTCCCCGAAACGGTGTAAGACTGCATCTGACCTTCCTACGACTCGCTTCGCTCGTCGGGATAGGTCATGAAATCGCAACGCCCTTTTTCCCTCCCCCGGAAGTATTTGTTGAAGATATGGTGCGTAGGATATAAAAGGAATCCTAAAAGGTGTGCCGCCGAAAGCAACGCCAAAGGTGAGCGAAGAAAATACCGCAGCAAAAAACCCACGAGGGGGCTCGTCCGCCCCATCGTGGGTTTTGCGAAACATGTTGGTGTGCAAAGGAAAAGAAAGCCTCTCTTCCCTCATGCTACGATCTCTTCTCTCAGTCGTCCTTCTTCGAAGTGCAGTATCCTGTCGGAGATTCGCTCGGCGAAGGCCCGATCGTGAGTCACGACGATCATGCCCATGCCTTTTTCTTTCAGTCGCCCCATGGTTTGGGCCAGCTTGTCGATGGTCTCCGAATCCAGAGCAGAGGTAGGCTCGTCGAAGCAGAGGATTTCCGGCTCCAGCATGCAAGCCCGTACAATGGCCACGCGCTGTTGTTGCCCGCCGGAGAGATTTTTCGGGTATTTGTCTTTTTCCTCATAGATCTCCAGTTCTTTCATGAGCCGCTCGGCCCTTTCTTCCGCTTCCTTTCGATCGATGCCGTGGTAGAGGGGAGCCAGGAGGATGTTCTCCCACACGGTCATTTTCGGAAACAGGTAGTAGCCCTGAAAGACCATGCCGATTTTCTTCGCGTCGGTGGTGCCCACAGGCATCACTTCGCCGTCGAAGGCGACGGTGCCGGCATCGTAGGTTTCCAGGCCGTTGAGGCAGCGGAGAAAGGTGGTCTTTCCCTGGCCACTTTTGCCTGCAATGGTCACGATCTCATCGGAGGTAAAGGTGAGGTCGATGTCGCTCCAAATGCAGCGATCGCCAAAGCTCTTTTTTAAATTGTCCACGGAAATTTTCATGACGCTTCAATCTTCCTCTCTGCGTGTCTCAAAAGCAAGGTCAACAGACCGACGACGATAAGATAAACCACCCCGACGTAAATATAGGGAAGGATGGACGACATGGTGTTGGAGACGGATTTGGCCGCCTTCAAAATGTCCATGACGCCGAGGATATAGACAAGGGACGTGTCCTTGACCAGGGTAATGACTTCGTTGGAGTAAGCGGGGAAACTTCGCTGGATGACCACGGGAAGGATGACTTTAAAGAAGGTGTAGGGCTTGGAAAGGCCCAGGACCTTTCCCGCTTCCCACTGCCCGGGGTCGATGGATTGAATCCCGCCCCGCAAGATTTCCGCCAAGTAGGCGGTGTAATTGAGCACAAAGGCCAGAAAGATGGAGGTAAACCGGCCCAGGGTAATGCCCGCAGGCAAAAGGGGCAGCCCGAAAAATACGAACATTAATTGAAGGAGCAAGGGCGTCGCCCGCATAATATAAATGTAAATCGCCGCGATCTTCGATATAATGGGGTTACGGGACAAGCGCGCCCAGGCCACCGGGATACAAAGGATGGACGATAATACGATGGTCACGGCAAATACCGACGCCGTCACTTTCATTCCTTCCCCCAACAAGGGGATTAAACGTTCAAGTACTTCCAAAACTGCCTCCTGCTATCTTTTAGTCGGCGAAATACTTGCTGTAAATTTCGTCGTAGGTGCCGTTGTCTTTCAGCGTCTTCAGCGCCTTGTTCAGTGCTTCTTGTAAAGCCACATCGTCTTTGCGCATACCGACGGCAAATTGTTCTTCGCCGAAGTTGTCTTCCAAGACCTTGTAGTTTTCTTCGCCGTTTTGCTTCATGTAGTAGCGGGCCAACACTTCGTCCACGACGATGGCGTCGCAGCGCTTCGCTTCGATGTCTTTAAAGCATTCGTTGTTGGTTGCGTATTCGACCGGCGGCTCGGCCAGTGCCTTAACAAAAGCATCGTCCTTCATGACGGCTTCCAGTGCGGAAGATTCGCCTTGCACGGTGACGCGCTTGCCGGCCAAGTCGGCTTTGGAATTTACGGGAGAATCCTTCAGGGTAATAATGATTTGGCGATTGTCCATGTATGGATCCGAAAAGAGCACTTTCTTTTGACGCTCGGGGGTAATGGAGAAGCCGTTCCACAGGAGGTCTACATTGCCCGATTCAAGTTCCGATTCCTTCACGGTCCAGTCGATGGGTTGGCATTCGATCTTGATGCCCATTTCTTCGGCGGCCTTTTTCGCCAGGTCTACGTCGAAGCCGACGATATTGCCTTTTTCGTCGCGGAAGCCCATGGGAGCGAAGGTGTCGTCCATACCTAAGACGTAGGTCTTGCTCTTGTCGAGTTCTGCTGCGGCTTCCTGTTTTGCATTGCCCGAGTTGTTTGCTGCGTCATTGGCTGCTTTATCCGCCGGCTTCGCGCCGCCGGAACATCCCACAAGCAAAAGCATCATCAGTGCGGTCAGGGTAAAAAGTTTTTTCTTCATGATTGGTTTTTCCTTTCTCTGTTTATCGCTTTACTACGGTAAATCATCATGGACTTATAATACATGCTTTCTGCCCACTTGTAAAGCCCTTTTTTAAAAATATATTGTATAGGCGAATTTTCGCCTGCTCTTTTATGTACACCGTTTCTTTCGTCCGTTGGGAAAGGAGTTTTCATGGATACCCACCACGCGACAAATTACGATCACAATCGCCTGCGCATGCACCTGGTCTTCGGCGGCTTCATCGTCGGCCTGGCCTCGGGCATGATTTCCGTTTTATACCGCTTTACCTTAGGCAAGCTCGACGACGCGCGGATGCTTCTCTACGCGAGCGTCACCCCCTCCCGCATCGCCCTTATGCTCGGGCTGTTTCTCGCCATGGCCGTGGCCATGCACCTTCTACTTAATTGGTCGCCCCTAAGCGGCGGCAGCGGCATCCCCCAAATTCGCGGCGAGCTTTTAGGCAAGGCCGACATCGCCCCGGTGCCCACCCTGATTTCAAAATTCTTCGGCGGCGCCATGGCCGCCTTCTCCGGCCTCACCCTCGGGCGGGAAGGCCCTTCCATTCAATTGGGCGGCACCTTGGCGAAACTCCTCGCCAAAGCCTTCCGCGCATCGGAAATGGAAGAGCGCTACTTCATCACCGCCGGGGCCTCCGCCGGTCTCGCCGCGGCCTTTAACGCCCCCCTGGCCGGCGCCCTCTTCGCCCTGGAAGAGCTCCATAAAAGCTTCTCCCACTACTTCGTCGTGCCTTGCATCGTGGCCTCTGTTGTGGCCAACTGGATCAGCTTCCGCATCCTGGGCATGGAGCCCGCCTTCTCCTTTCCCATGAAAGAAATGCTCCCCGTAGGCATGATCTGGGCCCCCGTCCTCGTGGGCATCGTCGGCGGCATCTTCGGCGCCGTTTTCAACAAAGGCCTGCTCTTTGCGAGCACGCGCATGAAGCGGCTCCCCGTCCCTCGCTACCTCATTATCTTTTTCGCCATGGTCCTCGCCCTTTTGGCCGGCCTCTACAACCCCATCCTCTTAGGCGGCGGCCACGGCCTCATCGAGCATTTGGCCACCACCACCGTCGCCGCCAAGGCCCTTATCGCCTTCTTCGCCATCCGCATGCTCCTCGTCTGGACCGGCTACGGCTCCGGCGCCCAAGGCGGCATCTTCCTCCCCGTGCTCACCCTGGGCGCCCTCATCGGCGCCCTCCTCCACGGCGTCTTCATCGGCACAGACATCTACTACGCCAACTTCCTCTACTTGGGCATGGCCGCCATCCTCTCCTCCGTGGTGCAGGCCCCCCTCCTCTCCATCCTCCTCGTCTCGGAAATGAGCGGTACCATGCTGCAAATGATCTCCGTCACCACCACCGCCATGATCGCCTACATCGTCGCCCAACTCTTGAAGAGCGGCCCCATTTACGAATCCCTCTACGAAAACATGTTTCAAAAAGACATCGGCAAACTCCACGACGACTACACCATGCAATACTTCCTCGTTCCCGGCGACGCCAACTATGTCAACGTCCCCCTGAAAAGCCTCCACATCCCCCATCACCCCATCATCGCCTCCGTGCAGCGGGAAGACATCACCTTCACCCCCAACGCCGACACTACCCTGGAAGGGGGCGACGAACTCCTCGTCCTCTGCGAAGAGCGGCACCTGGAAGCTTTGGCCCAATTTTTCGGAGATGCAGAATGAAACGACTCTTTCCTCTTCTCGCCCTTTTGCTCCTTATAGGCTGCACAAAACAAGCTGCAAATGACGCCGCCACCATCGGCGTCTTCGAGCCCCAACAAGGCCTCTACGGCGAAACGGGCCAAGACACCCGGCGCGGCGTCGAGCTCGCCCACCGCCTGCGCCCCGTGGCCGGCGGCAAAAAAATCGAACTCGCCCTCTACGACACCAAGAGCCAATCCATGGAAGCCGCAAACGGCGTCAGCGTCCTCTCCGACGGCGGCGCCCTGGCCCTGATCGGCACCTTCGGCACCGACAGCATGAACCGCGCCCGCCCCGTCATCAAAGCGGCGAAAATCCCCACCGTCACCGGCTCCACCGCCGCCGACCTGGACAGAGACTACTGGATCACCCCCGTGTGCATGAACGACGACGAACAAGCCCGCGCCATGGCCGCCTTTTCGGCAAACACCCTGGGCCTCAGAGACATCGCCGTCGTCGTGGACGCGGAAACAGGCTACGGCAACGACCTGGCCTACGCCTTCATCCACAGCCTCCCAAGCTACGTGCGCACCTACCGCATCGACTACCACACCGGCGAAACCCGCTTCGCCCGGGAAGTCGCCCGGCTGAAAAAATACCCCGTCGACGGCATCTACTGCCCCGGCGATGCCGCCGCAAGCGCCTACTTCATCCGCGCCGTAAAAGACGCCGGCATCCGCGTCCCCCTTCTGGGCGCCGATCGCTGGGAAAACCCCTCCTTTAAAGAAATCGGCCGAGACGCCGTGGAAGACGCGTACTTCACCGCCCACTACGCCCGCTACGAAACATTCAATCAGGCCTCCGACGCCTTCCTCCTCGCCTACGAAAAAGCATACGACCGCGCCCCCACAAGCTACGCCGCCATGGGCTACGACGCCTACAACCTCATCGCCGACGCCATGAACGACGTGGGCCCCGATCGAGAGGCTATCGCCCGCTACCTCCGCCGCCTCAACACCTTCGACGGCGCCCTGGGCATTAACAAACGCCATACGACGAGAAACGTACCCATTATGCGGCAAAGGGGCAATAAGGCAAATTACGTGACCACTGTGGAAGTGGCATCCTAAGGCCGGCACGCAAAAAGACCACCGACACCCGTCGATGGTCTTTTTTCATGTCAAACAAAGGGACTTAATAGCGCGTATATTCGGCAACCTTCTTTTCGATATAATGAACCACTAAGCGCCCGTTTTCCAGCTCCGGACCCTTGTTGGCCCCTTTGGTGGGGATGCCTTCCAGGCTCACGTAATTGCTTCGTCGCAATTCCAATTCTCCGGTGGAGGGATTCAGGCGTACATTCCTGTACTCGCCTACAAAGTAATCACCGGTTTCTACGACACGACCGGTTTTCCGCACCAAATACGTCCCATTGGGGTTTTTCGAAATACGGAAAGTAGCCTCTACATTGTAAATCGCCCCGGTGCTCGGTTTACGTATATAATCGTGACCGATCCAGCTTCCCACAAAGCCTTCGCCGGGCTTTTGATCGTACTTGCCGAACTCGTCGTACTTAAACTTCAACTGATCGTTGTCCTGGCGAATTTGCACGACCTTGGCCTTCCGGTCCACGGTCTTTTCCTTGGCCACAAACTTGTCCAGGGCCGTGACGCGGGCGCCCTTTAAGTTTTCACCGCGAAGGGCATAGCCGAAGGGATCCTTGTTCAAATACAGATCCCGCTCGCCGCTGCCTTCCACTTCCACGGCATTCCACTTAAACATCTTATTGGTCGCATCTTCACCCATGCTCACCCAATACTTGCCCGTCTGATCCTTCATGTGGAAGGTGCCCTTGCCCGCTTCCACCGTGGTAGGCCGCTCCGTTTCAAAGGCTAAATAGTAGTCCTTGCCGCGAATGGCAATATTTCCTCCGGCAAAAGAATACACCTTATACACCGACTTCGCCGGTACCGTATAGATATACGTATCTTCATCCGGCACCACTTCGGCATTCTTGGGATCCAGGACCCAGGATTCGGAACCGCTCTTCACGGCAACCTTTTGCTTGCCCCTTACAATAAACTGCGTGGGAGTATTCGTCGGCGTCGGATTCGCCCCCTTCATAATCGTGTTCGTGGGGAAGGCATAAGAATAGGCCACCACGATCCGCCCGGACCCGCCGGAAGCCGTCGTCGCAGACTTCGCGACCATGCGGTTCGTGCCCAAGTCGATCACGACTTCCTTTTGATCCAAGCCGATGTAATTCGGGTCATACACCTTCAGGCGCAGCACATTGCCCTCTTGCACGTAATCGTAAATCGCATTGGCATGGCCCACATACCGGCCGCCCATATCCCAGAATTAAGCCAACTGCACCGTGGTGTTCTTCGCCTTCGCCTGATCCACCATGGCCTTTATATTCGCGGCGTAAGTCGAAAGATCCTGCGTATTCCTCTTAACCCGGTCGAAATTCCAACCGATGCCGTTGTTGTTGCGGTTATTAATATGCGTCCGCGTGTTTTGCATGTTTTGATGCAGATTAATCACCGACTGCGCCTTGTAATTGCTTTGCGCTTCCAAATCCCCGATCGCCGAGCGCGCGGGAACGTTGAGATTGTTCACCGGCAAGCGGCCTTCCTTATAAAGGCCCGCCGTCGCCGTAAAGCCATAGCAAGAACCGCTCCAGCCGCCCCGCATGGACCGACGGATTTCCTGGGCGTCCGTCGTATTGAAAAACTTCGCCGCACGCTGCAAGACATCGGAATTAATCTGATAGCCCTTGCCGAAATTCGACGGCTCATTGATGAAATTCCAATTCCAATTGCCGGAAGGCGACGGTGTCGGCGCGGGCTCCGGACCCAAATCGGGATGCAAGTGATTGGCCGAAACCGTCACCACTTCCGCCCGCGTCATGCTACCCTCGGGGCGGAACGTCCCGTCGGGATAGCCTTGAATCAAATTATGTGTCTTCGACGCGCCCACAGCTCCCCGCAGCTCTTCCTTCACGGAATCGTAATCCGCAAACTGACGGGCCGCTTCCGCATCGTCGTCCCACTTTTGAACGACGGCAAAAATCCGCACCGCTTCCTGACGCTCGATCTTTTCACCGGATTTCAGGCTTTGCCCTTCACCCGATCCTAAGTAACCGGCCTGTACGCCCTTCTTTACCTCGGTATAAAACCAATCGTCCTCCTTTACGTCCGAATAATTCACCGTCACTTCCTTGGAAGAAAGCGCCGGATCGTGAAGCTGCGGCGTAAATTCATTGACGATGCGATAATACTCCGCATTGCTCACAGGCGCATCGGGACGAAACGTGCCGTCGGGATACCCCTTCAAATACCCTTCCTTCGCGGCCCACACAATCGTGCGCTCCGCCCAGTGGCCCTTGACATCCTTAAAGCCCTCCGCCCGCACAAGCGTCGGCACCTGAACAAAGACCAGGATCAGAGCCAGAAGGACCGATAGATACCTCTTTTTCACAATAACTCCTTTCTAAAACCATGAAACACCCGCGAAGAGAGAAAATCCCCCGCGAGACACGACGGCGATCAGCCGGGAAATGGTTTTCCATATAGATAACCGACCTCCGCCGCGTCATCTTTAATAATCATAATATTAGAGGTAAGGGGAGTCAATGGGAAAGAGAGGGGATTTTATTGTTTTATCTTTTTCCCTTGCACATTTTATCTTTGCATCCGAAAGATTTGTAAAGAACACTTCGTACAAAAGATTTAGACTGCACTACGCACGAGCGATATTTCTTCTTTGATTTAAATAGATTCTTTTATGGGTCTGAGACCCGGGGAAGGCGAAGCCTTATCGAAACGGGTGTATAGTTGTAATGCCCGTCGGCATATGATTTGTATTGAGCCGCGTCACGGAAGTGGAATTAAGCATTAGGAACAGATTACTTGAAAAAGACAATGCTTGCCCAGCGCACTTTTTTTATAAACACAGCTCCACAGGAATCACATACCCCTCGAATTCGAGGGGTTAATCGAGATATTGTCTGCTCGCGAATACCTGAATGTTCAAGTTTGGTGCAAACTTTCAATCAGATGACTCAATCAGAACCGCCAACTTCGCCGGTGGTTAATTCATGCTGAAGCGCACAAAAAATCGAGCAAGCGAAATGCCTACTCGATTAAGTCCAATTTTATTGAGTCACTCTACTTCACTGCTCATTCTCTCTTTCAAAGTGAATGCGCCACAACTTCTCTATATCACAATATTCAGCGTGTTTATTTGCCGGTGTATTCGTATCTCCCACACGAGTATAGATCTGATGATCCATAACCTTCCGGTATCTTTCTGTTAAGTAAAACGGCACAAATTTTGAACTTTTACAAACGATAACGCCAATGTTTTTATGGCAGTAATATAGGTTCTTAACTTCCACGTCCGGCATATGGCCGCCTGCAAATTTAATTCCCCGAAGAAAATCAAATAGATTGTTGGAGCTCAATTTCTCCTTAATTCCTACGACTTCACCATCATCTGCAACACCAAAGATTAGAAAGGCATCTTTGTTACCCGTGTTATTAGATAAGCACAAAATATCGTGTAGCAGATCACCTTTCTCGTGGTGGAACTCTACCTTAAAATCACAGTAATCCCTTTCTTCTTGATTATTGATTAAGTCGACTATGTCCCTATTCATCGGATCAATTTGTAATTCTTTACACTTTAACTTATCCACGATTTCTTTTAAGCACTTCCGCTCTTCATCTTCCGCCTTGCCGCCTACCACGGAATTTTTCTTATTATTCGTATCGTAAACCGACACAATTGCACTACTATTCGAAAATTTAAATTGCCAGAAAGAGCCATTGTTTTCGCGTTCCACACAATCGCTTATCGCGTAACCCATCTTTTCTAATGAGTCTTTAATGTAATTAATATCAATGCTGATTTTTGCCATGTTCCCCCTCCTCTTATGCTTTAAAACTTTTCAGAACTCCGCGGATATCTCTTTCCGCCTTCACCCCTTTTTTAAATATTCCGTAAAGGACTGCGCGCCGATCTGCCTACGCTTATTCAACATGGCCTGCCAAATAGTGTTTCCCTCGGCCTCCGTGATCAGCCCTCTTTCATAGGCTTCGACCAATAAATCGCCCGTCGTCATATGTTTCAACGAATACTTCTCTACATAATAGGCCACATCCTTCAAATTGTTGCTTCCCAGAATGCCGTCATAAGTTTTCGCCAGAGAAATAGACGCCGCTTCTCCGCGCCCGATGACTTTATTGTCGCCGGAAAAGGTCGTGAGCTCCCTGTACAGGGCGTATTCTTCCGAATCCACGGACAAATACATAATCTCCGCCGAGCCCCTTTCGAGAAGAAGGTCGACGCGCCGCTTCAAATGAGGAATCGTGGGCCGGTCGATCTCATCATACACCGGCTTGGGAATCATGATTTTCCCATCGACAATTTTTTCCAGCAAGCACTCCCCGTGAACCCACAAAAAAGCGCAGATACAATCCGTGTCGAAAAAAATGGAATCAGTCAAGAGGAATCCCTTCCTCTCCCAACTCGCCGAACACAAGATCGTCCCTGAAGGCATCTAAGAGCAGCTCTTCGTACTTCCCCCGGGAAATGCATTCCTGCTCCAACAACTTCTCGGAAAGCGCCAAATAGCGCCCCAGCACCATCCGCTCCTTCTCTTCAGGCGCCGGACGATAAAGGGACGTGTCGTAGCCCAGGCGCGCCGCGATCCCCATGACCCCCGTCTCCATGGCTGACGCTTCCTGCGCCGTCAAGATGCCGTCGCTTACGAGCCGGTACAACATGGCCTTGTGGCTAAGCCCGTAATACTGCTCCAGCCTGATCACGTCCTCGACGCCGAGAAGGTCCTCCTGCCCCTTCGCCCGAATCGCCTCCAAAGACTCACTTAAAGACGCCGGGGGCATCAATAAATAAGACGCAAACTGATCCGCACACTTTTCATTCGCATCCCCCACGCCGATGGCCATGCGGCTCACCTGCGATTCCTTCGCCTCGTCGAAATACAAATGATACAACTCGTGAGCCAACGAAAAGCGCTGCCGCCCCAAAGACATGCGGGAATTCACGGCAATGACTTGGGACGACGCCCCCTTGTAGCAAACCCCGCTGATGTTTTGACCGAGGGGATAAAAAACCAGCGTCAGATCTTCGATGCCCTGAACCAGCTTAAAAAGATCCACCGGCGATTGACCGTCGGCGCCTAAAAGCTTCCTTACCCGATAGGCCTTATTGCTCAAATCAATTCTATCCACGGCGACGCGCCTCCCATATCCTGTCCATTTCAAACTGATTCAGCGCAATCTGATTCACCGCGGCCAAAGCTTCCAGATCCTCCGCAGTGAATCCCTTGGAACGAAACGACATGGCGCAACTTTCGCCGTCGGCATCTTCCGATAAAATAAAATCCGACGAACAGCAAAACAAACGCGCCAACTTCTCGACTACATCCGAAGTGATCTTCCGCTCGCCCTTTTCAATCTTGGAAACCATGCTTTGATCCAAAGACAAATAATCAGCCACCGTCTTTTGATTTAAATTTGCACGCTCACGAAGCGATTTAATCCGCTTGCCTACTTCGACGAAATTCATCATAACTTACCCCTCCTTTAAACTTAGTATAGCAAAGGATTGTCATAAAATAAATTCTTTTTTTATGATTATTATGACAGACGCGTTTACTACCTTCAGAAAACACAAATCAACGCCAGCAACATTTGTCTAACATTTCAGCTCAGCAGAATAAAATAGGAGCTTGGCCTGGCCAAACTCCTAAACTAAGCTATTCTTTATCTTTAGGTTCTACGCCAACCTTACAAAATTGGCGATATTCAATCTGCCTCTCTCCGAGCGGCTCAATGCGATAGTCACCTTTTATAATAGTGAGTTGAGACTCCTTTTCTGGGCATTCCTTTGTACTCTGTCTCTTTGATACAACCGATGTACTTCCTTTCATTAAGACAACCGAATCCCGGTAATGCCCTACAACAATACGATAGCCGCTTTCCTTTCCTGAAATAAATTCATAGCCTCTTTGATTCACAGGATCCAAAGGCGAAAGCTTCATTGTCAAAATAAAAGTCATAAGAAAAATTGTTACTACAGTTAATACATATAACGTTCCCGATATTACCTTCAAAACTTTACTATGCTCGGTGTAAAGGCTTGTTAACTTAAATTTTTTTGTCCCTTCATTCGCATTATTTCGAGCAATCACGAAAAACAATAAGTCATATCCAATAAATGAAAGAATACTAAGAACAAAAGATAAAAGAACACACAATTTACTTTTTCCAAAAAAATAGTCAAAAATGATTAGTGATTCAATCAACACCACAAGCGCGACCGCAAGTGAAAAAAGTAATCTGTCAGAGACATTAAATTCACTTTTCTTTGAAACTTTTTTTACAAAGCAAGGTATAAGCCAAATAAACACAAGGATCAATGCAAAAGGAACCATTGCATCAAAATCAAAAATTCTATCATTATAAAAATATAAACTGGGGACACCATAAAAATGTTCTGCATATATCGCAAATGCTTTATTAGACAAAGATAAAAAAATGCCACTGACCGCCGCTAATAAAGACGCAACTTTAAACAACACATCGAGTATCGTATCTTTAGGTTTTTCTAGATTGCAAATGCATTCGGGTACTTTCCATCGACGTAATAACCTACGCCTTCTCTCCTCTTCTCTCTTTGTCATTTTAAACTACCCCTCCTTAATTCCATTATATATTTTATATAAAATACCCAATGCATTCTCATCTAAAACCTATCTCCGCTTCAATAATCGCATCCCACTCATAAAATCCATTCCGCAACACAGCCCAACAGGAATCAAATGCCTGTAGGCATTTGCACTGCTAAAAGGCGTTTGTGGGTCGAGGGGGATGGGGCCCCGGGGAAGGGCCAGAGGGCGAATCGCAACGCCCTGGGCCCTTCCCCGGGCTTCAAGGCCGTGTAATAGCGTATTTTAAGTGAAATAGAAATCAACACGTCATTCTGTCGGCTATGCTTTCAAACAACAATAAACAATCTATATTGTGCGAAGGAGAAAAAGAAAAATTAATCACCCGCCCATTTCTCCATAAAAGAATAAAAAAGGACCGCAACGGGTCCTTTCAGACTGCAGACAAACTCCGAATAAATCTCGGGGTTTGTCTCTTTTTTATGTTGTCAATCCATTTTCTCCATAAATCAGTAAAAGAAGGGCCGCAGTCTCCCCTCTCCCGATCTCTTCGATCCATCATCAGTGCCAGTTTTTTCATGTTCATGCATGCAAAGGTCAGCACCGCTTTTAGATCCATTTTCTTTCGTCCACGCTGGTTGGTGTAACGTAGGCCATGGTATTCTTTCGCGCTGCCGAATTGCCGTTCGATGGTTTCTTTGCGTTGTTTGTATTCTGCTTTTCCTGGGGTGGTGTAGCGGTAGTCTTCCGCGACGTCCAGGGCGTCTTGCCAGAGGTGGCGAGTAACGATTTTTTGATGGTTTTTGCTGGCGGTGCAACGGTGAAGGGTAGGACAGTTTTTGCAGATTTTTGGATTGCGTTTGTATTCGCGGTATCCTTCACGTGTCGTGGTGCTGTAGGGGAGGATGGTTTCTTCCGGGCAGAGGTAACAGTCGTAGTAGGCGTCGTAGACGAAGTCGCGCTTGTAGTAGGGGTCGTCGAGGGCCGGTTTGTGTTTGGGCCGGGTGTAGGGGAAGACGGGCAGGATGTCTTTTTCAAGGAGGGTTTTGGCGATGGCCGGGGTTTTGTAGCCGGCGTCCATGACGAGTTTTTCCGGTTTTAAAGCTTGGAGTTTGGGGAGGAAGTCGAAGAAGGTGCTGCTGTCGTGGCGGTTGCCGGGAAAGCTTTGACAGGCGAGGATCCAACCGTGTGCGTCGCAGGCGGTTTGGATGGTGTAGGCAAAGACCTCTTTGTGCTCGCCTTTGTGAAAGAGGCCGCTTTCGGGATCGGTGGTGGATTGTGTAATGGTGGTGGTATCGGTGGGCGGATTTTTCGGTGGTTTGAGGTCGTCTTTTCCGTGTGCGTTTCGATCGTCGGCAATTTCTTTTTCAAGCTGTTGTTGGTAGCTTCGCACGTGTTTTTTCACCACGGCTTTTTTGTTTTTGTGGCGATTGGCATGGGCTTTGACGTGGGTGGCATCGACGAATTGGAGGCGTGTGTCGACGAAGCCTTGGTCCATCGCTTGTTGAAGGATGTTGGTGAAGATGGACTCAAAGAGGTCGGTGTCTTGAAAACGCCGACGGTAGTTTTGCCCAAAGGTGGTGAAGTGGGGGATTTTATCGTAGAAGTCAAGTCCCAAGAACCAACGATAGGCCAGGTTGACTTCGACTTCTTTAATGGTTTGGCGCATGCTCCGAATGCCATAAAGGTGTTGGATAAAGACGAGTTTAATGAGAACCACGGGGTCGATGCTGGGCCGGCCGTTGTCTGGGCAGTAAAGGTCTTCAACAAGATCATAGATGAAGTCGAAGTCCACGTAACGATCAATTTTCCGCAAAAGATGATCTGCCGGCACGAGTTGATCCAGAGCGATCATTTGAATTTGTTCTACTTTTTTCTTGTCTTCTTTGTGTAGCATGGCGGCCTCCTTTTTTCTCTATTTTACTATAATTGAGGCGAATGCTGTTTGATGACACAAAAAAGGGAGGGTGAATCGGGTGATTCTCCCTCCCTTTGTCATCACTCTGTCCCCCGGCGTAGCCGGGGGTTTTTCTTTTTCGGCCCAAAGGGCCTGTATTACTAGCTGCACCTGAAGGGCGTCGGTGGTCTGCCCGTGCTAACGTTACTTGGCTACCCCTTGAAGGGGTTCGTCGTGTCGAAGGTTAATTGCTCACTTATTTGATCTTCTTTCAGTTGATTTTGAATGTATTCTTGTATCTTTTTAGCGTTTTTTCCCGCTGTATCAACGTAATACCCTCGACACCAAAACTGCCTTCCCCTATATTTAAATTTCATGTCTCCCCATCGTTCATAGATCATGATGCCGCTTTTCCCTTTCAGAAACCCCATGAATGAAGATACGGAGAGTTTGGGCGGGATCTCTAGTAACATATGAACGTGATCCGGACATACTTCCGCCTCGATAATATTTACGCCTTTCCAGCTACATAACTCGCGTAGAATCGCGCCTATTTCTAAGCGCTTCGATCCATAAAATACTTTTCGCCTGTATTTCGGAGTAAACACTACGTGATACTTACAATTCCATTTTGTGTGTGATAGACTATGGGTGTGATTTAGTGATGTCATTATTCCCTCCTGATTGTGATTGGTTGACAGACCTTTCTTATCATACCATTCTAGGAATAACGGATAATTATCGCTAAAGCTAAACGGAACCCCCGGTCTAACCGGGGGTTTTCTAATGCAAAAAAGATGCCGGCAATGCCGACATCTGCTGTGACCAACTATATGCTATTCTTTTGCCTTCATCATAATCGTCCAAGGCGATTCCGTGATCAAAACGCCGTCCTGATTGACAAGACGCGCTTCGAAGTTCACGATACCTCTTCCCGGTTTGGACGAGTGCTTCACCTCTACCGGCTCCACTTCCAAGTGGACCGTGTCGCCGATACGAAGAGGGCTCTTATAACGAATGGTAAGCTCTAAAAAGGCGATGGTAGTGCCGTCGAATATGCCGAGCATATTGGATAGCCCTGTCATAATCGATGCGCCGAGCATGCCGTGGGCGACCCGCTCTTTAAAGGGTCCGGTTTTGGCAAACTCGTCATTAGTGTGCAATACATTGAAGTCTCCCGAAAGACCGGCAAAGTTTACTACATCCGCCTCTGTAATAGTTCTGCCTTGTGAAACATAAACCTTCCCGATTTCAAATTTTTCTAAATATAATCCTTTAGGTTCGTAATTCATAGTACCTCCTATTCAAACCGGGCGGAGCGTTTTTCGCGGAAAGCCGCCATTCCCTCTATTTGATCCGGCGTGCCGAAGATCGTGGCGTTCATGGCATTTTCGAGGGCGATTCCGCCGTCCAATGTCATATCCAGCCCCCGATCCACCATTTCTTTGGCCATGGCCACCGCGGTCTTTGAGTTTTTTACAATGGATTTTG
The DNA here is from genome assembly GCF_025566985.1 of Aedoeadaptatus acetigenes. Taxonomy (NCBI): domain Bacteria; kingdom Bacillati; phylum Bacillota; class Tissierellia; order Tissierellales; family Peptoniphilaceae; genus Aedoeadaptatus; species Aedoeadaptatus acetigenes. Next base: position 15,419 of record NZ_JAOQJD010000002.1, read on the forward strand.
CAAGCGCCATGGCTCTGTCCATTAAGTCCTCCGGGGCTGCCACTTCGAGAACGAGGCCGAATTCTTTTGCCTTATGAGCGTCGATAGTGTCTCCGGTTAAAAGCATATACATAGCGTTCATTCGCCCGATGAGGCGGGGCAAGCGTTGAGTTCCGGAAAATCCCGGTGTAATGCCGAGGCTTACTTCGGGAAAAGCCATCTTCGCTTTTTCCGATGCGATACGGATATCGCATGCCAGGGCAAATTCTACGCCTCCACCGAAGGCGTAACCGTTAATAACAGCGATGGTGGGGATGCTCATGGTTTCGATGCGGCGGAAAAGATCTTGTCCTTTTTTGGAAAACTTCGCCACTTCCATACCTCGTAAGTTCTCCATCTCTTTCGTATCGGCGCCGGCGATAAAGGCCTTCCCCGCTCCCGTAAAGATAATGGCGCGGACATCTTCTCTCTCGATGCGGTCGACGACCTCTTCGAGAGCCTCCAACATCTCGCTGTTAAGTGCGTTCATCGCTTCCGGTCGATTGAAGATTACGGTGGCGATACGCTCTTCTATTTTAAAATCGATCATGCAAATCGCTCCTTAAGATTCATTAGATTATCTTCAAAAATAGAAAGGTCCATGGTCTTAACATCGTCCGCCACGACGGGATCAAATTCCATTTGATCGATAATATCCTTTTGAATATCCACGCCCGGCGCGGCTTCCGTAATGACGAGACCTTTTTCCGAGGGCTTCATGACGCAGCGATCGGTAATGAAAGTCACGTTTTGTCCGTTTTCCAATCCATAATCGGCACTGTAAGTGATTTGGTCCAGAGACTTTAAGAATTTCTTACGCTTACCTTCCTGCTCGATAATAAGCTTTCCGTCTTCTATCCTTTCTTTCAAACCGCCGGCCGTAAGGGTACCGCAGAAATAAATATTTTCAGTGGATTGGGAGATATCGATAAAACCGCCGCAACCGGCTATACGATCGCCGAATTTGCTGACATTAATATCTCCCTTACTGTTGACTTCGGCAAAGCCCAAGAATGCACAATCCAGTCCGCCGCCATTATAGAAGTCGAATTGCTGATTCATGGGAAGGCCTATCATGGCATTAACCGCCGACCCGAAGTTGGCGCCTCCTAAAGGAATGCCGCCGATCATGCCGTCTTCCAGGGTAAGGATAATCTCGTCGCCGAAGCCTTCTTCATTGGCGACGGTTCCTACTACCTCGGGAATACCGATGCCCAGGTTAACTACATCTCCCGGACGGAGCTCCATGGCGGCGCGCCGGGCGATAGCCTTACGTTCATTTAGAGGATAGCTCGCACTCTGTTCCATAATGACACGACTTTGCCCGGCGATGGCCGGATCGTAAAAGTTTGCCGGCGTTTGACGATGTTTCGTTTCCGGTTGTTCGCTCAATACGACGTAATCGACAAAGATGCCGGGGATAATGACGTCGTTGCGATTAACGGATTTGGAATCGGCCAAATATTTTACCTGAACGATAACCTTTCCGCCGCTCGCCTTTGCCGCCATGGCGATTTCCCGCGCATCGACGACCGAGGACTCTTCTTCGAAGGTGATATTGCCCTGCTCATCGGCGGTGGTGCCGCGAATAACAGCTACATCGATTTTCGGTGCTTTGTAATAAAGGAATTCTTCATCTCCCACTTCGAGAAGCTCGACTAAGTCTTCTTTCGCTGCGGAGTTGATTTTTCCGCCTTCCAGACGAGGATCGCAGAAAGTTTTCAGACCCACTTTTGTAATGTCGCCGTTAAAGCCGGAGGCGATGTTGCGATACATTTTCGACACCACCCCTTGGGGAAAGTTATACGCTTCGACTTCATTGGCATTGGTCTGATCGATAAGCCGCTGATTATTGGCAAAGTGGCCGGTGATATAGCGCTTAATCATGCCGGGATGGGAGATTTCGTAAATCCCCTCGTCCCTATTATTGCCGATGCCCGCCGCTTGAAGAACCGTCAGGTTTTTCGGGCTTCCCTCTTCTAAAAAGCGTTCGCCTATAGCGGTTAAAATCTCGGAAGGCGTCGTTTGGAGAAGAAATCCCGATACGATCAGACCGTCCCCGTCACGTATCAGTTCAGCCGCTTGTTTTGCATTAATACGTTTCATTGTACATCCTTTCCATTTACGCAAGATTTAAAGAATACCCATAAGGCCCAGGCAGAGAGCCGTGATCAAACCGCAGAGCGGTACGATACAGGTGGCAATAAAGATGCCCGGGTATCCTTCCTTAAACGAAAGTCCCGCTACCATTAAGAAAGTTACATTGGGGCCTGCGTGGGGCAGAGAGTCTAAAACGCCGGCCGCGATGGCGCAGACGCGGTGTAACAGTTGAGGCTCGATGCCCATGCTTAAGAAGTTTTGACTCATGGTGTCCATAAAAATCGTAATCCCCGCAGCAGACGAGCCCGTAATCCCCGCAATAATATTGACCGCGAGAGCCGCCGAAATGAGAGGATTAAACGCGAGGCTTGTGGCGAAGTTTACGAAAGCTTGAAAAGCGGGTACGAGACGAATGGCTCCTCCGAAACCGACGACGGACGATGTATTCATAAGAGCGTTGATGGAGCCTTCACTGGCCATACGGATCGATGTCTTGGGATCTTCGAGACGTTTATAGAAAAGAAGATAGGTGACGACGGCGCCCGCTAAGAGAGCGATAACGACAGAATAAATAGGGTCGATGTCGATGCCTGCAAAGCGTACACCTAAAATCGTGCCGACAATGACAATAATGGGGATAATGGATAAGCCGAAGGAAGGTAAATTTTCCATTTGTTCAGCAGAAATACCTATTTGCTTGTCTTTTTCTCCCAGTTCAAACTTTTCGCCGTTGGACTTTAACTTCTTAATATAAGCATTAAATATAATAACGCCTACGGTAAACATAACGATGGACGCGCCGATGCCTACGAGAGGTGCGGCGGTCGTCGTCGTGCCCAGATATTTCGTAGGAATAATGTTCGTAAGCGCCGGAGAGCCGGGAAGAGCCGTCATCGTAAAGGAACCTGCACCCAGTAAAATTGCTCCGGGGATAACGCGCTTCGGTATATCCGCCTCCTGAAAGAGAATGAGCGCAATGGGATAAATCGAAAAGACTATGACGAATACGGAAACACCGCCGTACGATAAGATAACCGACGATAAGACGACGATTAAAAAAGCGTGTTTCGCGCCGAAAGTATCCGTAAGCTTTTTAGCTATGGCGCTGGCCGCGCCGGATTTCGATAAAAGCTCCCCTACCAATGAGCCCAGTAAAAACATAATGAGATAACTTGCAATAAATCCGGTCATGGCGGGAGCGTATCCTTCCATAAAACCGGGCCAAATGTCGAAACGGTTGGTAATAAAAATAACTAGTGCTGCAAATAAGGACACCGGCAATGCGTGAAAGCCTTTAAAGACTAAAACGATAAGCACAGCCAATGCGAGTAGTAAACCAATAACTCCCATTTTGCACTCCTTTCACATATAAAACGAAAGCATAGATTCTGACGACGAAGCTTTAAAAATGACTTTTTTATAACAAGCAATGTAAAAAATTAGCCCTTTATTTTTTTGGCATTTTTTACTCATCCTGTCTTTCATTTTTAAATAATTTATACTTCGTTCTGAAAATATCTTATCAAGCTATGCTCGTTATTAAAAAGACATAAATGTAATCATTTTCATAACCTAAGGTTATCGTATAATGATAGCTAAGGAGGACTTATGATCGATCTACAGAAACTCACTTATTTTATCGCCGTCGTCGAAAACAATTTTAATATTACCAAGGCGGCGCAGGAGCTGTTCATTTCCCAACCGGCCCTGAGTAATGCCATTCGCTCTATGGAAAAAGAAGAAGGGGTGGCACTCTTTATAAAAAACAAGGGACGCTACACGGAGCTTACCCCGGGCGGCCGTTATTTGTATGAAGAAGGCAAGCTACTTTTGCGTCGCCACGAAAAAACGATGGGTCAACTCCATCGCATAGGAAATCATTTTACGCGTACCGTTAATATTGCGGCACCCCCTTTCTTGCTGCGCAGCTATCTTTCGACTATTTTATTTTCCCTTAAGGAGCACTTTCCAAAGATAGAATTTATTTTTTCAGAAACAGATCAGGAAGACTTAAAAGAGGGTCTGCTGAATCAAAAAATCGATTTGGGCCTTATGACCGAACCGACAGATTATAATAATGTGGGAATTTCTAAGATTCCCGTGGATCATTCCAAGTTTGCCGCCATTCTCTCTAAAAACCACCCCCTCGCTTACAAAGAGTTCTTAGACTGGGAAGACATCGCCCACTATCCTCTTTCCGTGCCGAGCAATAAGTACTCCACTTATTATTTAATACAAAACGCACTTCATTCCAGAGGTCTCGAGGCCCACGTGGCCCTTGCAGGGTCCGTATGGGACTTTCAGGTAACCACTCTCATCGGCACCGATTACATCAGCCTTATGCCCGAACGCATTCGCAGCTACTTTACAAAAGAAATGGTCGAAAATTTAATCATGGTACCCGTGCGGGAATCCATCGAGTGGACGGTGGTATGTTGCGAAAATATTGCCGTGGAAAATCCGCCTATTATTAAAGAAATTCGTAAGTTCATCATCGACACAATTCGATCTATGGAAGAATAAAAAAAGGACCGCAACGGGTCCTTTTTTATTCTTGCTCTTCCTCTTCTTTCTTCCTAATCTCATCCACAAACTTCTTCCCTCGCCACACAAGTAAAATTACCAAGAATGCGGTTATGGCCAGCACGGCGGCGTTCATCTGTTTCACTTTCTTGGAGACAGTCGTTTTCTTATCCCCGTCAGCAGCACCGGCAGCAGGAGCATTCGCGGCGGCCGCGCCCTCCTCTTTTTCCACCAGTTCGCAATTCACCAGTAGCCGTTGGCGGCGCGGGGGGCGCATGGGGTTGCAGGTGAGGAGGGTCAACAGTTTTCGCCCTTCGATGGGGGCAAGCTTTTCCACTTCCCAAGGCTCGATGACTTCCTGATTATACACCTTGTACTCCAGGGCCTTGTCCTTCCACTCCACAAACACGGAGTCCCCCTCGGCGAGCTCGTCCAGGTAGATGAAAAACGTGGATTGGTAATAGCCCCGGTGCCCGGCGATCACCGGCCTCAGCCCCGGCGACAGCCCGGGCATGTCCGTGCCCATAATGTGGGCCACGCCCTTGGCCAGATTCACCTTGGACGCATCCATAAAAATCGGCTGATACAGATCCAGCTTGGGAATCCGCAAATAGGCGAAAATCCCCTCCGGATCGTCGATAAAAGACTCCGCCGCCACGTAATCGTCTGTGGCGAAGGGATCCACCGCCGCCACCTCCCCGGCCAGCTCCTCATTGTACTTTTCCATGGCCGGCGCCACTTTCTCGTAAGTCGCATCCGCCGAGGCCATATAGGCCCGGTACTTCGCCTTTTCCAGCAAAATCCCCTTAGACAAACTGCCGAAGCCGTACAGGGGCAGCAGAATCCCCAATAAAATGAGCACATGGCCCATTATCCGCATGGTCTTTTTACTCATCCTTCTTATCCTTCTTCTTCTTTAAACCGTAAAGCGCATTGACCCGCGCCCGCTTGTCGCGATACTGCTTCCATTGATACAGATAAATCGCGAGGAGCACGCCGAGCACAGGCAGAGCAAAGAGGAGCGCATCTTTGAAACTCATGTCAACAAAAGGCAAGCCGCGATTCGTTTCTTCCACAGGCGGCGTGTAGGGAATCCGGTGCCCCCGCACCAAAAGCCGGTGGGAATTAATCATGTAAGGCGTGCAGGTGAGGAGGGTGGTGTAATCCTTCCCCTCTTCCACCAAAATCGGATCAAAATTCGACGGCTCCACCGTCATAATCCGGTCCACCTTGTAGGCCAACACCGTTTGAATGTTGTGGACGTAAAACACGTCCCCTTCCTTCAGCTTGTCCAGCTCGCGAAACATCTTCGCCTTGGGAAGCCCCCGGTGGGCCGTTAACACCGCGTGGGTGGAGGTTCCGCCCACGGGCAAACTCGTGCCCTCCAAGTGGCCGCAGCCCTTGTCCAAAACCTCCATGCTCGTGCCCGCATAAATGGGCAGATTCACGTCGATCTTCGGAATCTCCACAAAACCGATCTTCTCCGCCACCTCGAGCATCCGCGCGTAGGCGGCGATCCCTTCCTTTTCCTTTTCCGTGTACGGGTCCCCGAGCTTCGAGGGATCCAGCGTTTGGTTGTAGGCCCGGGCAAGCTCCATGCGCCGCAGGATTTCTACATCGTCCAGCTTCTTGGCCCCCTCCTGAAACTCCTCGATCTCCTTATTCGCGTCGATGCGATAATAATAATTCGAGATCATGGGATACATCATCAGGAGAAAACCCAGGACGAAAATCACCGCGAAAGGCCAAGTCTTTCTCTTATTCGTCTTTGCCATCCCCGGCCCCCTCGTCGTCCTTGCCCATTACCTTTTCAAAAGCCTTCAGATCCGCCTCCAGCAGCTTCAGCTTCTTTTGGTACTTCCACGAACCGTAGGCCAACAAGAGAATCAAGAGCACCACGGCGATAAAGGCATACTTATACAACAAATCCTTCCGATTGTCCGCCACAAACTGATCGTCCACGGCCTTGTCGTAAGGCACCCGGTGCCCCCGCACCAAAAGCCGGTGGGTGTTAATGCCGATGGGCGTGCAGGTTAAAAGGGTGGCGTAATCGTGGCCCGGCACGATCAACAAATCCTCGAAATTCGACGGCTCAATCACCTTGATCTGATCCACCTCATAAGCCAGCGTCTCGGCAATGTTGTGGATGTAAAAGCGATCCCCCTTCTTCAGATCCTTAATATCCGTAAAAAGCTTCGCCGTGGGCAGGCCCGAGTGGGCCGTGATGACCGTGTGGGTGGAATTGCCCCCGATGGGAAGGCTCGTCCCCTCCAAATGGCCCGCCGAGGTCTGCAACACCTCCTCCGACGTGCCCGCCCGAATGGGAATGTCCAAGTCGATGGTGGGAATCTGAATGTGGCCGATCTGCTCGTGCACCTCAAGCATCCGGGCATAGGCCGCCCGGCCCCGCGCGTGCCGCGCCTTGGAATAGGGATCCTCCATGTTTTGATTCACCAGAGAATCATTAAAATCCCGCGCCAAAGCCATGCGCTTTTTGATTTCCGCATCCGTGAGCTCTGCCTTCCCCGATTCGAAGGCCGACACCTCTTGGGTGGACTGCACCCGGTAATAAAGGCGGGAGACCTGGGGATACATTAAAATCAAAAAACCCAACACAAAAACAAACTTAAAAAACCAATTACTCTGCTTCTTCTTTGCCATGGACCCGATGTCCTTTCTTTAAAAAACCACTATGTAAAGAAATCCTCTACCCAGAAAGAAGATAGAGGATCTCTTGAAAGGAACATCCCTTCCACTTGTATTTGCTATTCATTGTCCTTTAAGATCTTCACCCCGAGAAGGCCGCTTAAAAGCCCGCTCACACTCATCATGAGGAGCTGCACGTCCCCGGTTTTCGGGATATTCACGTGCTTGTCGTCATAAGGCGGCCGCTTGCCCGGCGGCGTCGACGTACCCGGAGGCGTCTTGCCCGGTGGGGTCGTCTTGCCCGGAGGTGTCGTTTGAGGCGTGTTCTTAATGATCAATTCTTTCTTCAATGAATCTGCGCTTACGGTAAACTTCACACTGCCGCCTAAAGACGCATAGCCTGCCGGCGCCTTAATCTCCCAGAGGTAATAATCCCCGTCGGGAAGACCGTTGGCCACAAAGGTGCCGTTTGATGCGGAGGTAAGGACCATGTCCTTGCCATTCTTCTTCATGCGCATGTAGCCCTTTTCAGTCTTCTTCGTGACCAAAAACTGCGCGCCGGAAAGAGGCTTGTTGTCGGCAGACGACACCTTCTTAAAGGTCTTTCCGCCTTCCTTGTCCTTGTAGTTTTCCACGGTGAGCTTCTTTACCTTCTTGTCCGTGATTTCAAAAGGCACTTCCGGATGCTTGATGCGGTAGCCCGCCGGCGCCTTCGTTTCCACAAAGACATATTTCCCCGGCGCCAAATCCTTGATCACAATCTTTCCCACGGCGTCTGTGACGAAATCCGCGGTGCCGGAAGGATTCTTCACCGGAATGCGATTATTCTTGTCCAGGAAAAACAACTGAAACACCGCACCGGGAAGAGGCACGCGATCCGTGGAAATCTTTAAAAGCTCCACGCCGCTTGATGTGGGTTCCGCCCCCTTCGGGTAAATCACGCCGTTGGAATCGCCGGGATTTGCCACAAAGACGAAGGGGAAAATCGTCGTCGCCCCCTGCTTCTCCGCCACGCGGAGGTAATACAGCCCCCGCTCCAAAGACAAGCTCAACTTGCCCTCGGCGTCCGTGTCATAGGACTTGTGGGAAGCGTAGGTGCTGTTCAGCTCCTTTTCCGTCTTCCCTTCCAAGAGGCGCGCCACGTCCTGAATGCTTTTCGCATCCTTCAGGCCGCTATCCTCCGGGCGAAGGCCGTCTGAAATCTTCCAGATCGTCACCTTGCGCCCGGCCACCTCGGCCTTTTTTCCGGAGCGGGAAAAGTCGATGGTCAGGGCCTTTGTGCCCGTAGACACCACCGCGCCCCCTTCGCCTTTTGCAGCGTTCTTTTCCCCGGAAGCCTTCTCGGCGGAAACATCTACCGTACTACCTTCGGCCTTCGCCTCCTTCGCCATGGCCATGGCGGGAGCCAATACGCCAAAAGCAACCATGCTAAACACGAGTGCCGCAAATACAAGCTTACAAAGCCTACTTTGTAGATTTAGCATGGTTCACCTTCTTTCTTAGGCTTGTTCAGCGCTGCGTTTTCTCATGGCGATAAAAGCACCGCCCATTAATGCGAGACCGGCGACCATAAAGATCATCGTACCCATACCACCGGTTTGGGGAATGGTGACTTTCTTATTGATGACTTGTTTTGCGTCATTTTCTGCGCTGTCTGCTGCATACTTAATGTTAACGTCTTTCGTATTACCTTCAGCGACGGTAAATTCGACGTCATTGATCTTGGCATAGCCCTTGGGAGCTTCGATTTCTTCTAACTTGTAAGTGCCATATTCGATGCCTTCGATCATGAATTGACCCTTGGAGTTGGAGGACAGTTGAACGACGCCTGCAGCATTTTTGTCAGCTACCCATTCGTAACGAATGCCGGCAGTCTTGAATGCTTCGTTGTAGGTTTTTTGAGCTGCATCGATGTCTTTCTTTAATTGCGTTTCATCGGCACCTTCTTGACGTTCGTTGTAAGCCTTAACGGCGTCATTTAATGCTTTTTGAGCAGCTGCCAATTTTGCTTTTTCAGCTTCTACGGTGTCTACAGATTTAGCGGACAGGTATTTTTTTTCACCGTTTTTAACGACGAACTTGGCGCCTGCCAACAGTTCCGTAGCGACTTCCGTGGTCTTAACGAATTTCTTTCCACCGACGACAACTTCAGGTTCGGTCGGGTCCAGGGGCTTCGGATTGTCTTTGTCTTCGTTGTTGGTAATGGTTACCGTACCGGCTGCATCAGTTGTAGCATAAGCGGGGTTGTAACCGGCAACACGTTCGGAGATCTTCCAACCGGCTGCATCTTCGCCGAGGCCTTGGAATTCACCGTTAAAGGCTTTTTCGCCGACGACAAACTTAATGCCGTTGCCCAGGTCGATGGTTTTGTTGACGATCTTGTTATCGAGTGCGACAGAGGCTACAGCTTTTCCATCTTTTTCTAAGGTGTAGACGAGTTTCAAACCATCGGTTTTAGCGCCTTCGCTAAAGTTCTTAACTACGTTTAATTTGCCTTCTTTCGGCGTAACGTCGTTCTTCTTAAGGTCTTCGCCTTTTTTGTGGCCGTATTCTAACGTAACGTTGTTCTTTTCCGGATTATCTACAACGGCGGTACCGTTGACGGTAGCGGAATAGGTTAATTTAATGTTGACGTCTTTTGCTTCGGCACCGGTGGTGACGGCTTTAATCTTTGCTAAACCGGCGTCGGTCATTTGCAATCTGAAGCCGTTGTCATCTTGAGCCAAGATGTAGTCGCCATCTCCAAGGTTTACACCATTGTCAGCTTCAACTTTTACGTCTTTGTTGAAGGTCAAACCGTTGGTCATAATATCGTTCCAGATCAAGCGTTCGTAGCTCGTATCTGCGTCGATCTTGGTAACGACTTCGTAAGGAATCTTCTTACCGACTTCGGCTTGTGCTTTTGCCTTATTCGCTTGGTAATTTTTAACATCGGCGCCGGCATTGATGTTACTGTCTTTGTCTTCAATCGCTTTTAAGCCATTTCCCTCTGCAAAGTTCTTGTCGATCTTCGGTTTTTCTTGGGTGTTCTTGGGGTAAACGTGTGCGTTTACTACGACGCCTTCCTCGTTAACCAAGGGAAGGGTAATTTCCACGGGAACGGCTTTTTGACCGGCGATAACCATGCCGTCATCTGTTTTGTAAGTGGATTTTTCCTTGATTTCTTGAATCAGGAAGGAACCCTTTAATTTCGAGGTGTCGAAGACAATACCGTTGGCGCCGGTTTTGCCGCCGAAAGCTTCGTCGATATTCGTGGTGTAAACGAGGTTTTCGCCTTCGAATACGGGGGTCATCTTGCCGTCTACAATTTCACCTTTAATGTATTGGTCTTTGTCACCGGCTTTTTCCTTGCCGACTTCTTGCCAAGCAAAGTATACATTGGCTACTTCGCCGACATCGGCGCCAACGCTTTTAAGTGCTTGTAACGCTTTTAAATCTTGGCTACCGTTGTAGCCTTCTTCTTTAATTTTGTCCGAATCCCAAGCTTTTAATTTGTCCTTGGTCATCATTAATTTGTGCAATGTGACTGTCTTTGTTTCCTTTGCATCACTTGCTGCTAAGGCACCTAAGGGTGCGATAACGCCAAGTACCATCACCAGTGCGAGGACCAGTGACCATATCGTATTCTTACGTTTCATTACATTCCTCCTTTTCATTCAATAACCTTCTATTTTAAATGCTGCCCAGGCGGCGCACTTAAAACCATGTTCTCTACGGGGATCCGCCCCGGCGCCTTATTCGATCTTCACGTACACACAATTTTTGTATCGAAGGGATTTTATGCCCAAGGAGCACCACCTCCCTTCAGTTTGGCCGCCTTCTTGCGGCGGATGTATTCTTCCGCCGCAATGGCTGCCATAGCCGCACCGAGCAGTACGATCCATCTGTGAGGACCGAAACCACCGGTGAGGGGATAGAGGCCTTTGTAGTTCAGGATTTCCACATCTTGACTACCGTCACCGTATTGTAAGGTGAGTTCTTTGTCGCTAATGTCTTTCAGGTACTTGGCGAGGGCTTCTTGATAAGCCTCGTCGCTTTGTCCATCTACTCTTCGAGGATAGTATACCACGCTTTCCGGCAAGTCGTCGCGCTTCATTTGATAACTCGACGTGTAGGTGCCGTCTTTGTCGGTGATTTCAAACCGCAGCTTGACTTCCGGCTCATCGGACTTCAGCGGCCCGAAGGTTCCTCGAATGACCAAGGTGTCCGTGGACTTCAATTCCGCGGTTCCGCCGGCTTCGCCGCCAAGGGATCTGTAGATATTTAGAGCGAGTTGACCGTTTTCATCCACTTGCAAGAGGGTTTCCGTATCGATCAATGTTTCCTTGCCATCTTTGTCGATCCGTCGTGCCTGTACATTTCTGAAGGCGACTTTTTTCGTATCAAATAGGCAATGGACCAACGAATTGATGTCGTAGGTGCGCTCCTCGTGGCCCGGATTGATAACCAGATAACTGTAGAAGGTATTGGTGTTTGTCGGGTTTTGTCTCGCAAACATGAGGGAGCGATCTTTGTCGTTTCCTTCGGCGTTTTTCTTGACATTGCCTTCAAGACCCCGTTCCTTCACATGGAAGCGGTTGTCGATCAGCGTAAATTCCTTCACGTAGCCTACGGGCTTGATATAGCCTTTCGGTGCGGTGATTTCTTTCAGGGCGTAGTGGCCGTTCTTCGAGAGATCCAACTTGATCTCGCCATTTATATCGGCGGTGACGGTGAGCGTTTTTTTCGTTTCGCCATCCATGACTTGGTAAGGCTTGTATTGGTCAGCTTGTTTTTCCTTGTAATGGACTTCGAATTCTGCAGCAGGCAGGATGTCTTTCGTGTTCCCGTCGATCTTCTTGAACAGAATGGGCTTGTGGTTCACCACACTCAAGGGCGTCGTGTCCGTTAATTCCACATAGACGTCTTGTCCGTTTTGGTCCTTGGTCTTGCGGAAAATTTTGCCGGTTTTTTCACTGACCTTGAATTCCACGACGGGTTCCGTCGTCGGCGAGTAGCCATTCGGCGCTTTGGTTTCCACGATTTGGTATTCCCCGGGTTTCAAGGCATCAAAGGTGACGATACCGTCTTTTTCCTTCTTAGTTATTTTCGAAACACCGATGCCCTTAAAGATTTCTTCGCCCGGATTCTTTCTGAGGAGCGAGAATTCCGCGCCTTCCAGCGGATTTCCGTCGGGATCGACTTTCTTCACACTGATTTGGTTGGTGGGGTTGGTGGCCTTGATCGTAAGCTTGGCCTTGGCGGTGTTTTCATTATTGAATACATACACCACGTCTTGGCGACTGGCCCAAATCGATTCGGGACCTTCATAGTTTTGGAAGAGCTTCGCGTCGGATTCGTAGGATTGCAAGGTCTTCTTTACATTTTCCCAATTGTAGACCGTGCCGGTTACCTTAATGATGGCCGACGTATTCGGATCCATGGCGGGAATGCTCAATCCCGCCGGAGCGTCGGGCGTTACCAGATAGCCTTCGTAGGACCTGCCGCCCCAATTGGTTAAGTTTTGGCTCGTTTCATCGACACCGAAGGATACGGGCATGTCTTGTGCCAGATAAGCGTCGCTATTGTCATCAAGAACGTATGCCGTCTCCTTCAGATTTAGCACCGGAACATTGGGCGTGTAGCGGAATTCGGCCGGCAGAACATTCTTTTTATAGCGATTCAAATAGAAGTACTGAACGAATTCGCCGGTGTCTTGATTGAATTTCACAATCTTCGACGCCATGTTCAGATAATCCTGCTTTGAAAAGTACCTACGGTAGTAATTGTCGTACCATGTATAGGTATAGTTCGCTTCGCCGGTGATGAACGTGTAATCCACGTCGACTGTTTCCGTTTCTTCAAGCGGTTCGCGTAGGCCGATGCCGACCTTTTGCTCGCCTGAATCTTTTACTTTATCGATATTGATAAAGGCGGCGAGGCGATTGGAAAAGTCTTTCAATTCGTATTGATTGGCGTACTTCGTAAAGGTATAGGTGACGGTACCTGCGTCCTTGTCGTAATCGGCCTTGGCGATGGTCCCGACGCCGTCGGCAAAGATATCCAATTCCTTAACGTCGTTGGTGTCGGTGCCCTTCAAGTCGATGTTGTTCGAAAGTTTCAAGACGAAGTAGTCGCCCGGTTGAACGACATATCCCTCTTTCAATTTGTACTCGTTGGCAAATTCCATGCAGGCGCCGTAGTGGGGACGGATCGTCATGCCAGTGGAATCGTCGTCTTTTTGCGGACGTTGAATACTCATCGTCGACGACGTGAGGGTAATCTTGTCTGTAATATTCTGATTTCGAGGCGTATTGTCTTCGGCGTAGGGGTCGAGGCCCTTGCCGCCGACGGTGAAGTGCCATACCTGGCCATTGTTAATGTGGCCGGGGTGAGGATCGATTTCTTCCAGCTTGTAGTTACCGATAATTAAATCTTTAAAGACTAACTTGCCGTCTTCGCCGACGGTGCTGGTGTAGACGCCGTCTTCCTTGCCTTCTTCCGCTTGTTTGGCGGAAAGGCGGGTCAGCTTAAATTTTGCGCCAATGGTCAAGTCGCCGTGTTGGTCTTTTTTGCCCGGAAGCGGATTGCCATTTCCATCGAACTTTTCAATGGTGACTTCGCCTTTGCCGGGAACTTCGTTGACGATTTTCCCCATGTTCTTTGCCGTACCGGAGGTTACGAAGTCGATCAAGGGTGCACCACCTTGGGGTAAAGGCTTGTTATTTCCATCGAGATATTGGTATATCCCTTTCGATCCGTTTCCGTATTCCATGGTAATATAACCGCCGGCGGGAATCACTTTTTCTACGCCTGTCTTGTCATCGGTTACCTTAATATCGTCTTTCGAGTAGGCCACCGTAAAGTACAGGAGCGGCTCTTCAATGGTGGTGTAACCCTTCGGCGCTTGCACTTCTCTCAAGCGGTAGCGGCCGGGTTTCAGGTTTCTGAAACCGAAGTAGCCGTTAAATGCCGACGATACATAAGAGCCTTCCACATCTTCCCAGCCGTAGCCGACCAGTTGTTCCAGTTTAAAGACGGCGCCTTCCAGACGACGCTCCGTTACTTCTTCACCGGTGATCTCCCAGTTGGGATTGTCGCGCCCGTGCTTTGAGAAGGTGATGTTGTAGGCTTGTTCATCGTTTTCTAAGATCAAGCCTTCCTTGGGGATTTCTTCCGATTTGCCCGAGGTGTAGAGCGGCGAAAGGTTCATGGTGGTGGTTACCTTATTAATTAAATTGCCGTTGGTGACGTAACCGCTCTTGTAATAGACGCCTTTATAGGTGTATTCCTTGCTGATCCCGTTGGGGTACTTTTGATCCGGCGTCGATTTCGCATTCCCTACTTCGTTCCCATTCGGCCCGAATACGGAGTCGAGGGCGACGTTCCCTTTTTGATAGGAGCCGCCGACCAGGTTTTCGTAGTTGATCTTGCCGCTGTTGCGATCTCTGGATACGGCTTGCATGAAGTTGCGTTCCGTGTAGAACTCGATGTCCAATTGAATATTGGCATCGTGTTCCTTGATGATGTTGTCGTCGTAATAACCTTCCACGTCGATAAAGTAGACGCCTTTGTTCAGGTTGATTTGGTCTTCGTCAAAGCCCCAGTCGAAGGGACGCCAACGGGCCGTGTTCACCATGTAAACATTCGGTCTGGACAAGTCGTAGATCGACATGATCTGTTGCATGTCCTTGCTTCCTGAGTTGAGATTCAAGCCGGTGATGTCGGTGATCTCGTAGGTGGAGCGGTAGGCCGTTTTTACCCCTTGCTTGGTCGTCTTGGGCGGCTCGCCGGGCGTGTCGATTTCTTCCCGCTTCACGACGGGTTTGATTTGTACATTGACTTTTCCATCGCCCTTGTAGTCGCGGGTATCGATGAAAATCCGTTGAACATAGGTCTTGCCTTCCGTATTGATGAAGGTGGTGCGGGCAGCGTATCTAATGCCCGAATCCAATTCCTTGAGGGGCTGAATCTTCGCCCGTTCTTCCTTATCGATGTACGTGTTGGTCGTTTCTTCCGGTCCGGTGTAATTGGCCACCAGGCGACCGTTGACTTCTTTCACTTCGATCTTCCAAGGTGCCGATTGTTTTTGGTAGCCGATGGGCGCTTTCGTTTCTTCCAAGAGGTAGTGGCCCACCTCGAGGCGCAGGGGCTCGCCTGTTGCTTTATCCACAAAGACGATGGAACCGTCGTTTTCATTGGATTTCGCCGTGTAGGTGCCGAAGGTTTCTTCCGGATTTTCGTAATTCGCGTCGGTCTTCTTTAAGGTGAATTCCGCATCGGGCAAAGATTCGCCGAGGCGGCTCTTCTTAAAGAGCTTAAGTTCCAAACCGACTTGCTCGTTGGTGATTTGTGCAAATTCGCCTTCTTTGATTTCCGTGCCTTCATCTCCCGGTGTGGGAGGCTCTTCGGTTTTCTTGAAGGTGGCGGAAATGCTTACATTTGCCGCCGGCATCTTGAAGCTATTGTTCGTAACCTCAACGGCTTGGCCATTTGCGGTGACGCTGAGTTTGTCGAGTTTATAGCCTTCGCTCGGCGTAATGGTTAGGTTAACCGTCTCGCCTGCCGCCGCGGAACCCTTGTCTGTCGATACGGTGCCGTTTTCCATGGGCGCGATGCCGATGTTGTACTTCGTCGGCGGTTTCTGCCTAAAGGTGGCCCGCACGGTGACATTGGACGCCGGCATAGTAAAGGTCTTGGCCTGCATGTCGACGGCAACGGGTTTGCCCGCGTCGTCGGTGACGGTCAATTGATCCAATTCGTAGTCGCGATCGGCGTTGATGATGAGGCCGACTTTTGTGCCTTCTGTCGCCTGAGTGGCGTTCGCCGTTACGGAGCCGTGGCCGCCGCTTTGCGTCGCAATGGTGTATTCCTTCGGCACTTCTCTAAATTCTGCCGTCACGTTAACATCGCTCGCAGGCATGATGAATTGATTGTTATTATTTACGTTAACAGTTTTCCCATTGGCGGTGACGTTGAATCGAACAAATTCCCAGCCCTTTGCGGGATTCGCGCTGAGGGTCACGAGGGTATTTTCTTCCGCTTCCATGGTATCTGCCGAAATCGTGCCGCCTTGTTGCGGCTGATTGACGATTACCTTGTGCTTGATCGCTTGTTGGTTAATGCACCCTTCATTGGGATAGGACTCGGCGAGCCAACCTTTATAGTTATTTTTCTCATATATGGTTGCCGCGTCGTTGGACGTGTAGTTCGAGCCGAGGCCGATGGGCAAGCCATCCGTGTATTGCGTGTCGACTACCACTAAAATCCATCCTTTGAAGGTGGCGGGAATAGTAGCTTTCAGGCGGAATTTATTGCCCGTGTCCTGATTGCTGATTTTGCTCCACGTCACGCGCCTGGTAATGTCGGTCATTGTGTCGAGATTTGCGACGGTACTGTCGATGGATCCGTTTGTCACTTGATAGACCTTGACGTTCGTCAGCGTCGGCCGCGCCGTGGTGACGTCAAAGGCGTCGTCCCACGAGTGGATTTGAATGACCCGCGGTTTCGCGCCAATGGAGGGTTCGCCGTAAATAAAGGCTTGTTTGAAGCGATTGTCCTCTTTGTTGATCTCGAGGATCTTCGTGTCCATGGGCGCTTCGTTTTTCGGGTCTTCTCTGCGCACTTTCCCTACGGACCGCGCGGGATCCACTTTTTCCCATACACCAGCTCCCACAGGGTTCGGGACGTTTTCTTCGCCCAGTTCCAGCCCGCTGTTTTCACCGAAGGTGGTAAGGAAATTATCCAGCTGCTTGGTACGGCTGATTTGATCGTTCAGCGGTGCGGATGCTTGCGCTGCGTCGGCATTCTTGTTTTCCGCCTCGGCATCGCCGGCATTCGCCGCGTCTTTCGCTTCGGCCGTTGTGATCGGCGCTTCCGTTTCTGCGCTTTCTTTCGCTTCGGCCGATGCAATCGGCGCTTCGGGCATGCCGAAGGCCTTATCCAGTTTATTTAAGCGATTCAGGGCGCTGATGCGGTTAGCGGCGGTTTCAAAACCGTCGACGCTGCGCACGTTGTTGGTATTGGCGGCGTTGTTGTCTTTAATAAACACCTTGCCGTCTGCTTTCACGGTGACGGTCCAATCGGTCTTCACGTTTTCGTAACCGGGGGCCGCTTCGAATTCTTCGAGCTTGTATTTGCCCGGTACCAATCCGCTAAACTCGATGGTGCCGTCTTTTTTGGTGGTCATGTAGCGCTCGTCTTCTAAAGGTTCCGGCCCGATCAATCGGAAGACCGCGCCTTCGATGACTTCGCCCGGGTCGTTTTCTTTTACTTTTTTCAGTTTAAAGCCGTAGCGCTTCAGGTCGTTTGAAATATCCAAAGAGTCGTCGGCAATGTAGGAGCCGATAATATCTTTTCCTTCGCCGCCGGCCACAGTGGCATCGCCGACCGGAATGTTGGTGACGCTTTCGTAGTAGTCGCTCTTCCAGTAGGTCGTGCCCCTGTAGGTCAGATCCATGCCCGTACCGACGCCGCCGTTTTCGTCTTTATAGGGGATTTTTACATCCACGACGATGGGCGTATTCGTGGCGGGCAGGTCGATCTGCATACGGTCCGGTTCGCCGGGATAATCCGACTTGCGGGGGTTGAGCGTGCTCGTAATGTCGGTAATGTCGTAGCCCGCCAAGCGGATGTCTTCCACATTTGCATCGGTGATCGCTCTATCCAGTTTAAAGGCTTTGACAACTTCCCCGCCTTCGTACCAATTCATGTTTGGATAGTAGGGTTTTTCACGGTGAATTTTCGCCGTGGACGCAGGAATCGATGCGCCTTCGGGGTTTATGATGTAGCGCTGAATGACGTACTTTTCATCTTTATTGATGGCGACGATCCGCGTCCCCAGTTTATAGGGATCGCTATGGCCGTCGGCATAACCGGATAGACGGTTGTCGTAAAGGTTCCAGCCATTGATGGGCCGATCCTTGACATTGACCCAATGGGTTCCCGGATCCGCCAAAATGGATTTAATTTCTTGTTGCGTGCCGGGCTCGACGTAATTGTAGATCTTGACGCTATCGCCTTTTACGACGACAACCCATTTTTGATCCAGCTTATTGTAGCCGTTGGGCGCAGCGATCTCTTCTAAGACGTAGGTGCCGTCGGCCAAGGGATCCCTGAATTCCACGACGCCCGATCCGTTGGAGGTAGCTTCTTGGACTTCTCCGGGGGTCTTGCCATAGGGCGTGATTTTGAACTTCGCGCCGGCCAAGGGCTTGCCTTCGTTGTCTTTTTTGTAGACGCGGAATTTCTTGCCCACGGGATTGTTGGTGACCTCGAGGGTGATGTCGTTTCCGACGATGGGTCGGTCGGCTCCACCTACGCCCAGTTCGATAATCGTCACTTTACCATTTAAGTCCACGGACACTTGCCACGTCGTGCTGGAAGAGGTGTAGCCTTCAGGGGCTTTCACTTCTTTCAGTTCGTAGTTGCCGGGGGCGATGTTATTAAAACTTAAGATGCCGTCGCCGCCGCTTTGGCGTCGATACACTTTGCCCTTGGCATCGGTGAGTTCAAAGATTGCGCCGGGCAATTTTGTATTGCGGTCCAGGCGGCTCACTTTGAGAACATTAAAATTCCCGGGGGTGTAGCGTCTGTTAATCAGCTTGGCTCTTTGTACGGTGTAGGTGGGGATTTCTTGGCCGGTTTGATCGCCCAAGGCTTCCCCGGCTCTGGCTTTGTTGGCAAAGCCGGATTCCAGTCTCGTGCCGTTGCCCATGTAGAAGACGCGCCACAAGTTTTTCCACGCGTTTTCGTCGGTGATTTTAAAAGTTTGCTTGATGACGTAGCCTTCTTTTTGCGGGGAGATGCTCGGCATCTTGATGGTGAGCGGCTTTGTCGCCTTGATCTGTGCCCGATTCATTTGTATTTTGCTCGGATCGTAGTTCAGGGTGAAGCCGTGGGACGAATCGCGCACCACGGAATCCGGGTTGATGGTGCGATTGTAGACCTCTTGATACGTGAACGGGTCTTGTTCCGGACGCACCCCGAAGGACAGGGGCATGTTGTAGTTGACCTTCTTATCAAAGGTGGTGTTTCCGCCCGGATCTCTAATCACATCCATATCGGGCAGGGTGCGATAGATCTTCACGCTGTTTAATTTAAAGGCCGGTTCGTAGCCCTTGGCATACCAGTTGACGATGTTGGCATTGCCGCCGTATTCCGTGGATGCCCAGCTGAAGCCCAAGGTGTAGCTTCCGCCGCTATAGTCGCCCATGGGATTGTAGTAAGCGATGACGTCGACGTAGCGATCGTCGCCTTTTTTGTAGACGTCGCCGAAGTAGTAGGATTGACTGACCGGGCTGCCCTTGCCTTGGTCGTATTGTTCGTAGTCGGCCCGGACGGAGATCGTCTCCGTTTGGCCGGCGCCCGGTTTATCTTCCGTTCCCGGGATGCGTTGAACGCCCGTGGTTCCGGGAGCTACCACGGTGGTGAATTCGTAGACGCCGTCGTTTTGGGCAAAGTATTTATTGGGAATGATCCCAACGATGTCGATGCTTCCCGTGAAGACCCCGTTCGTTCCGTTTTTGTTAAAGACGTAGGTGAGGCGGTTGGTTTGGAAATCCATGTAGGGATCCGCGATGACGACCCCATTCTCATTCTTAATGCTCGGTATTTCCTTCACGTATTGGGTGAAGTCCAAGTTCGGATCGAATTGAATGACGAAGCGCGTGCCCGCCGTGGTATTGCTGAGCTCGATGTCCGCATGGTAATCCAAACTTTCGTAGCGATAGGCTTCCCAAACATTGGGGCGTACCCCGATGGCGCCGTCACCTTCTTTGATTCGCATGTGTTGGAAAACTTTGGTTACCTTACCGGCTTCCTGCGATTGCCCTGCATCTTCGTTTTCGATGATGTAGTCATGACCGGGAACGGGCGTGCCGTTGCCGTCTTTGAAACGGGCCTTGTAGGTGACTTGCCCACCTTCGGTTACGGTGACGTCGAATACGACGCCGTTGGACAGGTAGCCGTCGGGGGCGATGGTTTCTTCCACCACGTATTTGCCCGGAGGCAATTGGCTGAAGTTAACGAGCCCCTTTTCATCGCTTCGCTTGCTGGCGATGATTTTGTTGTTTTCGTCTTTAATGACGAAGGTGGCGCCGGGCAAGACTTCCTTTTCGGGATCCACTTTCGTAATGGATACGTCTTGTTTCGGGAAGCTTTCGTTGGTTATGGTGAGGATGGCATCGGCGTCGCCTTTGCCTTGTCGGGTGAGCACCACGTCTTTTTGAATCTTGGCATTCCCCGCCGTGTCTTGGTCGGTCAACCAATCGTAGGACAGGTTCGCCGTGTCCTTGTCGCCCACGTGGGCTTTTACTTTAATAAGGAAGCCTTGGTCGTTGTTAAACCGTTGTTTGGGGAAGAAAAGTTGATACCCGGTTTTGTTGGTGTACGGGTCGGTTATATTGGACGCGCCGGTAATGCGATCGTTATGCCAAGCATTGATGACGTTCGATCCGAGTTTCCCAATTTCCTTTTCCACCTCTTGATTTTCCATGGCGGTACGGACGCGATTTCTTGTGTCTTTTAAAACTTCGTAGGCCGTGACGTCGGTGACATCGACGCCGGGGATGCTGATGTTCAACCGCGTATCGCGATCGGTACTGCCTTCATAGGTGTTTTTTCTCGGCTTCAGGAATAGATAGAATTCGACGTCGCCGTTGTCGTCGATCTTGCCGTAGTGCATGGCGTTCATGTAGTCGGGCCAGTTCGGGTAGGCATTGTGTTCTACTAATTGGGTCTTTGCCGCTTGTCCCGAAATGGTAACATTTTTACCGGAGACGGTAATTTCGCCGTCTCTTGAAATGGTGATGGTTTTGGTGTCTTGGTCCAGTTTGTAACCTGTCGGCGCCTTTTGTTCCACTAAGGTGTAGGTGCCGGGGCGGACGTTGGCGAAGGTGGCCTTCCCGTTGGCGTCGGTTTCAATTTCTTTGGCTTCATAGCCTCCGCCTTGCAAACGGTAGCGCGCGCCGGAAAGAGTCTTGGTCGTGTCGCCTTCATCCACTTTCAGAACGGTGAAGGTGGCGGGTTTTTCTTCCGTCACGTCGTTGGCCTCGCCGTGAATGTAGTGGACTTTTTTGGTGGTGTCGTAGTAGTTGAAAACTTCGTAGAACTTATAGTCGGTACGGCCGACCGTCACTTTCTCAGGATCGAAGGTTTGGACGATTTTGTGCCCTCTCGGCACGGCGGTGCCGTCATCTTCGATCTTCCAGTATTTGACGCCGGGCACGGTGACTTTCCGAATCCGCTTGCCCGCTTCGCCTTCGCCGACGGTCCATTCACCCAGGCTTTCGCCTTGGGCGTCTCGCACGTCAAAGGTTTGTGCCGGCATGTTGACGCCGGCGGGAAGCGTCCAATCCTGCTCAATATACATATCTTGGCATTGGGAAATGGTGACGCCGGAGAGGCTGTAGTCTTCACCGGCTTCCGGTTTCTTCAGATCGGTGGTGACTTCGTAGACGGCGATGGTGCCGACGCTTTGTTCACCGGCGGGATCCGTTTCCTTTGTGGGAAGATTGCCTGTGCCGTGTTCGCTTTGATCCTCGACCATTTGCCCTGTTTCGGGATCCAATTTATAGGATGCGGCTTTTGCCGTGGCCACGTCTTGGTTGCCTTTTAAGGATCTCGTTTCGAGGGGCAGACCCGAGTTGCCTTCATCGCCGGTGGAGACGGCGTCGGTGATGGTCCACTTGGCTTGATCCGCGTTGGCGAATTCGCCCAGAATGGTGGTGCGGTTGTTCATGCCCACGCGGGAAGGGGTGGCTTCGCGGATGGCTTCTTGGCTATAGCCTTGGGGAAGGACGAGGCGCACGGCGCCTACTTTTTTTCTGTCCTTCAAAGCCATGGAGAGATCGAGCATGTAGGAGGCTTGATCGTTTTTAACGGGAGTGTAGAAAGTGTAGTACAGGTCTTTTGCAGATTCGCTCAAGGTATGGTGTTTGGAATCCACGATGCCGAGGTGACCGTTAATGGGGTTCGGAGTAATGTCCGCATCGGCGGCTTTGCTATTCACCTGAATGTCTTCGAAGGCGCCGAGGCCGGATCCCTTCACGGCGGTGAAGTTGGCAGAGTAGCCGAGGGTCGTCAAGTCTACCGTAGAGGAGACGCGTACGTTCCAGCGAATGCCTGCTATCTTTCCGCCTTGAACCACGGGATCGCCGAAGGCATCGATGTTCACTTTATAGTCTTTGCCTTGATCCAGCACTTGAACCACGTCGTCGCGACCCGGTTCCAGAATGGTGGAGAGCATATTGCCGTTGGAATCCACGACCACGGGAAGAAGCTTTTTGGGCTTCACCACGCCGAGGCCGGAGATGCTATTGACTACAGTGAATGTTTTTTCACCGGCATCGATGTTCTTCGTATTGTAATCCACTTCCACTTGAATGGGCACTTGGATATTTTCGGTGATGTCTTCTGCTATTTTGTAAGTAATGGTGTTGGCAGTTGAGTTATAGACCGGCTTTTCGGTAATGGCCTTGTCATTGTAGGTGATGCGCTTTAAAGACTCAGGATCGTTTACCGTGAGCTTGTCATCTAAATGAATGACGAAGTATTGGCCTTTGCGAATGGGTCCTTGTACCGTGGAGGTATCGAAGCGGGTAAGGATGGTAAACTTTTTGTCTTTGATGCCACCTTGGGGCGATTTGGCGCGGGCCAATTCTTTTTCTTTCGAAAATTCCAAGGCCTTTTCTTGGCGATCGGCTTCGTTTTGGGTCAAGGGCTTCGGCGCCTTTTCTTCCGATACTTCCGCATCGGTGGCTTCATTGCCCTCTTGCTGCGGCGCCGATTGAGCCGGGGCGTTTTGCGCGGGGCGCGCCGGTGTCCTTTGCGGCGGCGTGTAGTAGCCGTCGTCGTCTGGGTCGATGAAGTTTGGTAGATGGCTTCCCGCGTTTTGATCGGGGTCGATCCGATTGCCGTCGGGAGGGATAAATTCCTCGTCGCTGACGGTGGCTCGGTTTTGTCCTGCGGAGCGCGCTTCGACGACGCCGGGCGCCACCACCTCCAGAATCATGATCAGGGCCAATAACAGGCTCGCGACGCGTTTCATTGCAGTTTTCATATGGATTCCTCCCCGTTTCTAATGCTCGTTTATGTACGAATGATGTGAAATCATTTTCTTCATTTTGGTAGTACTTCTATAATAAAACATCCACTTCTATAAAACAAGGCAAAAAATGACCAATTACATACTCTTTATGGATTTTTTTAGAAAAATTTTTTTGATGAGGCGGAAAATGAAAATTTCGCCCTGCTTTTCTATTTTTCTTCGTGTTTTCAGGTTTTTTTGTCTTATGGTACAATAAGGGCAGAGCTTTTTTATGCGCGCCGGCGGTGGTTCGTATGATTGTTTTTGGAATGAAAGGGGGCGATCCTGTGGCCAGGCAGTACACGAAGGAATTGATTAAGCGGGAGTTTTTGGCGCTGTTGGAGGAAAAAAGTTTTCATTCGATTACGATTGCCATGTTGGCGGAGCGTTGCGAGATCAGCCGAAACACGTTTTATTACCATTACGACGATGTGTATTCGTTGGTGAAGGAGATTTTTGCCGACGAGTTGGTGAAGGTGAATGGGGAGTCTGACGCCACGCTTTCGTGGGAAGAGATGCTGCTCTCCGGTGCGTCGTTTCTGGTGAAGAATAAGCGGGCGGCGCAGAATTTGTTTCAGTCCATCGACAAGAAGGACACGGACGCCTATCTTTTCGAGCTGTGCGAATCGGTGATGCGGCGCTATGTGGAGGCTGTGTGTGCGGAGAAGGGGATTTGTGCGCAGGAGGCGGACAAGCGGCTGGTGATTGATTTTTACCGGGCGGCCCTGGTGGGCCTTATGGACAAGTGGGTCCAGGAGGGGATGCAGACGTCGCCGGAGGAGGCGATTCTTCGCATCGGGCAGTTGTTCGACGGCAACATTGAGCGCTCGCTTAGGATCAGTGCGTCGTTAGGTGAATGATTTTGTGTACAGGGCCTTCGTTGCGAAGGTTTTGTACACTTTTTTTGTTTTGTCCTATTTTTATGCAATTTTCATGGGGTGATGGACCTTCGGACAATGGGGCCGCTTTAACCGTTGCCTGTTGTTTTTTTCCTTTATATGATGGGCCGAGAAGCCAATGGAGGGTAAAGGAGGTATTCCTATGAAGATTAAAACGGTTGACGATCGTTTGCGGCTGGGCAACGGGGATTACGACCGCCTGGTGAATTCCAGAAAGCCGGCAGGGATCGACGATAAGCGGGCTTATATTGTGGGCACGGGGATCGCGGGGCTATCTGCGGCGGGTTTTCTGATTAAGGACGCGAAGATGGATCCTTCGAGGATTGTGTTTTTGGAAAAGGATGCCGTCCCCGGCGGCGCCTTGGACGGGAAGCTGCTTTCGGATCTGGGCTATGTGGCCCGGGGCGGCCGGGAAACGGGGCATCATTTCGAGGTGCTCTGGGATTTGTTGAGCGTGATTCCTTCGCGGGAGGATCCGCGTGTGTCGATTCTGGATCATTTGTATTACACGAATTTGGACGATCCGAATTTCAGCCTCTGCCGCGTCACGAAAAATCGCGGGGAGCGCTACGACAATGGGAAGTTTAATTTGTCGAATGATGTGATTAGGGAGATTCTCCACTTGGTCATGACGCCGGATGAGCGGCTGGAGGAGGTGACGGTGGAGGAAGTGTTCAGCGACGAGTTTTTGGAAAGTGATTTCTGGACGTTTTACCGCACGATGTTTGCTTTTGAAAATTGGCATTCGGTGCTGGAGCTGAAGCTTTACATCAATCGCTTTATTCACCACGTGGGCGGTCTGCCGGATTTGTCGGCGCTGCAGTTTACCCGCCACGACCAGTATGAATCCATTGTGGTGCCCATGATGGATTGGCTCAAGGCCAAGGGCGTGCGCACGGAATATAATTGCGACGTGCTGGATGTGGAGTTCGCTCTTTCGGACACGAAGAAGGCGGCGACGCGGATTGTGGCCGTGGATGCCGCGAGCGGGGCGGACCGATCGATTCCTCTTTCGGAGAATGATTTGGTCTTTATTACCACCGGGTCTTTGGTGGAATCTTCCGCCTACGGATCCAATGAATCGGCGCCGGACTTTGCCATCGACGAGGAAGGGAGTTTCCGTTTGTGGAAGGCCATTGCGAAGAAGTCGCCGGAGTTCGGGCGGCCGGAGGTGTTCACGTCGGACATCGCCAAGTCCAATTGGGAATCGGCCACGATCACGGTAAAGAGCGCGGCCATCGCGAAGTACATTGAGGCGATTACGAAGCGCAGTCCCTACACGGGCAAGGTGGTGACCGGGGGGATTGTGACGGCGCTGGATTCGTCTTGGCTCATGAGCTGGACGATTAACCGCCAGGGCCAATACATCGGTCAACCGGAAGATGAAATCGCCGTGTGGGTCTACGGTCTGTTTACGGATAAAGAAGGCGATTATGTGAAGAAGCCCATGAAGGCCTGCACCGGGGAAGAAATCGCCAAGGAATGGCTCTACCACATCGGCGTGCCGGAGGATGAAATTGACGATTTGGCGAAGGACACGTCGACGATTCCCGTGTTTATGCCCTACATTACGGCGCAGTTTATGCCGCGAAGCTTCGGCGACCGGCCCTATGTGGTGCCGAAGCACGCCGTGAACTTTGCCTTCTTGGGGCAATTTGTCGAAACCCTGGACGATCCCGGACGGGACACGGTGTTTACCACGGAATATTCCGCCCGCTGCGCCATGGAGGCTGTGTATGTGCTCACGGGGGTTGAAAAATGCGTGCCGGAAGTGTTCGCTTCCCGCTACGATATGCGCTATGTCCTCGCCGGCATCAGCGCTCTGAACGACGGGGAAAAATATGAGCTGAATCTGCCCATGGAGATTATGCTCAAGATTGCGAAGAAAATCGGCGGGACGGAGATCGAGAATATGCTGAAGGAATATAATATTATATAGGAAGGAAAGAGCAGAGGAGTAAGCATTTAATTTTTCTTCTCGTAGCTTATGTTCATCAGATTAATCCGGGGGAGGGAAAAAGGGCGTTGCGATTTCATGACCTATCCCGACGAGGGTCGCGAGGCGTTGGAAGGTCAGATGCAGTCTTACACCGTTTCGGGGAGGCGAAGCCTTCACGAAACGGATGTATAGTTGTACGCCCTCAACCCGCGGGGGCTATGTACTTCCTCTTAAACGCGAAGCAGAGGAATAAGCATTTGATTTTTCTTCTCGTAGCTTATGTTCATCAGATTAATCCGGGGGAGGGAAAAAGGGCGTTGCGATTCGCCCTTATCCCTCCCCCGGACCCCTACCCTTTATCCCTAACGCTTTCTATATGTGCGAAGCCCTGGCGGGCTTCGATTCCTGTTGGGCTGTGTCGCCGAAAAATTGTTCTTATTCAGGAATTTTGTATTGAGGTTTTTTTAGGCGGGGTCGTTGCGATTCGCTTTCGAAACAGTATTTTGACCCAAATAAAATCACCCAAGGAAAGTATTTTGTCCGTTGTTTCATTTATGTGTTACAATGTATTCAGAGGTGAGGAGTATGAAAACTGTATCTGTACGCCTGAATGAGGAAGAGGAAAGGGCCTTTTCCGCTTATGCCGCGATCATGGGCCTGCCTTTGTCTACTTTGTTTAAAAAGCTTATGGAAGAGCGCCTTGAAGATGAATTTGATTTGAAAATTGCGGAAGATTTTCTCGATAGAGAAGCAAGGGGCGACGTAAAAACGCGGTCCATCGACGCATTGTTTCAAGAGCTCGACTTATGACTTATGAATTAAGGACGGATAAGCGATTCGATAAAGCCTTTAAAAAGCTCGATCGGCCGATTCAGATCATGCTTAAAGAGTGGATCGAGAAGAATTTAATGGACTGCGACGATCCGCGGCGCATCGGAAAGGCTTTAACGGGTAATTTGTCGGATATTTGGCGGTATCGCGTCGGAAATTATCGACTGTTGTGCAAAATCGACGATGGCGCGCTCGTTATTTTTGCACTGAATGTCGGGCACAGAAAAGATATTTATAAATAGAAGAAATCAGATCGAAGACAAATCTCGAACAACACACGGGGTTTGTCTTTTTTTCTGTCGCAACGCCCCGGGCCCGGCTCTTTTCATGACCTATCCTAAAGCGCGAAGCGAGTCGTTGGAAGGTCACAATTGCACTGATAGGAGATTAATTGGCTTTTAGTAATTCATTTGGGTATAAAGTTTATAAAGCTATCTTTTATTTTTTGAGAGGAGATACAGTATGCTGCCCCAAGATCAAATGATTATAGTGCAACAATATGTGTCAATTTGTTTTATCACTGAGCTTTACAACAACAACTTTTTAGAAAGCCAGTTTTTTAATGATATGAAATTTGACAACGAAAGTATTAAAGATTGCATAAAGGCAATCAATATCGATAATGATGGAATGTTCTTAATCTTTTTATATTCGCTGTTGTTGATTCCTAAGGAAAAAATTTATGATGTGTACAAAGATGAATATGACGCCCTCGATAAAAAAATTGACGGCTTGAAGATTCCTCTTGATTCAACATATCCCGCATCTCATAAGAAATACATCAGGCATATTCGTAACGCAATTGCCCATGGTAAGGTTGAATTTAAAGAGGATAGCATATTCTTTAATGATGATTATAGGGGCAATCAATTTTGTGTCGAAATTCCACGTTGTAAGATAGGGGATATATTAACTGACCTTCAGAAAATATTACTAAACTATGTAACGGATCTAAAGAATGGCCGGTCATTTTAATATCCACAAAGCAAAATGACCCCTAAAGACGGAAAGATCGAGTCGGCATTTTGCTTGCTCGATTTTGTTTTCTATACCATTCATTCTCTGCGGATTTCCTTCGTTCACGGCTCTACCTCAGACGAAGACCCCCTGCTTTTCTTTCTATATAAGTACCTCAATCTAATTGATTTCTCTTGAGCTTTTTTTATGCCATTATTTGTCCGGCGTTTTGCCCATAAAAAACTCCCCCATCTCACTTTCTTCTTTTGCCGAGGGCAGAAGCGGAAAGGTGCGGAGGAGTAAAAGCATGCAGATCCTTTTTACTTGTCGTTTGCTATTTTTGATATGAGGGCATTGAGTGCCACGAGTTTTTCTTCGTCCATGGCGATGGTTTTATAGTCGTGGGATGTGAGGGTTTTTTTCACTTTGTGATACAGTTCGCCGCAAATATCCGGTCGCGTGGTGGTTTTTAATCGGTCGTCGTAGTGCACGGAATAGGAAACAAAGAGTTTGTCGCAGTCGATACGGGACGTGCGGCTAAAGGGGTTTCTCGTCGCATCGGCCGCTTCGTCGACGTAGTGTGTAATGACGCGTTTGTTGAGCATGTAGGGTTTCAGGGTCTGGCATTTGATGAAGCCGTAGCGGGGCGCGGTGTCTTTGCCGCAAATATACATATGGGCGTTCAATGCCAATTTTGAGTCCACGGAAGGGAATGGCACTTTCATGCGGATGACATCTTGTTCTTTAATCAACGATGAGCCTTCCTTCCTCGTCCAGCTCCACATACACAGGGTTGTGAAGCTGCTCTTTTTCGGCCAATTCTCCCAAGGTGTCATAGTGTTGTTCTGTGAGGCGCGCGGCGTCTTGTTTACTAAACAGGAAGTAATGGTTGTCCAGGGGCACGATGCGGGTGTTCTCGATCAAGTCGTTCGGATACATCGCCTCCAGTAAGGCGACAAGTTTGGCATCGTCTTGGCTGAAGTCTTCTTCTTCCAATTCGACCTGTTGCTCGCCCTGCATAATTCGGTTTTCTTTGGTTTTCCACAAATCCAATTGATGGGTCAGGTCCGACAATTCATTCTCGGAAAGAATGCTCACGATAAATAGGCTTCGTTTGGCTTGCTCTTCGTCGATGCTGCCCTCGTCGGCTTCGAAGGCTTTTTCTGCCGCGCGATCGAAGGCGGCCCGCTCGTAGGTGTAGTCGCCCCAAATTTGACTGAAAACGGGGCCGCGTTTATAGCCTTTTAAGTGGCTGAAATCGCCGTCGCCTTTGTCAACTTTGGCAAAGGCTTCGTATAGCAAGAGGAATTTTTGAAGTTTCAGGGGCGATTGGTATTCGACATTGCCGTGTTCTTTCAACCAACCGGCGAGTTGTAATTTTCTCGTGTCCGTATGAATCATTGCGCTTCCCCCTTTCTTTTTGCTCTGTTTCTCTTATTTCTATTTTCAGTATAGCCCATTTTAAGGAAAAGGAATAGATCCAACAAGGATTAAATGACGTGATTTTTTTATAAAAAATCGAGCAAGCCCTTGAGCTCGCTCGATTTTATTTGTTATTTGATTGCGTCGGCCTTATCTTGCTTTGTATGCTTTCAGGCCTTCGTCGAGGATGTGCATTGCTTTTCTCAATGCGTCGACGTTGAGTACGTAGGCCAAACGAACTTGGCTCAGGTAGTCTTCGCTGTGTTCGTAGAAGCCTGCGGCGGGAGCCATCATGAGGGTTTCGCCGTCGACGTCGAATTCTTCAAGCAACCAACGGCAGAAGTCTTCGGCATCGTCGACAGGCAGGTCGGCTACGGTGTAGAAGGCGCCGCCGGCCATGTTGCATTTGACGCCGTCGATTTTGTTGAGTTCTTCGACGATGACGTCGCGACGTTCTTGATAGATTTCGGAGATTTGATCCAAGTAGGAATCGTCGATTTCATAGAGGGCTGCAGCACCGATCATGTCCACGGTGGGGCAAGCCAGGCGGCCGGTGGCCAGTTTGTTGGCGGCGGCGATGAAGTCTTTGTTCATGCAGGCCAGGTTACCGATACGGGCGCCGCAACCGCTGAAGCGTTTGGAGATGGAGTCTTGAAGGATCAGGCGATCTTGGATGCGTTCGATGGTACCGAAGCTGTGGAATTTTTGGCCGTCGAAGATGAATTCGCGGTAAAGTTCTTCAGCGATGATCCAAAGGTCGTGTTCAATCGCGATGTCTGCGATCAATTCGATTTCTTCTTGGGTGTAGACGGCACCGGTGGGGTTGCCGGGGTTGGCCAAGAGGATGGCTTTGGTTTTGTCGGTGATTTTGGATTCGATGACTTCTCTCGAGGGGAGGTGGAAGTCGTCTTCGACGACGGTGGGGAAGGTGGTTACCGTGGTCGAGGTTTCGATGAAGTAGGAGTAGTAGTTGGTGTAGTAGGGTTCGCAGGTGAGGATTTCATCGCCTACATCGGTGATTGCGAGCAGGGTGAAAAGAAGGGCTTCGGAGCCGCCTGCGGTAACGACGATGTCGTCAGCGGTCATGGGGATGTCTCTGCGTTGGTAGTATTTTGCCATGCCTTCGCGAAGTTCGGGAAGACCCGGAGAGGGTGCATAGCTTAATACTTTCATGTCGATGTTTTTAATGGCATCGAAGAATTCTTGCGGGGTTTCGACGTCCGGTGCACCAATGTTCAAGTGGTAAACCTTTTTCCCTGCTTCTTTCGCTTTGTTTGCGTAGGGGGTGAGTTTACGGATGGCACTGTAAGGCATGGACTCGATACGATTGGATAGTTTCATAATAGTCTCCTCTCTTTCTCTATGACTATCTTCATTATAGTGGATATAAAACGATTTCTCAAGGGAAGAACGAGGGTATATTGTCGGCAAAAGCGGGGATTTTGGTTTTTTCTTTTGTTTTGATGGGAAGGTGGGCTTCATGATGTTGAAGGAGGAAAATTTTATTCTTTTTTCATTGCGAGCTTTATGTGATTCGCATTCTTTTGTTCCTTACAAATTTTTTATCCTGATTTCAGAAACACACTTTTTTGATTCTGTTCCTTTTATTTCTTACGCAGCTTATCTTCAACCGACTTTCCCGAGGGAGGGAAAAAGGGCGTTAGTTCGAGCGAGGCACCTAATTTAAATTGCATAGCTTACGTTACGAGATCAGATTTTCTATTTCGTACAAAAAGCATTCTTACATGGTTTCGAGACCCGGGGGCGGGGAAAAGAGCTCAGAGCGGAAGGCCGCATTTTCCCCGCCCCCGGGGCCCCCGCCCCTTTTTTGGCCGCGCTTAAGCTGTAAGAAAATGCCTGCGGCATTTTCTACTAATTGGGCTGCGTCGCGGAAAGAAGAATGTGAGGTGGGCGAAGATATTTTTTAGCCCACAAGAATTCTTCGCCCAACTCACTTTCTCGCGTTGGCGAAGAAGCCCAGAAGGAATCGAAGCCCGCCAGGGCTTCGCACATATAGAAAGCGTTAGGGTCGAGGGGGATGGGGCCCCGGGGAAGGGCCAGAGGGCGAATCGCAACGCCCTGGGCCCTTCCCCGGGTCTCAGAGCCATGTAAAAATCAATTTTTGAGTAAGAGCGTATCTTGAATTCATTTCCGTTCGCTCCGCATCTTGAAGGTAAGTTGTTCAAGAAACGAAAGAATAGACAGAAAATAAGTATCCATTGAAAAAATAAGAAAACTTCATTTTCTCTTTTGTTTATTACGAAAACTCGATATAATAATCGTAATACAATATTCAAGGAGGTATATCATGAAGAAGTCTTTGTTTGTGTCTTTGCTGGCGCTTGTACTGGCGTTGGGCCTGGGCAGTGTGTCGTTCGCCCAAGGGGATTTGTACTTAGCCGTGGACGGCAAGAAGGTGGAAACGGACGCGCCTTGTTTTATCGAAAATAACCGCACCTTGGTGCCCGTACGCTTTATCGGCGAAAGC
The DNA here is from genome assembly GCF_025566985.1 of Aedoeadaptatus acetigenes. Taxonomy (NCBI): domain Bacteria; kingdom Bacillati; phylum Bacillota; class Tissierellia; order Tissierellales; family Peptoniphilaceae; genus Aedoeadaptatus; species Aedoeadaptatus acetigenes. The sequence goes on from NZ_JAOQJD010000002.1 coordinate 47,308, forward strand.
CTGGGCTATAACGTCACGTGGGATGCAGGCGCCCGCCGCGTCACCATTACAAATGCCAAAGCCGACGCCGCCGCAGTGAAAATCGAGCTTACCATCGACAGCAACAAGGCCCTGGTTTACGACGCCGCCGGCGAAAGCAAGGAGGTGGCCCTGGAGACGGCAGCGAAGATTACGAAGAATCGCACCTTCGTTCCCGTGCGCTTCATCGGCGAAAGCTTCGGCACCGCCGTGGATTGGGACGCCGCCAACCGCGTCGTCATTATCGGCGACAAGAGCCTATACAAGGCCGAGGAATTTGCGAAGCTGCGAAAAGCTGAAGCGCCGAAGCCCGCGCCCGCGAAAAAGCCGGCGAAAGCGAAGGCTCCCTCCGCCAAAGAAATAACCGGCATGTATGTAAGAAAAGACGACGAAGATTTCTTGCTCGTCGTTGTTGAGTACAAGAAAGACGGTCTCACTCACGCCGCCGCTGCCGCTATGTTGGACGACAGTCCCGAAGGTTACCGGTACGTAGGAAATCCAATGGGCATGATCTACGATCCTAAAACGGGGACCGACGAGTTAGGCGGAATTACCATCCAATTTTATAAGGGCGGATGCAGAGTCACAGAAAAAGGCTCCCCTGTCGTCGTCGAGTATAAAAAAATTCGATAATCAAAAGCGATTCTCTCTTCCCGGGAGAATCGTCTTTCCTATCCAAAGAACGGAACGAATTTGCGCACCCATCGGATCGCGCGAAGGGAAGTTCCGATTCCAAAATTTCGGAGGTTTCTATGAAACGAAGATTGAAACTATTCACCGCCCTTCTCTTGTCCCTGGGGCTGCTGCTTCCCGCAGGGGAAGCCTTTGCCGAGAGCCGAGACGAAAAGATCGCCGTCATGAAAGATTTGGGCATTGTCAACGGCTACCCCGACGGCTCCCTGGGCCTGGAGAAGCCCATTAAGCGATCGGAGGCGGCGGCTCTTCTGGTGCGGGTGGGAAAGGTCGAGCACCTGACCAATCGGCGGATGCTGATTTATCCCGATGTGCCCCTGACCCACTGGGCCAACGGCTACATCGCCGTAACCAAGGCGATTCGAAATAAAAACGGGGTGGTGCCCATTGAAGGCTACCCGGACGGCACTTTCCGCCCGGAAAAGAACATCACCAACGCCGAAATGATGAAAATTCTCGTGTCCGTTAAAGACAAACGGCTCACGAAGGCAAGGGCGGCCAAAGCCACCTGGCCCGACAGCTGGATTCAATGGGCTGAAGAAGTGAGCATCGCGGGCCCGTGGGCGGGCCTTGAAAACTTAAGCCCCAACGCCCCCGCCACCCGCGGCGACGTCTTCGTCATGCTCTTCAATGGCTTTGCCGTGAAGAAAGCGCCGAATCCCGCGCCTGCGCCTGTGCCAAATCCCACGCCCGCGCCGGAAAAACGAAGCCCCGCTCCGCTGCCCGAAAGAAACACCCCTGCTCCGGCCCCCGAAAGAAGGCCGTCCGTGCCGGTTCCCGACATAAACACCCCTGTGCCCCTGCCCGGGAAACAGTTGCCGGCGCCCGAGCCTTGGAAATACAAGCCCACGCCGAAACCGAAGAACAACAAGACAGCGGAAAACATGGATCGTTTGATCGATGCCTTTAATGCCGGCACCGGTTACGACCGCGAAGCCTTTAAAAGCGAATTTATCCGCCTGATCAATGAGGATCGGGCCAAATTGGGCCGCGCGCCCCTGGTATGGTCCGATGAATTTGCCCAAGGCGCCGCCGCGCGTTGCAATGAGCTCGCCGCCCACGGCTCCATCACTGTCAATGGCCAAAGCCACGTGCGCCTGAACGGAGACCACTGGCTCAAGGCTTTCCGTTACATGGGTCTGTACTTCGGCGGTGAAAACCTGCTCTCCACGGGCATGAAGAGCACGCGCCCTCTGGATCAATACGACTTTCCCATCATCGCCGACGGTGCGAAACTGGCGCAAGTTTTTTATAAGCAGTGGTGGGATTCCCCCGGCCATCGCGAAAACATGATGGATCCGGATTATAAATACTTCTACGTCGAAGCCAAAGCGGCCCCGAGAAAAAATAACGGATCGTACAAATTCTTTATCGTGGGAAGCACCCACTTCTATTGATGCGATGCAAAAAAGAGAAGTTGTGTAAAAACAACTTCTCTTTTTTGCTTGGGGATGGGCACTCACCACGCGTTCTTTCGTTTCGGTGGCCGATCTCCCAACTTTTGTCTTGATTTTTAGGAACACACTATTTGTGATGATATTCCTTTTCTTTTTTTGCACACTATGTCTTCAAGTGCCGCTTCCCGGGGGAGGGAAAAAGAAGCGAAGGAGAAAAGAAAAAAGTAGGGACAAAGCTACCCGCGTAGCTCGCTGAATAAAGCGACTCGCAAGTGGCTTTATTCAGCTTCCCAACGCAAGTCTTTCCCAAAAAACGCCATGGGCACAAATTTATGGAAGATGCGGCTGAAGATTCGATCGCCGTAGACGGCGGAAAGTTCTCTCGGGCTCAGGTTGGTGCTGATGATCATTTTTTTGCCGTCGATCATGCGGCTGTTGACGATGTTAAAGAGCTGGGAGTTGGTGAAGGAATTGGTGAGCTCGGTGCCCAAATCGTCGATGATCAAGAGATCCGCGGTAAAGAGGCTGTCGTAGGCCATTTTTATTTCGTCTGTCGCATCGCGATTAAAGGTTTTTTCCTCAAAGATGCGCACCAGGCCGAAGGCCGTTTCGTAGACCACGGATTTTCCCGCCGCCATGAGCTCGGCGGCGATGGCGTGGGAAAGGAAGGTCTTGCCCAGGCCCGTGGGGCCGTAGAGGAGCAGATTCATGTCGTTGGCCTCGCCGAAGGTGGCGATGAAGTTTTCCGCCACGGCCAGGATCTCTTCCATGTTTTGCCGCGGGGAGATGCCCTCGTCGGCAAAGGGCAGATCGGAGTAGATGTCCAGGCGGAAGTTGCCGAAGTTGTTTTGTTCGATTTGCCGCTCGATGTGGCTGGAGCGGTGGAGGTAGGCGGTGATCCGCTGCTTCATGCAGTTGCAGCGCTCGCCGTTTTCCAAATAGCCCTTGTCCTTGCAGCGGCTGCAGCGGTAGATGGGATCCAGGTAATCCGCCGGAAGCCCCGCCTCCACGAGCATAGCCCGGGCCATGGCTTCATAGGTTTCGAGCTCTTTCACGGCGGCATCGGCCAGGTCGGCGTCGCCGCTTAAAAGGGTGGCCTTGGCCGCTTCAAAGCCCAGGGCGCGGATGTTTTCTTCCACCGCTTCAAGACCCGGCGCCATGGCGTAGGCTTCCTCCCTGCGCTCGCGGAGGGTCTGTTCGTTTTCTCGCCTGAGGGCGTCGTAATCCGCCCGAATTTTATCGAAGATGGATGCCATCTATTTCTGTCCTTTCCCCTCTATAAATTGCCGGCGCTTGCGCTGGGCCATTTTTTCCAAGGCGTCGGCGCTGTATTTCGCCGTGGCCGATCCCGCCATGGGCTGAGGCCGATGGCCCCGGATGACCTTGGGCTTTTGATCCTTGGAAAGATCCTCGGGCTTTTTGATGCCCTTCGCCTTCCACGCGGCGAGAATACTTTCAAAATACCGCCAATTGGGCTTTCCGATGCCCCCGGTGCGCCGGGCCGCCTCTTCCAAAAGGGCGAAGTCCATTTCCTCGGCGTAAGAGGCCACAGCGTCGGACTCGGCGCGGATGTAGGGCTTGTCGGATAAGCCCATAAGCTGCAAGAGGTGGCGGTAGCGGTAGTAGGCGGCGTCGTGGGTGCGGAAATTTTCCGCCAAGGCCTCGGGTGTGCGCACATTGGCGTCGGCCCAATTTCTCACGATCCCCTCGATGTAGGGGACGGAGCGCTTGTTTTTCTCTTCGGTGCCATAGCGAAAGGCCTCGAGAATCATCTCCGGCGTCATGTTGTAGACCTCGCGCCAGGCGGCGATGTCCAGCTTTTGCTGATAGGGCACTTGCTTGCGCATGTAGTATTCCACCTTGGAAAAGAGATTGGCGATTTCCGTATCCTCCAGTCGGCGCACGAAATCGCTCTTCGTGGCCTCGGGGCTGTAAACCTCTTTCGTATAGAGCTCCTTCAGGCGCAAAAAGCGAATGCCGTAGCTTTCCCCTTCGTAGATCTTTTCCACGATGCCTTCCGATTCCCAATAGTCCCAGGCCCGCTTCACGTCGCTTTCCAAGAGATTCAGGCGATCGGCCATGGATTTGTGGTCGCCTTCGCCGCCATTGGTGGCCAGTTGCAGACCGGCCAAATACACCTTGACGAAATCCCCGTCGGCCTGGGGCATGTAATCGTTTAAAAAAATATTTTCAATGGGCGTATCCCCTAAATCCAATTTCGGCGGATTCAATTTAAATTCCACGCCGCCACCTGCCTTTCGTGATTTCCATTTGATGCACGGACACGGCACAAAAATGCCGCGTGGGGCGCATCTGCTTTCTGTACGGGGCGAAGGCCGGATCGTACACGGCCCCCTGAGGCAAATCCACCCGGCGGTAGATGCGGCCGATTCGCTCAAAGCCCAAAGACTCGTAGAGATGAATGGCCCGCCCGTTCCAGGGAAGCACTTCCAGAAGAATCCGCTCAAGCCCCAAGGTGTAAAAGCCGTAATCCAAGAGCCAATGCATGGCCGCCCGGCCCAGGCCCCGATCGATCACCGCCCGGTCCAGAATAATGCCCACCTCGGCGGTGCGGGTGATGAGGGAAATGTTTTTCAGGCCCATGTAGCCCACGGCGCGTCCCGCCTCCACAATGGCGAAGTACTGATCCCGGTGGCCCTTGGTTTTCCAGCGGTACCAATCCCCCACCGTGTCCTCGTCTTCCATAAAATTATACATACTGAAGAGCGGGTCGTCGTAGTCCGTCCAGTTTAAAAAATCGCGCACGTGTTCTTCCTTTAAAGGCACCACGTCCATGGCTTTTTTATCGCGCAAAAAACCCCCTCCTCCTCCTATGATTGTACCATAAGGGGCGAGGGGGTTTTTTCACTTTTTTCAGATGGGCGGAGGATAGGCTTTAGATAAAGCTCTTGCCGTTAATGCCCGTCCAGTGTTCTGTCTTCTTGTCGCGGTCGCGAATGAAATCGTGGCCCATGGTGGCTTCCATGATCGGTTCAAAGTACCAATCGCTGCGCTTCACATCGCCAAAGCGAATCACTTCACTCGGGTGCGCGTCGATCCAATAGAGATCGGCGTGGCGATTCAACATGCGGTTGGTAATGGCCGTGACTTCTGCGCGGGTAATGGCTTGTTCGGGGCGGAAGGTGTTGTCCGGATAGCCCGAAATCCATCCCTTGGTCGCCGCAGAGCGAATGGCGTTATAGCCCCAGTGGCTCGGCGCCAGGTCGCTGAAGGAAATGGCATTTCCTTGCGCCAATGCGTCGAATCGCGAAGCGATGGCGGCGAATTCCGCGCGGGTAATGGGCTTGTTGGGCTTGAAGCTGCCGTCGGGATAGCCGCTGACAATGCCTCGTTGCACCGCATAGCCCACGGTGTTCGCGTACCAGTCGCCGGGGCGAATGTCCGAGAGGCCCGCGTTGTAGTGGCGCCATTTTACCGGGCGCTCGTTCAAGAGGCGGGTAAACATGGTGGCCGCTTCCGCACGGGTCATGCCCCTGTTGGGGGCGAAATTGCCGTCCGGATAACCGATGAGGTATTGGTAGTGATCCGTGGTGTTCAACGCATCCTTGCCGACATTCGGTTGATTCGGTTGGTTCGGTTGATTCGGTTGGTTCGGTTGATTCGGTTGCTCGCAAGTGTTGTTGCAATCGCCGGGAACGGGATAGGGCCGTAATTCGGGCGTGGGATCGACAGGCTTTTGTTTTTCGTATTGCGCCGTAATGACATAGGTCGGAGCATTCGCTTCAAACTTAACCTTTAGCGATCTATCCCACTTGTCGAATCGGTAGCCGTCATTGGGCGTTACCCACGGCGAGGGAAGATAAACTTCTGCACCAGGCTTGACCCAATAATTGGTCGGTCCGGATAAGCTGCCGTGTTCACCCGACTTGAATTCTACCTTTACATAACCGTCGATTTCCTTTGTGGAGATGTCGCTTGGGTTATTGTAAAGGGCGGTGATGGTCGTGTCAACTGTGTATTGAATGGCTTGATTGATGGAAATATCCCATCCGGCAGATTCATAGCCTGCGTTCGGATGAACCTTCGGAGCCACGCCTTCTAACACAACCGCTACTTTCGGGTTGACGTAATATACCGTCTTACCTTCTAATGTGCCGTGGGCGCCCTTCTCAAAGGTAACGGTGACATAACCTTCGGGTTTATCGTTCGGATTTCCCTTATCGTCTTTTTCCGGGATGACCGGAGCCAGCTCCGTCGCCTTGGCGGTGACGACAATGTCCGTCGCTACGATGATCGTATCATCCTTTGGATCCCACTCGTTAAACTTGTATCCGGTGTCTTCGGTATAATTCGGTTTTACAAGTTCAGCATTTCCGAATGTGATACCTGCATTTTTCTTGACGTAGTAGGCTTTTCGTTCCGTGAGCTTTAAGCCCGGATCTGCCTTAAAAGTCACTCTTACATAGCCCTCAGGCTTGGTAATGGGCTCATTGGGATCGTAGGGGATGATGTTTTTCGCTTCCGTATAGGTGGCGGTGATGGTGGTTCCATTTACATCGGTAAATTTCGTTGGAGTACTTGGATTGTAAACTGCTCCGTCGGCATTTACGCCAATCTTCCATTCCTTAAAAGTGAAGTATTGTTTCCCTACGGGATCCTTCACGGGAATGGTGACTGCCTTTTTCGGGTTGACCCAGAAAGTCTTGGGGCCTTCCATCGTCCCGTTGTCCGTGGGGACGAATTTCACTTCCACGAAATTCGCGGGAACTGTATCGGGTTTTTTATCTCCCGTTTGAGGAATGACATCGGAAACGTATTGGGCCGTGATGGTAGTGTCAGCACCAAATTGATGTCTCGGTTTGTCGGCAAGTTTGTATTCCTTTTCGACTCCATTATCGTCATAGGTCCACTTCACAAACTTGTTATCGCCGGTGCCCGTGGGGTTTTCCCCGGGGATGACCACTTTCGCTTCGGGATTCACATAGTAGGTGTACTTTTGCGGATCCTTCGCCTTCGTCGTGGGATCGACCGTGACTTTTACGTAGGTATCCGGAACGTAGTTCGGTTTTTCCCCATTGGTGTTGGCTTTGTAAATGTTTTTGATGACCTTAATGGGGATGTCTACGGTTTGAACTTCGCCGTTTTTAAAGGTGACTTTTGCCTTGATGGTTTCTATCCGAGACGGATTGTTGCCGCCATTTTTTTCTTTCAGCTTGTCGTAAAGAGCGTTCTTTAATGCGTCACCTGCAAGCGGATTTCCATCATCGTCGAGGAATTGAACCGTGGCATCATCGGGCAGGGAATTGCCCTTTACTTTCAAGGCAGCCTTTAATTGATCGACCGTCGCTTCCTTTTCAATAAAGTTGTTGACCCCAGTATCTCCTTCTTTAAAGGATTCGTGAACGGTGATTTCATCTGCAATTACCGTCCCTTGGTCGGTAATGCTCTTTTCGTATTGGGCGGTGACGACGGTTGTGTCATTTGTAAACTTGGCTTTGATTTCATCCGTCCATGTTCTAAACGGAACTTCGTCGGACGTCCACTTGGTGAAGTTCCAGGTAAATGCCTTTGGATTGCTTGCATCCACAGACACATCTTTGCCCGTGGGCTTGACGAAGGGAATGGTCACTTCTTTGGTGGGATTGACGTAGTAGATCTTTTCCGTCTCGACCGTCGCTTTATCCGTTGGCACGACCTGCACGGTGACGTAGCCGTCGGGTTTCTTCGTGTTTTCGTCTATTTTTTCAATGACATCATCCAACGCCTTGAAATTAAAGGTATAGGTTGCATCTTCGGCGAACTGCTTCTTTACTATTACAGGATCCCAGGTGCCGCCATCTTCCGTGTAGCCGACATTGGGGTTTTTGGTAATGGCATCGGCCGTGTTTGTCAGATCGATGTCTGTATTCGGTTTGACATAGTAAACCGTTGTTCCCGATAAGGATCCATTGGCATCCGCTTTAAAGGTGACGATGTGATAGCCGTCCGGCCTATCGCTTCCGTCGGTATTCTTTTGAGGGATGATATTTCCTCGGTCTGTATATCCTGCTGTAATTTTATAAGGTGAGTCCTTGGCCTCAAGCTTTACGGTTAAATCCTTGTCCCATTTATCGAACTTGTAGCCGACACTGGGCTTGACATCCGGCGCGGGAATGGTGACCTTTACACCCGGCTTAATCCAAAGATTTACATCCCCCGTTAGGGTTCCGTGATCACCTTGTTTAAATTCAACTTTGACATAGCCCGGTTTTTCAACTTTGGACACATTGCCAATTTCATTGAATTGTGCCGTAATAACATCATTATCGGCGTATTGAATTTTTTCCTTGATGGGACGATCCCAATCGGCAAATTCATAGCCGGTAATGGGATTTACTTTCGGTGCGTAGCCTTCTAATTCCACGGCCTTTTCAGGATTCACGTAAACGACTTTTTCTACGCTTCCCGCCTTGTCCGTCGTTTTAAAGGTGACGGTGATATATTTGTCAGGTTTTTTATTTTCCCCGCCTGTCGGCTTGTCCTTGGGGACGACGTCAGCATGGGCAGTATACATCGCAGTTACTACTAAGTCTTCTTTAATCACAAAGTCATTCTGTTTCGACCAATGACTGAAATCGTAGCCTACATCCGGCGTAACCACCGGACGATTCGAATTTCTGGCAAATGTCAAATCACTCATATTGACATTGGCATTCGGATTGACGTAGTAAACCTTTTTGCCCGAGGTTATTGTCCCATGTTTGCCGTCAGTAAAGGTAACGGTGACGTAGCCTTCGGGCTTAGAATTGGGTTTTCCCTCTTTGTCCGTAGAAGGAATAAAGTCTCCGATTTTATCAAAGTAGCCATAAACCTCTGTATTAGGCATGGTGTACTTTGTCGGCGTCGCCGGATCGGGACTCCACGCTCTAAACTTATAGCCCACACTAGGCGATGTTTTCGGCGGCGTGATGGTTACGTATTTATTCGGGATGACGTAGTAGACTTCGGATTCACCCGCTTCAATCTTTCCGGCATTTTCCGGATGAATAACGAAAGTAACCTTGACATAGCCCGCCGGTTGTTTGTTTTCCGTTCCATCCGGATTCGTCTTGGGGATAACATCCTTCGGTCCGTTAAAGGAGCCGGTAATGGTCGTGTCTTTGTCATACACCGTAGGAATCGTCGCGTTTTTATCCCATGCGCCGAATTCATAGCCGGTGTTGGCCTTGGTCGTCGGTGGAGTGATTTTTACATATTCCGTCGGGTTGACATAGAACTTGGTTACGCCTTCGATGGAGCCTTTGGCTTCGTCGCCATCTTTTATTTTAAAGATGACTTCCTTGTAGCCTTCGGGCTTCGTGTTTGGATTGCCTTCACCGTCTTTTTCCGGAATCACATTATCCAGCTTCGTGGCCTTGGCGATGACGACGATGTCCGCTGCTTCGATCTTTAATGTGTCCTCCTGGTCCCACTCTTTAAACTTGTAGCCGGTATCCTCGGAATACTTTGGTTTTACAAGGTCTTTATTTCCAAGTGTGATCCCTGCATTTGCCTTGACATAATAGGCCTTGGACTCGGTAAGCTCTAATCCCTTTTCCGCTGCGAAGGTGACCCTTACATAGCCCTCGGGGCGAACCTTGGGATCGGGAACGCTGGGATCGTAGGGAATGATGTTTTCTGTTTCTTCATAGGTTGCAGTGATTACTGTTGTTGCTTCAGTAAACTTTTGTGCAGTGCTCGGAGTATAAACCGCACCATCCGCTTTTGCCCCCATCTTCCATTCTTTGAAGGTGTAGGTCGCTTTCGCTTCCGGATTTTCAATCGGAATGGTGACATCTTTCTTGGGATTTACATAGAAAATCTTTGCAGTCGTATCTTTTGCCTTGTCTGTCGGAACAAATTTGACTTCAACATATCCGTCCGGTTTTTCATTTGGATTGCCGGACCCGTCTTTTTCCGGAATGACATCCGGAAGTTTTTCGTAGTAAATCTTAATGGTCGCCTTGTTATCTAGGGCATATTTTGAATTTGCAGGATTCAGTTCAATTCTATTGAACTTATAGCCGATAAGCTTCGGTGCTGTTTCAGCTGTATAGACATTTTTTTCTATCGCTTCGCCGGCTGTGCCTTCTTTTTCTGTAGGATATTCTACTCCGTCAATCTTAAATGTATCAGCAATAGGCTTTCCATCTAAGTCAAGATAGGAAATTAGGGCACTGGCCTTGGCATAGTGGGCGTAGAAAGTTTCCGGTACATAACCGTTTACCGGGTCTGCATCCCAATTCCAGCCTTTGAATTGAATTTCGTAATCATCGGCAGGTTTTGTTCCATCTGTCTTAGCGTTTTGCCATTCTTTAAAATCAAATCCATCTTTTGTTGGGTTGCTATATGCTTTGTCAAATTCATCCTTGACTTCTTTAAAAGTTACTTTTTCAACAGTAGCGTTGTCTCCGTCAAAGTATACATAGACAGTCTTTTGAGTTACTGTGTCTGATTTAAATTCACCGCCGTTGGCATCAAAGATAACCGGGAAGTATACATAAGGATTTTTTGGAGTATCTGTGGTTACTTTCTTGTAGTATTTGTAAGTTACTATATCTAAGTTATCAGGATCTGTTGGGTCTTTATATTTTTTGCCCTTTATTGACTCTCTTGAACTATAGATATATCCCTTAAAATCAGGGCCCGGTTTGGGATAATCCCGGTCATCCGCATAATCGCCTAGTTTTCCTTCTTTTGTCTCAGGGTAGTCTACCCCGTCTTTATGGTACTTAGGGTCGATTTCTTTGCCATTTTCATCAACGTATTTGATGTTGATGGTGCCTTGTTTTTCTTTTTCATATTGGGCTTCAATTGTGGTATCTTTCGTGAACATATGCCTTGGCTTATCAGCTAATTTATATTCGTCAGTAGTTCCTTTAATTAGCCATTTAGTAAAGACATTATCGCCTGTTCCTGTTGGGTCTTTCCCGGGGATCACCACTTTCGCATCCGGATTCACATAGTAATAAGTCTTTTGAGGATCTTGCGCCTTGGTGGTGGGATCCAACGTAACCTTTACATAGCCGTCCGGTACATAGAAGGGTCTTTCCGATAAGGTCTTGGCTTCGTAAATGTTTTTTACGACCTTAATGGGAATGTCCACGGTTTGGCTCGTGCCGTTTTTATGGGTGATTTTCGCCTTTACCGTTTCTACTCTTGTAGGTTCATCATTAGGATTATCTTTTTCTTTTAATTTTTCATAAAGATAATCTTTTAATGCATCGCCGGTAATAGCAGTGCCGCTGTCGTCTAAAATTTCAAGTTTATCGTCAGTCGCCAACGGTTGCGAATCACCCTTGGCGCCTTTAATCTTCACCTGTCCCTTGAGTTGTTCAAGTGTCGGAATAAAGTCGTTGACATAACCCGTGCCATCTTTGAAAGATTCTTTTACTTCAAGTTGCTCTACAACAATGTCGTTGTTGTCCCAAATGGCGTAAAGGGTTTTGGCTTCTTTAATGTTTTTAAAGAAGTCAGCCGTGACGGGAGTTGTTCCACCCTTCGTTTCCGACCAGCCCTTAAAAGTTTCGCGATCCTTCGTGGGATTTTCAGCCTTGTCCGTCAACGTGCCGTCGTATTCCACTTCCTTAACGATCTTTTGGTCTGCGCCGTCTTCGGTAATGGAAGCAAACTTCCCGCCATTAGCATCGAAAGTCACGGGGATGATCTCCGTCATGGTGAGCTTCCCGCCGTTAATGACGTCGTACTCAAATTTATAGGAAAAAATCTTTTCGCCAAAGGTAATGCGCTGATTGTCCTCATCTAAAGTAAAGCTACTTATAGGATTTCCTTCCGCATCATCACCGATATAGTCCTCTGCTACCTTTATCTCAGGCGTTTTCACTAAAGACGAAGAGGAATATTCCGTATAACCCGGATCTTCATAATCCGAGTTGTTGACAAAATCATTGCGAATGATGATAGATCCCCCGTCTTTTGTGGAGAAGGGGAAGTAACCCGGGTACTCGTCGATCTTATTATCGAATTCCCCATTCACCGGCGGTCTTGCATTTTCAGCTAAACCGGTATGCCATTCGGAAACAAATTTCGTGGACGCCACTTGTTGAATGCTTAGGTCGATCACAATATTTGCTACATTTAATCCCGTTTCCGGATCTTTTTCAAAGCCGGCTGATCCGGGTGTTCCTGCAATACGATAGGTCAGCAGCTTTACCTTTTCCGATACATCTTGATCCAAATACGCAGAATAGGTGTATGCTTCCAATCCTTCTGAATATAATGGGATTCTAGCCGGCTCTCCTGTCCAGTCTGTCCAGCTATATTTCCCATCTCTACTCACTTCTAATTCGTAAAAACGGCCAGTTTCTTTATTGTTAAGCCATTGTTTAAAAACGAGTTTCGCCTTTCCGAGATTGCCATTGGAATCTTTTCCAAAGACGCCTTCCCAGTCGAATTTTCCGCCGTCTAAACCTATTGTCTTGAAATCTGCAGATACTTTCCCTACAATTCTCGGCTTGTCTTTATCCGGAATGTCTTGTCCGGGGAGATACGGCGTGTTAAACGCCGTTGCTCCGGATTTTTTCTGTAGATGCTTTCTGCTATTTTCTGTCGCTTGTTTCTGGATGTCCAGAATAACTTTGTTCGTCAGTTTGGGATAATCTTTCCCGTCTACCTTTCCTACTTCAACAAGTTCCTTGTCCATTTTCGGATAAGGCAAGACTGCCTTCTCGGCACGGGCTGCGCCGGGTACAAGTACCTGCGCAACCATCAATAGTGCCAGAAGGAATGCTGTAGCTCTTTTTGTCATTTTTCCTCCTTATTGGACAATATACTTATACACGTCAGAATCGCCGTTGTCGTTAGTTGCCCAGAAGTTAATTTGATCGCCTTTTTTCAACGGCGAATCCAGTTTAAAGCCGCGTACCTCTTTAGTAACCCTCTTGCGGCCTTGTCTGACTGTGATTTGAACCATCGCATTGTCGTACACTTTGCTTTGTCCGCCACTAATCACTTCCAGCTTTCCGCTAGCGCCTGCTGTCAAATCTTCGATCTTTACTAAGTCCACACCGGGTGTCGGAACTTTAATGTGGATTTCCGGTCTTACCAGAAGTTTGTCGGAGATTACCGTATCTTTGGCAAAACTTCCCCTTATCTTCATGGTAACTTCATCGTTAAATAACCAGCCATTAAAATGATAGTTCTCATTTTTGTTGAATACCAACGGCGACGGAACGTCAACTACTTTGTTTTTTGCGACATAGTATTTTGTAATTCCATCCATATAGGCTTCATTATCGTCGACTACAAATTGAACGAGGACCATGCCTTCCGGTTTTTCTTTTTTGATTTGATCTTCTTCTGTTACTTTCGAATCTACCGGTATTACATCTGCTTCAGGCTCGTATTGGGCGGTAAAGACTTTTTCCTTTTGACCTTCTTCAAGATTCAGATCAAGTGCTTTGTCCCAGCCGCTGTTTTCTGCCTTTGCTTTGTAGTATTTTGCAGGGACGATACCCGGGACGACGAGGCCTTTGGCTTGTGCATCTGCAAAATTCAAGTCTTTCGCCACTTTGTAGGTGACTTTTTCTAGGTTTTCAGCTTGTCCTTCTTTGAGGGTTCCGTGGTCGCCTTTGAGGAAAGTAACTTTGATGAATTGTTCTTCGACCGGATCGCCATCGTTGATCTTTTGAACGGGTTCTTGCCATTGGGCAACTAAGACTTTGTCTGCGGTAATCGGTTTGGTGAAATCAAAGATGGCATCTTCACCTTTGTTCTTCCATCCCATAAAGACTTTTCCTTCTTGTATAGGACCATCTACCTCTTCGATAGTTTTGCCATGTTTAACCTTAATGGAGTCTTTCGTTGTCTTACCGTCGATGGTACCTCCTGCCAAGTCAAACATTACGGTGTATTCTTTCGGCGTCCATTGGGCGGTGGCGGTGGTGTTTCCGTTTAAGGTCACTTCTTCGCCTGCTTTATAGATGGTTTCACCGATCTTCCAACCGTCAAAGACGTAGTTCGTCTTGCTTAATTTATCAGCATTTGCCAGAACGACTTTTCCACCGTAGGGTGCGGATTGAGTTGCAGGTACATCGCCTGTCGCTCCTTCCCCGGCCTTATAGGTTAGGGTGACGTTGTTCTTGGTGAACTTGGCTACGTGTTCACGGTCGCCCTTAATGGGATTGGTGTAGTCGATTTCTTCAACCCAGCCGGCGAATCCGTAATTATCACTAGCCTTCGCTTCGGGAACGACCAGTTCGTTCGAAGCACCCGTTGCCTTATCTTTGTCAACCAGCTTGATATTTGCTTCGGGGTTGACGTAGTAAGTTTTGTTGCCGCCAACTACTTCGCCATTTTTTCCGGCGATAAATTTGACGGTGACGTAACCCTTGGGGATCTCTTGGTTCGGATCGTCGGTTTTTTCCACGATGTCGTCGGACTTGACGAAGTTGAATTCGTAGGTCTTTTCCGCGGTGATCTTTTCGGCTTTAATTTCCGGACTCCAGGTTCCGCCATTTGCCGTGTAGCCGACGCTCGGGGTCTTCGTCACGGCTTTTGCCGAGTCGGTCATATCGACTTCCACTTCGGGGCTGACGTAGTAAACCAAATCGCCAGAAAGGGATCCGCCTGTGCCTGCCTTAAAGATGACTTTGACGTAGTTGTCGAGGGCATCTTTCGGCTTTTGTCCGCCCGGTGCTTCGGGAATGATGTTTTTGTGAACTTCCACGGGGATGACGACAGGGTCTTTATCCGTTCCTTGGGTGGATCCATCTGTATAAGTGACAATCACTGTCGCTTTTTGTTCGCCCGGTTTCGACGGATCAGGTCTGTTAATCACTTGAATTGACTTAATCTCTTTGCCCTCTTGCGGGGTGATCTTTTCGATTAAATCTTTGTCTTCTATTTTCTTACCTTGAGGCGTATCCAACTTGGTGGTCTTCAAGGGCTCTTCAATTTTCTCGGGTAGAATGGATTTTTTATAGGCCGCTTCGATGACCGTTACTTTGTCGGTGTATTGGTTCTTCGCCAAATCAACTTTAACAGCCGGATCTACTTTCGTTAGACTTTCGTCTGTCTCGCCGGTTTGTACTTTTTGCCATTCTTTGAAGATGTAGTTGACATCTTTTTCTCCAAGACCGTCGAAAGTAAACTTTTGATTTTCTTTACCAACAGGATCTGTGGCCGGAATGGTTACTTCCTTCGTCGGGTTGACCCAGAAGATCTTTTCAAACTTGGTATCATCCGTCGCTTTGTCCGTGGTCTTGACGATAACTTTGACGTAGTTATCGGGGACTTTCGGTTTGTCTTCCCCTTGCTTTTGTTCTACGACATCTTTCGCATCGCTCGGACTGATCACTGTGTTTTCGGTAAACTTGTGACGTTTTTCGAAATCAAAGATTCCATTCTCTGCTTGTCCTTCGTTTTGTGCAGCTTTGTCTGCTGTCCAGTTGACAAAGGTGGACGATCCTTCTGTTTTCACTTCAGGGATTTCTACCCATGCATTTTTGTTTACATAGTAGATTTTGTCATCTTTGGCAGTAAAGTCTTTGCTTGCCTTGATTGTAACCTTGACGTAGTCGCCGGTTACGTCTTGCAGTCCGCCGTCTTTAGCGTCCTTGCCTTCGGCTTCTGTTAAGAAGAGAGGTTTGTCACCGGCTTTGTTCAATGCTTCGTAGACGTTTTTATAAACCGTGATGGGAATATTCAATTCTTGGGGATCTTTTCCGTCTTTGAAGGTGGCTTTCACCGTAATGTTTACGGTGCGGACGACTTCGTCTTTGTCGGCTTTGTTTTGTTCACTGACCAATTTGAAGACATCTTCGTTTGTCTTTAATTCGTTGCCGTTTTCATCGAAAAATTCGATCGTCGTTCCGTCAGGAAGCGGCTTGACTTCGTCTTTTTCTCTCCACTCAAGTTGTTTCTTCAGATCTGCAATCGTCGGAGCAAAGTCATTGTCCCATTTGCCGTTCGGGTCTTTAAAGGATTCGGTGCGTACCATTCCCTTTGCCGTGAGGCCCGACCATTCGAAGTAGGCGGTAAATTCGTGAGCTTCGTTTATAATTGTGTTTTTGTTTAATAATGGTTTGTTGTCCCACTTTGTAAACTTCTTGCCATCGTCCGGGGTGATATAGTATTTGTTTTGATCTGCCGTCTCGCCTTCTTCCAACAGTTTCGGTACGGGAAGCAGGTCGGACTTGAGCCCCTTAATGACGTCGTAGTGGAGCTTGGTGATATCTTTGCCTTGGGCATCTTTACCAAAGGATCCGCCCTTGTCTGCCTTAAAGGTTACTCTAACATATCCTTTTGGTGGATCAGGAATTTCTTGTCCCTCCGATGGAGTTGGTATTTCAATTACTCTTACGTCCTTATAATAGAAGGTAATTTCATCTGACTTTGTGCCATTGATGCCTATAAATTCATTTGTTTCTTCGTTGACATCGAAGGAGAGTTGTTGTTGTGGTGCACTTGTTAAAACCCAACCCGGGATCGGTCTATAGTTTCTTGCGTCATAGTGACGGTTACCATTTACAACAAGTTCTTGCTCGATAATGGCTCCGTCTTTTTCGTTTGCTTCACCTTTAAATCTTTCATCTATATAGTTGACCTTGTATTCTCTTTGTCTGTATGGCCTGTAAAAGAATTTAAAGACATTGTCAGCCACTTTAGGATTGTCAACTAAGACTCCTTGGTCATCTAAAACCTTCTCTGGCTCAACACGGAATTGTTGGAAGAAAGTGTTGTCTCCCTTTACTCTGCCGTTATATTCTTCATATATAGTCTTTAAATCCTCAGGTAGTTTTTCCACAAGCTCGTCATGGGGTACAAGGGTATATTTATCGTCTTGTCTGTCGCCGGTGGTGGCCACCAAATAGCCGGCACGTTTGTTTTCAAGTTTATCAGGGTCCGGGTTTGGACTTATATTTGTATCTAAGTTATAGTCCTTGTCTAAATAATAGTGAAGAACCTCTACATCCACTCTTGCATTTGGAACCCAAATTGCCTTTAGATATATTGGAGATACAACTTCGTTGCCAAAGGAGTAAAGCTCCGGCACTTTATAAGTCTGGCGATATGAGTTGTCGATTTCTTCTGTATAATCGCCTGTCTTATCATCTTTTTTATAGCGAATTATTTCCCAGCCCATAAAGTCGTAGCCCTTTCTTACAGGCTTAAATTTAGGTTCTACAAGTTCTTGTTTATGAACAACTTTAAATACTTGCTTATCACCTTCGCTCTTTTCTTTTATAGGATAAGTTGTTTGTATTTCTTGACCAATATCGCCTTCTTTTACGGTCTTGCGTTCTGTAGTTAATTTGTTTTCATCGATTGTCCTTAAACTACCTCCATTTGGATCAAAGATAACCTTCCACTTATAATCAGGTTCGCCCCATTTGGCGTAGAGAACTTGGTCATAATGAAGTTTTGTTTCATTTCCGTCTTTTACCAAGTTTTCGCCGGCGGGATCCAGTGCCCAGCCTAAGAAGCTCCAATCATCACGTACCCAATTCGGTTTTTCGGGTTTGTGTGTCGCATCGAGTTTTAAATCATTTAATGGCTTTTCATAAGGCACATCTAAAATATTGCCAGCACCATATTCGCTGTCATTTTTTACTGTCTTGGGATCGTTATTTAATTTTAATTTGTAACTATTACGAGAGTAGTTTGCATAATTATAGGCATTTGCCCCTTTAAAGGATTTTGTGCCCCAAGGAAATTGATCGATGTATTCTATCTTGTCGGCGTCGCTTCTAAAAGGCGTTTTCTTATTTCTCTGTGCATTTAATTCATCAAAAGTTTTACGTGCGTCCCAAGTTCCAACACGACCTTTTTCTAGTCCTATCCATTCTGCCGTCCTTGTATCTTCTTTAAGGGTAAAACCTTGAAGATGAGGCAAACCGAAGGGATACCCATTAGGTCCAGCTGCACTCGTATCGCTCTTCCAATAGGACATGTCATAATCGATTTGTTCCTTGCCATCGAAATCGTCCTTTATAATATCAATGTGATGGACAACAGATTGTTCATAGGATGTCGATCCAATGGAAATCTCATATTTATCTCTTTTCTTATTTTTTCCATCCTTTATAGGTATTTGATCTGCGTGACCAAATCCCTCAAACTCTCCTGTTCCCACTACATCTTGACTGTCGATAAAATCTTCTGCACTTAAACGATAAGGTGGAGTATCGCGATAAGCTTGTTCACCCGCGTTATTGTTAATTGTCCAGCCTATCAGACCGGTGTCTCCTTCTTCATTACCAACAGAAGTCGGAAGATTTGAAACTTCCGCATCCTTTGGCCATATTTTATTTAAGCTCTGGTTGAAGCGAACATCTACTTTATAAGGAGATCCTTCTTTCCCTATGACTTTTCCATCTCTTGTTATAATCGGCCAGAAGCTACCTACTATATCAAATGCCTCTCCATAAGCAGCTGTAAAGTAGAGGGTATAGACTCTGCGGTTGTAGTAGACATTGTAGACAGTTTCGCCCGTTGATGATACAGATTTTTGTACTTCAGGATTGTCTTCAGATGCGTTTTGCGTTTTAGTCAAGTCTTCATTTAAAAAGTAATATCTTTCAAATTCTTTTTTATCATCTTGAGCCTTCTCCAATCGACCTTCATTTAAGTCGGGGAAGGTGATGCCGTGGATATCTAAGTTTGTAAGATCCGGAGTAGAACCGGTGTCGGCATTATCTATTCTTCTTGCGCCGATAAAATCGTAGCGATCGCGCAAGGGCAGGGCATCATTTTTGTCGTCGTAATCCGGTTTCTCCGTCCAAAATTGGATGACGTATTCCGCCTTGGGTTTGTCTTTCCAAACTGCAGTAAAGGTGATCTTGCTCGCCGGCATCTTTAGGTCTGCAGCGAGATTTAAGATGGGCTTGTCATCGCTATCTTTGATGATTTGATTTTCCGGATAGGTTTTTCCACCTGTTGTTTCTAATGTTATAGAAGGCGTCCAGCCCAAAAAGTCGCATCCTGCCTTTGTGGGAATACTCTTGTCATCAATTGTCGGGATGGTTTGTTCGTAGTAAAGATTGCGGTTGGGAACCGGTGTGCCGCCCTTGGTATCGAAGTTGACATCATAATGGGCGCGGTTGTAGCGGTATTCTAAGATGAAGTTCTCGGCATTTTCCGGCACTTGCATGGTGATATAAGGTGCTTCCGGAACAAAGCCTTTTCGATCCGGATGCTTTTCATCCAAGGGGCTCACTTCCATGGTGGAGCCGGTGTTGCCGTTTTGAGTGGTAATAAGTTGTCCCTTTTCTCCAACACTTCCGTCGGGGTTGGTGTACTTCGTAAAATCCTGCAAGTCTTGGAAGACGTGTTTGATCGTGATTTCATTGGCCTTGGATTTGTAACGGAAGTCTTCATTGGCTTGGTATCTGAATCCGTTGGTGGTATTGCCTGTCTTGCCTTTGCCGTCGGCCGTGTCTTTCACCTTGTCGTAGGTGATTAAATAATCGTCGTCGGGCTTTTCGTAGCCGGTAAGGTCCGGTAGTTTAACTGTTTGATTGACCTTTTTTTGTTCTTCTTCCGTCGCAGCCTCCCCTACACTGGCAATGTAGGGTTGGTAGTCGACGACATACTTTTCCCCTCTTTGCACCTTGTAGTCGGTGCGCAGGGTGTAGATTTTCGGCTGATCGGGGTTTTTAATTAATTCCGCCGCCGTTTGGCCGTCTTCAAGCTTCGCCGGGGTCACCGGCTTTTTGTTGATAATCTCGTCTCTGTCTTTGCTGAGATCAGCGTGATTCACCTGCGCAAAGGCCGATGCGGGTCCGGACAGAACCATGGCGAGGATCAATGTCCAGAGGCAGAGTTGTTTCATAAGGCGTTTCATAAGCCCTCCTTACTGTTTTTGAGTGATATCGTTCTATGTTTGCTCGCCGCTTTGAACGCGGCATCGAAAAATTTCTAATCATAACTATATTATCCTTGTTTTCTTTTTAAAACAAGCTTTTTCAGGGGTTTCCACGGTTTTGGCGTGGATTTCTTTTTTAAAGAAAAAAATTGCACCCCGCCCGGCGATTTTTCCGCGCCACGGGCTTTTCTATGTTTGGATCTTTATGTATTCGCGGCGCCTTTTTGCGCCCACCGCGCCCTTTCTTTTTTGTTCTCAGAAAGGAAGTAATTGGTGGCCCGCGCCCCTTTCTTTTCTCACCCTTTTTTGTTGGGACGAGGTCATTTTGTGGTAAACTGTTTGTAATGTTTTTGTACGGAAAGGAGGTCGTCGTGAAGCGGATCGATTCTCGTTGGCGGCCCTATGGGATCATGGCGGTGCTCAGCGCCCTGATCACTTTGTTTACTTTGTATTACGCCTGCGGCGACGGGCCTCTCAGGGATGCGCTTTTCGCCAGTTATTTCAAAAGCCCGCTGCTTTTGTTTATGAATTTTCTGCCGGTCTTTCTTCTCTTTGTCTTTCTCTACGCTCTGAGCGGCCGGCTGTGGGTGGGCTTTTCCGTGACGGGGCTGTTGTTTTTTGTGCTTTCGGTGGTGCAGCAGTTTAAGCTTATGTACCGAGACGAGCCTTTTGTCTTGCCGGAGATTCTGCTCTTTCGCGAATCCATGCTCATGAAGGGTAATTACCACCTATCGGTGCTCTCATCCGATGTCATGACCTTGATCGGCCTCATCGCCATGATCGCCATTTCGGTGTTTCTCTTTCTATCAAAGGGGCGTCCATGGATCGGCAAGGGCCGGCGGCGGCTGTTGATCGGCTCGATCTTGGCCATGCTTTTTATCTTCCAAGGCTTTCGCGGCCCGTATTTTTCCCCGAAGGTCTACGCCCGGGTGGGCGAAAAGGCGCCGATTAATATTTACAACGCCACGGAAACCTACATGGCCAAGGGCCTGGCCTATCCTTTTCTTCTGAGCGGCCGCATGATGAGGGGCACGCCGCCGGAGGATTACGACAAGAAACTCGCGGCCATGTTGTGGAAGGACATTAAGGACACGTCCATACCCGAGGACAAGAAGGTGCACGTGGTGTCGGTGATGCTGGAATCTTTCGCCGATTTCACGGATTTCGACGGCATTCCCATTCACGACGACGTGTACAATCATTTCCACGCCATTCAGGATGAGGGGATTCACGGCCATTTGATCGCCGATATTTTCGGCGGCGGCACGGTAAACACGGAGCGGGGCTTTTTGACGGGCTTTTCCGGCACGAGTTATGCGTCAAGCGCCGCCATGATGACGGACACCCATTCCCACGTGCGCTATTTTACGCAAAACGGCTACACCGCCGAGGCCCTGCACCCGATTTACGGCTGGTTTTACAATCGCAAGAATGTGAATCCACGCTTGGGCTTCGACGAGTATCTGTCCTTCGACAATTACTTTCAGGCGGTGGAAGAGGCCGCCGGGGACACGGATTGGGGCTACACCCGGGACAATCACTTTTTCCCGGAAGTGGAAAAGCGCCTGAATGCCACGGCGGCCGAGGGGAATTACTATTTCTCCTACGCCCTCACTTACCAGGGCCACGGCCCTTACGCCGATTACAATATGGCGGACAGAAAGTATGTAGACAAATTGGAGGACCAGAACCCGAGGGACTGGGCGATTTTCAACAATTACCTCTCTAATATTGCCGCCACCGACGACGCCTTGGGGGATTTTGTGGAAAGCCTTCGCCGAAATCCCGCGCCGGTGGTGCTGATCTTTTTCGGCGACCACAAGCCCTGGCTCGGCGAGGGAGACAGCGGCTACAAGAGCATGGGGATCAATATCGACCAATCCACTTTGGAGGGCGTTTTGAATTACTACACCACGCCCTACGTGATTTGGGCCAACGACGCGGCCAAGGCGAAGTTGGGCGTGGATTTTCACGGAGAAGGGCCGGATCTGAGCCCCTTCCTTTTGATGAAGTATCTCTTTGAAACCATGGGCTGGCCCTACGATCCCATGATGGCGGTGCAATCGAGTTATTTGAAAAATACCACGGTGCTTCACCCGCCCTACATTCGAAAAGACGGGGAGTATCAATTGCTGGAAGGCGACGATTCTCTCCCGGAAATGGTGCGGCAGTACCGCGCCATGGAATACTACCGGGCCAATGACAAAGTGCAGAAATAAGGTCGCGCGTGCGGCCTTTTTTTGTGGCTTTTTCTTGCATTTTCAGCGACGCTTCGATAGGCTAAAGTGAAGAAAGCATCCGACGCATCCGATGAAAGGAGTTTATTATGCAAGGGACGATTACCATGCTGTTAGGAGATCTTACGACGACGAAGGCCGATGCCATTGTGAACGCGGCCAACGAGCGCTTGCTCCGAGGCGGCGGCGTGTGCGGCGCCATTTTCCGCGCGGCGGGGGGCGCGCTGGATGAGGCTTGCGGCGAAATCGGCTACTGCGCCACCGGGGATGCGGTGATGACGCCGGGCTTCGATCTTCCCGCCGATTACATTATTCACACGGTGGGCCCCGTGTGGCAGGGCGGCGAGAAAAATGAGCCGGCCCTTCTCGCCTCCTGCTACGACAACTCTTTGGCCCTCGCCGAAAAAAACGGGCTGAAATCCGTCGCCTTTCCCTCGATTTCCACGGGAATCTTCGGCTACCCCACGGAGAAGGCGGCGAAAATCGCCGTGGAAAGGGCTCTGGCTTTTGTGGAAGACCACGCTATGGATGTGATGTGGGTCTTGTTCGACGAAAAAACCAAGGCCATTTACGACGAGGCCTTGGCGAAGGCGATGAAGTAGGCGGTATTTTACTTTCTTCCAATAAAAAAGGCGCAGACATGTCGGTCTGTGCCTTTTCGTTTATTCCGCTTTGATAAGCCGCAGGCGGCGTTCTCTGTTTTCCAGAATTTCTTTGTTTTCTCTTATGGCTTCTTCCAGTTCTTCCAGGGCCTTCGCGTCGGCGCCTTCTTTTAACGAGGCGATCAGGGCGTCTTGCTTTTCGATGATTTCCCGCTGCAGGATCCGGGTGGGGGTGAGGTTTTTCGAGGCGGTTTCCTTGGCGAAGGCTTCCATGGCCTCGACTTTTTCTTCGGCGAGAAGGCGAATGGCTTCGCCTTCTTTACGGATGCGTTCCAAGCGGGCTTTTACCTTTTCCGTGCGGAAGGTGAGCTCGGGGTAGGCGTCCAGGATCCGCTTGTGGAAGACGGAGCGGTTTTCCAAAAGGTAGCGCACTTCGGCGGCGATCTCTTCGCTCTTGTCGGCCCGGCTCTTTTCCACGCCTTGTTTCAGCAGGTTCATGATGAAGTAGCTCATGACGGCGTCGGCGACGAAAAGGATGCTTACGGCGATTAAAATGGCGGCGAAGAGGCGGGGCCCCATGCGGTGGGCCAGGGCCAGCAGGCGGGGATTAAAGACGTTTAGTATAAACACGCCGCCGATGCCGAAGAGAATCAGGTTTCCGATCCACACGCGGCCGTGAAGGTTCATGGGCCGCTCGGTATAGTCCCACCAGCGAGCGTGGAAGTATTTTTCCAGTATGTAGCTCGTGAGGTATTCCAAAAGGCCGCAGAGGACGAAGGCAATGAGAAAGCTCATGGCCCATGTGCGATCCACGGGAGAAAGAAGTTTTCCGCCCACGGTGATAAGAACGGCGCCGGCGCCGTAGATAGGGCAGTAGGGCCCGATGAGAAAGCCTCGATTAATGAAGCGCTTGTATTCTAAGAATTTTAAAAAGACTTCCGTTACCCATCCGGCAACGGAGTAGATAAAAAATAACCACAAAAGTTGGTAGCCGCCTGTGAATTCCATGGCATCCTCCCTTTCTTTTCTTCTCTTCTATGGTACCCGCCCGAATCAAAAAACGCCATACACTTTTTGACTTTTTGATGTCATTTTTGTGCCGCAATAGAAAAAACCGCAGCTTTCCCTGCGGTTTTCGTACGATTATTCTCGGCTCATGGCGATTTTGTCTTTGATAAATGTGCCCGCTTTGATTTCGTCGTAGGCTTCTTTCAATTCTTCTTCCGTATTCATGACGATGGGTCCGGGCCACCAGGCGATGGGCTCGTCCATGGGCTCGGCCATAAAGAGCAGCACGGAAATTTCCTCGTCCGTGTCGTTGGCGATGCGGATTTCGTCGCCTCCCTCGAGGATGGCCGCATCGAAATGTTCCACGGGCTCTCCTTCCACGGTGGGGCTGCCCACGAGGGCGAAGAGGGTGGCGTTTACCTTTTCGCTCACTTCGGTTTGAAATGCGCAACCGGGCTCGATGTGCACGTCGTAGTAGTCCACGGGCACGTAGCGGGAGAGGTGGCCCTCATGCCCTTTATAGCTCCCCGCCAGGATACGCACATGACCGCCGTCGAAGGGAATTTCCGGGATGGACTGCGAGGGAACGGCCACATAGGCGGGCGGAGCGAATTTATCTTCTTTTTTCATGTTGAGCCAGAGCTGCACGCCGAAGAGGCGCTCCACCGGCGGGAGCTTTTCTTCGTGAAGAATGCCGCTTCCCGCGGTCATCCACTGGATGCCGCCGTTTGTGACGGCGTCTTCATTGCCCAAAGAATCCCGGTGCACCATGGTGCCTTCCACCACGTAGGAGATGGTCTCGATGCCCCGGTGGGGGTGCATGGGAAAGCCCGCCACGTAATCGGCGGGATCCGTGGCGTCGAAGGCGTCTAAAAGGAGCAGGGGATCGGTATCGTGCATGGTGTGGCGGCTCAGGACGTGGGTCAGGTGCACGCCGGCGCCGTCGACGCCCGCTTCGCCGCGTACCACCCGTTTAATTTTTCGTATCATACAGTTTCCTTTCTCGTTCTGTTGCTTTTTTTGCCTACTTTTCATTGATACCCTGAAATTATTTTTTTATTTGGCGGAAATTTCAATGCAATTTGTTTAAATGATTGGTGAATATGGTATACTAAATACAAAGGAGGCGTATGTATGTATAAGAAAATTTTAGTCCCCATCGACGGATCTCAAGACTCTTACTGTGCGCTGAAAGAAGCGGAACTGTTGGCCGAATCTTTTGATTCGAAGATGATTATTCTCACGGTCTTAACCGATGCCAATGTGATCGAGCATTACCCGGGCAATTTCCTTTCCACGGATTTCAAAAAGGCTCAAGCGCTACGAGGCGAAAAAATCCTGAACAAGGCCATGGAAACCATCGAAACCAAGGGCGAAGTTGAAACCTGCGTTCGGGTTGGCCGGGCATCGGAGGAAATCCTTAAATGCGCCGAAGAAAAAGACGTGGACCTGATCGTCATCGGCAGTCGCGGCTTAGGCGGATTCTCCAGAACCCTTTTGGGTTCCGTATCCGACAAAGTGCTCAACGCAGCCAAGGTCCCGGTTTTGGTCAACAAAGTCAACTGCAGAATTTAATAAATCGGCGCCCGGTTTCGGCAGGGCGCTTTTTTTGCATTGGAAAACCCTCGGTTCGACCGCCGGTTCCGTTTCAGCGATAATTTTTGTCTTTCCGCCGGTTCAATGTCTTTTTCTATGCTTTCTCTCGCCTCGTTTCACGATTTCATCATGATGTGAAATATATTGTGTAATCGGTATAAATAACGCGCATTTATGGTATATTGAATGAAAAGGAGGCGTTTGTATATGATTAAGACTATTTTAGTACCTGTCGACGGATCTCAAGATTCTTTTGCGGCGCTGAAAGAAGCGGAAATTTTGGCCGAAACCTTGGAATCGAAGTTGATCGTGCTCACGGTTTTAACGGATTCCAAAGTCATCGAGCATTACCCCGGCGATTTTCTCACCACGGATTTCAAGAAGGCCCAGGCACTGCGGGGCCAACAAATTCTGGAAAGGGCCATGGAGGCCGTGGACATTAAGGGCGAGGTGGAAACCGTCGTCCGCACGGGCTGGGCATCGGAAGAGATCGTGAAATGTGCCGAGGAAAAGGGCGCGGATCTTATCGTCATGGGCAGTCGCGGCTTAGGCGGCTTCTCGAGAACCCTCTTGGGCTCCGTATCGAACAAAGTGTTGAATACGGCAAAGATCCCCGTTCTCGTCAATAAAGGAAATAAGTAATTTTGAACTATGCGGTGCCTTGCAGGAGCAGGGTGCCTTTTTGTTTTTCGGATGCCGAAAGGAGGCCTTAATGGAGATTTTAATTTTAAAGGCAGATGAAGTGAAGGCGGCTATGCCGACGGGCGATGGGATTGCCGCCACAAAGGAAGCCATGGCCATGTATGCGGCGAAAAAAGCGGTGGTGCCCTTGCGGAGCAATCTGAGCGCGGCCAAGGGCCAAGCCCTCTTTATGCCCGGACTGGTCGAGGAAGCCGATGCCCTCGGGGTGAAGATCGTCTCCACATACCCGGACAATCCCGCTCGAAATCTCCCGGCCGTTGCGGCCACCATGGTGCTTCTCGACACGGAAACGGGGATGGTGAAGTGTCTTATGGACGGCACGGAGCTTACCCGCATGCGCACCGGCGCCCTCGCCGGGGCGGCCACGGATCTCTTGGCGCGGAAGGATGCGAAGGTGTTTCTACTAATCGGCACAGGAGGCCAGGCGATGCGTCAATTGGAATCGGTGCTTGCCGTTCGCCCCATTGAGACAGTCTATGTCTTTAATCAGAAACAGGAAAAAGCCGAAGCGTTTGTGGCTTCGGCGAAAGATGAATTGGCCTCCTACGGGGCGACGTTTGTCCCCGTGAGCGATTTGGATCACGTGACAAAAGAGGCGGACATTATTACCGCCGTCACCACGGCGAAGCAGCCGGTTTTCGACGGGAGAAAGGTGAAGGCGGGCTGCCACATTAACGGCGTCGGCGCCTACACGCCGCAGATGATCGAGCTTCCGCCGGAAATCGTGGTTCGGGCGGATAAAATTTTTGTCGATACCGTAGACGGCGTATTGAACGAAGCAGGCGACATGATAAGGCCCGTAAATGACGGCCTGGTGACGCGAGAGAAGATCGCCAATGAGATCGGCGACGTGGTTCTTCAAAAGCTGCCCGGCAGAGAAAGAGACGACGAGATCACCCTCTTTAAGACCACCGGCTCCGCCGTCTACGATGTGGTGGTGGCGGAAAAGATTTTTCGCTTTGCAGAAGAAAAAGGGATTGGGACCTATGTGAGGGTGTAGGGATTAAGTTTTTATTTATCTCTTTCACATCGTTTGATCTTCGCATTTCCGATTGCGCACCGTGTTTTCCGGGGGAAATTCCAAGGGCAAGCTTTCCCGAATCAAAATCCGTTCTCGCGACGGGCATCAACGGGACCCGGACCGGTTAATAAGATCCGGGAATGGGGCAGCTAAATTAAAGGTAATCTCTCTTTTTTAGGTAGAAATACATCAATACGATGACCGCGAGGGTAAGGCCCAAGAGCCACCAAAAGGCGTAGGGCTCATCGGAAAAGGGCAGGGAGGTGTTCATGCCCCAATAGCCGCCGATGATGGTCGGTACGGTCAAGAGAATCGTAATGGAGGTAAGGGTCTTCATGACGTCGTTTAAATTGTTTCCCACGAGGCTTGAATAGAGATCGGACAGCTTTTCCACGGTGACCGACGCTTCTTTTACCATGACCCGGGCTTGGGTGCTTTCAACTTTCAGGTCGTTGAGTAGTTGATTTCTCGAGGGGGAGCTGTTCAACGGGGCCAGGTGAAACAGATCGTGCAAGACGTATTCATTGTTTTCCGTGGCCATGGAAAAGCGAATCAAGCTTCTCGATAGGCTGATCAATTGGCGGATGGTCTCACTCTTTGTGGAGCGCGCCATGTCCTGTTCCAGCTCCTCGATGCGCGCGTTAATGTTTTTCGTCAGCTCGATGTAGGATTTGCAGATGTGGTAGGCCAAGTCGACGAGGATTTTTTCCTTGGGAAAGCTTTCGTCTTCGATGAGACGATGGCCTTTGTTTTCCAAAAAGCCCGAGAAGGCCCCGTCGTCGCGGTATTTTACGGTAATGACCGACGCCTCGGTGTTAATCATGGCCAAGGGGCGGGTTTCGTAAAGGCCTTCCGCCACCTCCACCGGGTAGCGAAGAATGAATAAATCGTAGGTCGCGCTGTATCTGCCGTCGCTTCGGGCCACCTCCCCGGGGTCGGCGACGGAGGAGAGGATGCTTTCCGGCACTTTATATTTTTGTGACAAGGACCGAATCTCTTCCTCCGTCGGGTCGATGAGGTGGACCCACCGGCACGTGTCTTTATTTGAGAAATCATCTGTCGTTACGCGGTACATTTGATCGTGGGTGTGGACGTAGTATTTCATGGCATCTCCTCAGGTCATCATGTGTAAATCTATTTGCAATGGGGCGATTTTTCCCATAAGCTTCTGATTAAACTCTACACCCTGCGCGGTTTTATTTCCATAGCCAAGGTGGCGGAATTTAAGATGCGTAACGGACAAACCTACGTGGTGTATTTCTTATTTCTCATTTCCTGTTCTCGATTTTCAAAAGCTCACTTTTTGTAAATAACTTTATTCTATTTTTTCACACCATAGCTTCATCAACTATTCCCGGGGGAAGGAAAAAGGGCGTTGCGATTCGCCCTGGGCCCTTCCCCGGGTCTCAAAGCCATGAAAGAATCAATTTTTAAGTAAGAAGGTAACTTGACAATAATAAATTCGGTTTGCTTTTCATATCAATCGGCACCGTCGGGGTTATATTTTGTCCTCAATATATTAACAAAAAACCGGTTTACATCCCCCTTTCTACGCGATACAATGGCCGAAGGAATCCGAAGCAGAAAGGTTGGTTTTGTAATGAATGTTTTAGATACAGTCGGAAAAACGCCGCTCGTGCAATTATCCATGGGCGGCGGTCGCATTTACGCCAAGTTGGAAAAGAACAATCCCGCCGCCTCCATTAAGGACCGCGTGGCTTACCACATGATCGAAGATGCGGTCAACCGCGGCGCCCTCACGCCGGGCATGAAGATCGTGGAGCCCACGTCGGGCAACACGGGCATCGCCCTGGCCTTGGTGGGCAAGCAATTGGGCTATGAGGTGGCCATCGTCATGCCCGCCTCCATGAGCGACGAGCGCAAGGCCTTGATTCGCTCTTTCGGCGCGGAACTCATTTTAATCGAAGAAGGCGGCATGCAGGGGGCTGTGGACAAGGCGAAGGAAATGGCGGCAACCGGCGAGTATTTCTTGCCCGATCAATTTAACAACCCGGCCAATCCCCGCATCCACGAGCTCACCACGGGCCCGGAAATTCTTTCGGCCTTAGACGGCGACGTGTCCGTATTTGTGGCGGGCATCGGCACCGGCGGCACGGTGACCGGCGTGGGCCGGGCTTTGAAGGCGGAAAATCCCGACGCGTACATCGTTGGCGTCGAGCCGGCGGAAAGCCCTTTGATTACGGAAAACAAGGCTTCCGCCCACAAGATCCAGGGGATCGGCGCCAATTTCATTCCCGGCAATTACGATCCCGAGGTGGTGGATGAAGTGATCACCGTAAAAGGCGACGAAGCCATCGCCATGGCAAAGAGATTAAGTGCGGAAGAAGGCCTGAGCGTGGGGATTTCCTCCGGCGCCAATGTGGCGGCCGCCATGAAGCTTTTAGAGCGCTTCGAAGGCAATATCGTCACCGTGCTTCCCGATGCCGCCGAGCGGTACATGTCCACGGAGCTTTTTTAGACATGTTTAAGGAGCGCAGAAAAATCGCTCGGGTGATTTTGGAAAAGGACCCGGCCTGCAGAAATATCGTGGAAGCCATGTTTCTCTACCCCATGGTGGTGGCGCTGTTGAGTCACCGCCGCGCCCATCGGCTGTACAAAAAGGGCCACACGACTCTGGCCCGCCTTCTCTCCCACCGGGCCCGCAGGAAAACGGGCATCGAGATTCACCCGGGAGCCACCATCGGCGAGAGGCTCTTTATCGACCACGGCATGGGCGTGGTCATCGGCGAGACGGCGGAAATCGGCGACGACGTCACTTTGTACCACGGGGTCACATTAGGCGGCCGCGGCCTGAGCAAGACGAAGCGCCATCCCACGGTAAAAGACGGGGCCATGATCGGGGCGCGGGCCACGGTTTTGGGCCCCATTACCGTCGGCGAAGGGGCCAAGGTGGGCGCCGGCGCCGTGGTGCTGGATCCCGTTGCCGACAACACCACGGTGGTGGGCGTGCCTGCGGAAAATGCCCATCCGACGGCGCCCATTGATTTTTCCTTTTCCCTGAACAACCCGCCCCGCCATGTAAAAACCGCGCAAAATAGATGATTGATTTCGGTTAGATTTGCGATTGACGGTTGTTTTCAGACTTTATTTACCCTACAATGGGATACGTTGTATAAAAAATAAGAAACAGTTTAGGAGGCATTATGGCTTTATTTTTAATCGGCCTGGTCATCCTCGCAGTGGGCGGCTTCTTCTACGGCAAGTACGTGGAAAAAGTCTTCGGCCCCGACGACCGTGAAACTCCCGCCATTCGTTTGGCAGACGGCGTCGACTACGTTGGCATGTCCAAAGGCAAAAACGCATTAATCGAATTGTTGAACATCGCGGGCACGGGCCCGATTTTAGGACCCATCCAAGGGATTCTCTTCGGCCCCATCGCTTTTTTAACGATTCCCATCGGCTGCGTCCTGGCCGGCGCAACCCACGACTATTTCGTCGGCATGATTTCCATTCGTAACAACGGCAATCAGGTGCCGAAATTGATTTCCCGCTACATGGGCCCCAAGGCCAATAAGATCTACATCGTGATTATCTGCATCTTGATGCTCTTAACCGGCGTGGTCTTTATCTACACCCCCGGGGACTTGATCGTCAACGATCTTTTGGGCATGGACGTCAACGGCGCCGCCATTTGGTACGCCTACGCGGGAATTTTGCTCTATTACATCGTGGCAACTCTCTTTCCCATCGACAAGATCATCGGCCGCGTCTACCCGATTTTCGGCGCCGTATTAATTATTTCCGCCATCGGCATTTTTGGCGGCGTCGTCCTCACCGGCGGAGCGGATCTGCACAACATGACCCAAGGCGTGTTGATCAGCAAACACCCCACGGGCCAATTGTTTATCCCCATCTTCTTTATTACCGTGGCCTGCGGGATTTTATCGGGCTTCCACGGCTCCCAAGCCACCCTGATTTCCCGTACGACGAAATCGGAATTTGAAGGCCGGAACATTTTCTACAACTCCATGTTAATCGAAGGTTTTATCGCCATGGCATGGGCTGCAGGCGCCATGGTGGTCTTCAACCGGGGCGCGGCTCTGGACACGAACGCCACCCTTATGGTGGGCAACATTTCCCGCGAATTTATGGGCAAGATCGGCGGCCTCTTTGCCGTTGCCGGCGTCATCGTCCTTCCCATCACCTCCGGGGACACGGCCTTCCGTTCCCTGCGCCTCATGGTGGCGGAACAAATTAATTTCGATCAATCCACGGCAAAGCACCGGGTGCTTCTGTCTTTGATCCTGTTTATTCCCGCCGTCTTGATTCTCTTCTTCGCCAAGAGCAACGCCCAAGGGTTCCAAATCCTCTGGCGCTACTTCGGCTTCACCAATCAATTGGTGGCCGTCTTCGCCTTGGCTCTGATCAGCGTCTATTTAAAGATGCACGGAAAGAATTACTTCATCACGCTGATTCCCGGCATGTTCTACGCCTTTATCGTCACATCCTACATCGCCAGTGCCGATATCGGCCTGCGCCTGCCCATGAACGTAGCCTATGTACTGGGCGTCGTCGGCGCAGCTTTCTTCTGCTTTATGATTTCGAAAGTCGTCAAAAACCGCGGCGACGAGGTTATGAAGACGGAACAGTAAGATCGCGAAAAGCGTCTCCTTTCGGGGGCGCTTTTTTTCTGTCTTCTTTTCGATTTTTTATATTGAAATTGTTTTCAAAAAAATATACCATGGTTACATAAAGGAGGTTATTATGTTTTGTACTCACTGCGGACACGAATTGTCCCCGGAAGATAAATTCTGTACCGGCTGCGGCGCGCCCGTCGACGGTCCCGAACCTTCCTATAAAGAGGACCAAACCCGCCCCCTCCAAAGCGCGCCCGCGGCTTACGACAATGGCGCTCAGGCGGATAGGGCGAGTCGCCAAGTGCCCGGACGCTTTAATTGGGGCGCCTTTTCCCTGACGTTGATTTGGGGCATCGGCAATCGCTGTTACATAACTCTATTGTGCCTCGTGCCCATCGTCGGCTTTGTCATGCCCTTTGTCGCGGGCTTTAAGGGCAACGCCTGGGCCTACGAAAACAATCGCTACCGCGACATGGAAGAATTTTCCCAAGTGCAGGACACGTGGAATCGGGCGGGCTTCGTCTGTTTTATCGCGCAATTACTTATCGGCGGATTCTGGCTTTTCTTCGTGCTTCTGTCCGGCTTAAACCTTTTTACAGCTCCTGTTTTAGGTGATATATGATGAAATGTTTATCTTGCGGCGCAGACAATGCCGCCGACGCAAAATTTTGTAAATCCTGCGGACAGCCGCTGGAAAGTGACGCCCCCCGGGACACGGCGATCCTGGAACCGGTGGACGCTTACGACACGGATCCCGCCTATTCCTTCGACGAGGTCGAGGAGAAAAAGCCTGCCGGGAAAAAGAAGGGCGTGATCATCGCAGCCTCCGTTTTTGCGGTGATCGTTCTTCTCGTGCTCTCGGTTTTTATCTACCGCACGAGCCGCCGAATCAGCTTGGAAAAATCCGCTGCCGCCGCCATCGAGGATGAAAATTACGACAAGGCTCGGGAGCAGTACGACAAGCTCTACGACATGACAGGTCGCGACGTGTACAAGGAGCGGGCAAAGGATGCCAAGACCATGGCCAAGGATCAGGAGCTCTTGGACGAAGCGAAGGATGCCCTTGAAAGCGACTCCTTTAAAGAGGCTTTGCGGATTTACACCGCCATCGAAGAGCACGACAACGATCTGTCCGATAAGGCCAAAGAGGGCGCGAAGGACGTGGTGAGTTCCGCCGCCGATGAGATTTGGGCCCGGATGGATGCAGATGATTTCGACGGCGCCATGGACATGGTCAACGAGCTCATCGCCGTGGCCCCGAACAACGACCGCTTGGCCGATCTGAAGAAGAAAGTGAAGCAAGGGGCGAAAAATTTAAGCGAAGAAAAGATTCGCGCCGCCACCGCGGAATCGGAAGCCGCCAAGGCCGCCGAATCGGCGAAAAAAAGCGCCAAGCGGGCCTCGGAGGCGAGCCGCATTCTCTATACCTATCAATACGTCACCGCGGCGGAAGCCAATGTGCGCACGGGCCCGGGAAAGAATTACCCGGTGGCCTACACCTTGAGTCGCGGCGCCGAAGTCTACGTCATCGACACCCAATCGGATTCCGTGAGGACCTGGTGCAATATCGGCGACGGCTGGATTTCCTACCGCACTTTAAACGGCGAGTTTTGAATTCGAGCCATACAAAAAACCCTGTCGGCGGACAGGGTTTTGTTTTGCGCTTATTTCAAGCTGCGGCCAAAGGCATCAGCCTTTAAGGCGGCGGCTTTTATTTTTTCCGGAGAAATGTTTTTGCTCGAGCGTTTGTATTCCGTGGTTTCAGGAACGAAGGTCATCATTTCGTCCAGATCCTCTGCCGTAAGTCCCACGTCTTCCAGGGTAATGGGCAGGCCCAGGGACTGATTGAAGCGGGCAATTTTTTCCAGCTCCGCCTCGTTGTCGTCGTAGGCGTGAAGGACCATGACGCCGAAGGAGACCACTTCGCCGTGAAGGTACTCCCCTTCTCTCGGGATCAGGCAGGCGGCGTCAAAGAAAATGTGGGCGATGTAGGAATTGTAGTAGAAATCCGGCTGATTGGTGAGATTGCTCACGTAGCCTGTGGAGACCAAGACATCCAGGGCGATTTCTTCCACGGCCCGGGAGACGCGGTTGTGCTTCACATCTTCCAGGCCTTCTTTGCCCCACTTCAGGAAGGGCTCTTCGCAGGTTTTGGCGATGCCCACGCCCAGGCGGGCCATGTGACTCAAGTCGTCGCCTTTGGATGCGGAAAGGACTTCCGCCTGTTTGCTGATGCCATCGCCGATGCCGGCCCAGAAGTAAATGTCCGGGGCTTCGGCGATGATTTTCAGGTCGATGAAAATATCCGAGGGAGACTTGGGAAATTCGTAGCTTTCCACCCGGCCCGACTCGTCGTAGACCACGGCAATGGCGGTCATGGCCGCGCAATTGGAGCAGATGGTGGGAAAGGAAAAGGCGGGCTTGTCGGCGCGCAGGGAGAGGACCTTCGTCGTGTCCAGGGCCTTGCCCCCGCCGATGCCGAAGAGCACGTCGGCTTCTTTCACGGCGGGCTCATTTTTCAGCCGCTCGATGTTTGCATTGGTGCACTCCACGCCGTAGACGAAGGTGCCGGTAATTTCCACATCGCATCCTTTCAGGGCGTCTTTTATTTTTCCCGAAGCGGCCTTTAAGGCGCGTTCGCCGCCGATGAGGACAACTTTTTTAAAGCCCCTCGCCGCCAACACCTCGGGCAATTCGTCGTAACCGTCTTTCGACAGATAGTAGTTCGGCATATACATAGTTTCGCTCCCCTTTCTTTCAATACGGTCGTTGCAGAACACTATACACCCGAAACCCCGGCGCCTTCAAGAGAGATGGACGAAGAATACATTATTCCTCTGCCTTCTTTTCGCGGTTTGATTCCGTTTTATTTTCGTTTGTCGCCTTATCTGAATTTTCCGCCTCGGTTTTCGGCTTCGCCTTCACCGGCTTTACCGAGGGCATGATGCCCTTGGCCACCACTTGGGGGAAGAGGTAGAGGCCCAGATTTTTCGGGTGGGTGTGGTCGGAAATAAAGAGTTCGTCTTCTTCCTTGGCGATTTTGTACCAGTCGATAAGGTGCACCCGCTTCGACGCCTTGGCGGCGTTGGCGAGCTTTTCATTGACGGCCCCTTCCCAGGGATCGGGCATGACCGTGTTGATGAGGTACACGGGATGCTCTCCCGTGGCGACGATGAGGTCGTCAAGTACCTTGGTATTGAAGTCGTAATTGGTGCCCAGCTGAATCACGATGGGGGCGTCCTCTGCGAGGGCGCTTAAATCGTGGCTTTCCAAAATCTCTTTGCCCGTTACCATTTGGCGATTCTTTTTGCCGTCGATGGTAAATTTCGGCAGGAGCATTTTAATGTATTCCGCTTCCATTTCCGTGAGGCTGTCGCCGATCATCAGGCCGTCGCGCTCGGCCAGGGCGTTCACGTCTTTTTCACCGAGGGCCACCGCCGGCCAGCGCCGGTTGATCTCCTTGATTTCGTCGGAGAGGTTTTCATCGTCCAAAGGTTCGGGCTCCTTGGCCTTGGCCGCTTCTTTTTCCCGGGCCTCGATTTTTTTCGCCTCGGCCTTTTCTTTGGCGGCCATGCGCTTCGGGCTGA
The DNA here is from genome assembly GCF_025566985.1 of Aedoeadaptatus acetigenes. Lineage (NCBI taxonomy): Bacteria > Bacillati > Bacillota > Tissierellia > Tissierellales > Peptoniphilaceae > Aedoeadaptatus > Aedoeadaptatus acetigenes. Next base: position 82,573 of record NZ_JAOQJD010000002.1, read on the forward strand.
AGGCGAAGGTGCCGATGAGGGTGATGAGGGCGAGGGCCGCGGCGGAGACGGTTAAGACGCGCTTTTTCGCCGGGCGCTTAAAGAGGCGATAGGTCACTTCGCCCAGGATGAAGAGGGCGGGCATTTGAATGAGCACCACGGCGAAGTAGGAAAGTTCGCTGTGGGAGAAGGCCTGTTGAAAGACGAGCATCACCGGGTACTGCCACAGGTAGAGCTCGTAGCTGCGAGTGCCGAAGTAGCGGAGCACAGGGCCACTCAAAGCCTTGGCCGTGGCGTTGTCGTCTTTTGCCGTATAGAGCAAGAGGGCCGCCCCCATGAGGCTGAAGAGGGCCATGCCGCCGTAGTAGAGGAAGCGGCCTTCGGCGAAGAAGACGAAGGACAAAAGCATGAGGCCGAGAAGAACGGCCGCAGGCATCCCTTTCGCCTTTTGGCTGCCCTTGAAGCTGCCCTTCTCGCCCATGAGCCCGGCCAGTGCGCCGATGGCGAAGGCGAAGTAGCGGGTGTCCGTGCCGTAGTAAATGCGGGTCGCATCTTGCGTAAAAGGCGTCATGACGGGCATGAGCAGAAGGGAAATTCCACCGGTGACGGCGAGGGAGAGGGCGAGCTTGCCCCGATTTTTGCCGCAGAATTGCCTTAAAACGGCCCAAATCAAATAAAATTGCAGTTGTGCCGACAGGGCCCAGAAATGGGTGAAGGGCAAAAATTTCCCGTGGAGATCGAAGTAGGAGAAGCCCCGAAGGATTTGCTGCCAGTTATTTACGCCGAAGACGGCGCTGATCCCCGAGGCGGCTACGTCGCGAAATTCCCCTTGAAAGGCCAAAGCGGCGACAAATACCACCACGGCCACGACAAAGACCAAGGGCGGCGTCAGTTTTTTGTACTGTTTGGCGAGCTTTTTAAAGGGCGCGTGGTTTTTTTCCGACAAATGTTGGCTCATGAGCAAATAGCCCGAGAGCAGGAAAAACATGACCACGCCTAAGTAGCCGCCGACGATTTTGTGGGGATACAAGTGGTAGAGGATCACGCCCCACAGAGCCAGGGCGCGGAGTCCCGTAAAGGATTTTATTTCTTTGTGCACTGAAAGCCTCCTTATTATACGCGAAAAGAATGGACCGAAGCCCATTCTTTCCACGAATATGAATAAAAGCGAATCCCTGAGAGATAAACTTGCGATTATTTGCCGGCGGCTTCCTGATCCCGTCGCTTGATGTTTTTGAAGCCCAGGATCCACAGGGGCAGAATAATCAATGCCCAGTTGAAAATACCCAGGTATTTGTAGGCATTTTGTACGATCCACATTAAGCCCAGGGTGGAAACCAAGTAGCAAACGATCAAGGAAACGACGGCGATAATGGCCTTTTTCTTGACCAAATTGGTTTCGTTCTTCATGACGTGGGGTTCCATACGGGTCACGATGCCGAAGATAAAGCCGACGGCGGTGGTGATCAGTGCCAAGAAGAGCAGGATCGGATAAAGGACGGAGAGGATCGAAATGTCCAATTTGTTGACGACGGCGATGGTGGGCAGCGCCCGAGACGCTTCGTCTAAATAAATGTCGGGCATTTGAGAGAAGATCAAAAGGGTGATGCCGACGAGCATGAGAATGTTCATAATGCAGCCGATGATCATGGCGCCTTTTGCTTCTTCTTTGTATTGACCGCCTTTAAAGGATGCCGTAATGCCGCCGATGGCGCTGATTTGGAAGCCCGCATAGGTCAAGGCCCATAAGAGGGAGTTGCCGATGTTTCCGGGAACGGTTTGATCCGATGCGGAGATGCCCCACTTGGTGGCATTGGGATTGACGTAGCCTTCGGAGAAGAGCCGCGCGATGTCCGGACCGAATTTAATGAGGCCGGAGATAATAACGATAGAAATAATGGCTAAAATCATAACGGTCATAATGGTGGCGTTTTTCCGAACGAGTTCTTCGCCGAAAATAACCAACAGGGTTACGACCACGACCATAAAGACGGAGCCGACGAGGACGGGCAGGCCCAGGTATTGATTAACCAAGAGGCCACCGGATGCGATGGTGGCCGCCGATGCGGCGATGGTGGTAATGATGACACTGACGTCCATGGCCGGGGTGAAGATCTTGGCGTATTTGCCGTAAGCTTCCTTGGACCAGGCGTCGTAGCCCCATTTATCCGTTTGCCGCGCCGTTTCCAGGCCGACGTAGTAGGTGATGGCGATCAAAATAAAAGTCAGAATCGGCATTAAGGTGCCGAACCATCCGTGGTTTGCGAAGAATTGAAGCTCTTGCGTCCCCGATGCGAATCCCGCACCGCAGTGCGTAGAGAACCAAACCGTCGCGACACCGAAACTGATGGATGTAAGATAATTGCGTTTATCGTTTGTCACGATATTCCTCCATTCTAAGGGATTGCTTCTATTTACAAAAATACTATCACAACCGTCCGCCCTTGAAAAGAATCTTTTCACCGATTTGACACGCTTTCTTAGGCTTTTTCCCCCTTTTTCGCCCCGTTTTGATATAATGATACCAATTCAATCATTTTTTAAGGAGGTTTTTTAATGTCTGAAAAAAAGGCCTTTACTCTGGGCCTCATCCCCAAGCTTATCATTGCCATTATTTTGGGTATTCTGGTAGGCTCCTACCTGCCTGAAGTGGTGACGAAAATCGCCGTCACTTTCTCGGCAAACTTCGGTAAGTTCTTGAACTTTGTCATTCCCCTGATGATTATCGCCTTTGTTGCCAAGGGCATCGCCGACCTGTCGGAAGGGGCGGGAAAATTGCTCCTCGCCACGGTGGGCATGGCTTATTGCTCCACTTTAATCGCCGGGAGTCTGTCCTACACCATGGCCCACGGCATCTTCCCCTCGTTCATTTCCCAGGAAATGGTCGAGCAGATTAAATCGGCCTCCGAAAAGAATTTAAGCGCTCTCTTTGAGATCCCGCTGGAACCGGCCATCGACGTGACAGGCGCCCTGATCCTCGCCTTTATGGTGGGCCTTTGCGTGTCGATTTTGCGCCAAAGAAATAGCGGCGAAACCTTCTACAAGCTCATTAACGAATTTAACGAAATGATTAATTTGGTCCTGTCCAAGGCAATTATTCCTTTGCTTCCCTTCTTCATTTTCGGTAACTTCGCCAACATGGCTTACTCCGGAAGCGTCTTCGCCATTCTTTCCGTCTTTATCCGGATCTTCGGCTGCATTTTGGTTCTGCACCTGCTCTACGTCTTCGCCATGTTCCTCGTGGCCTGCACGACAACCAAGCGCAATCCCTTCAAGACCTTCCCCAAAATGTTCCCGGCCTACTTTACCGCCGTGGGCACCCAATCCTCTGCCGCCACCATTCCCGTCAATGTGGAATGTAACAAGCAAATGGGCGTCACTCGCCAAATTCGGGAATTCTGTATTCCCCTTTGCGCCACCGTCCACTTGCCCGGCTCCATGATTACCTTGACGGCCTGCGTCTACACCTTGCTCTATATGTACAACATGCCCCACAGCTTCGGCTTGATTCTTCAATTTATCGCCGTCTTAGGCGTGGCCATGGTCGCCGCACCGGGCGCTCCCGGCGGCGCCGTCATGAGCGCACTGCCCTTCCTCCCCATCGTCGGCGTGGCTACGAACTCGCCCATGGCATCCATCTTGATTTCTCTTTATTTAACGCAAGACTCCTTCGGTACCGCCGCCAACGTGGCCGGCGACAACGCCATTTCCATGCTCGTGGAAAAAGTGTACTACAAACACATTTTGAAACAGCCGAAACCGGTGGAAGAAGAAAGTCTTTCCTAACGCAAAAAACCGGCCTTGCAGCCGGTTTTTTTTGTGCGAAAATTTATTCGTTCATGAGAGAGAGTTCGTCGGGATCGCCGCCGAAGGTGACGACGCAGACTTCCGGGCCCGTGTGGGCGCCGATGACGCAGCCCAATCGCTGGGACGTGTCGATGTTTTCCTCTTTCATGCCCATGTCTTTGATTAAAAAGTCTTTGACCAGCGCTACTCGCTCGGGCCAGTCGCCGGAATAGACGTAGACCCGTTGGTTCGGATTGAATTTTCCGTCTTTTGAGTGTTCGAGGATGTACTTTTTCAGCTTTTTCAAAAAGGCTTTCTGGCCGCGGTAGACGTCCAGAAGCTCCAAGGTGCCCTTTTCTTTCTCCAGTTCCAGCATGGGGCTAAGCTGCAGAACGCCGCCGGCGATTTTTGCCTTTTTGGACACGCGCCCGCCGCGGTGCAAATACTCCAGCGTGCCCACGGTAAAGCATTCGTGGGAAGTGGTTTTGATTTTGTTCAGGTAGGCCGCAATGGCCGCGAGGCTCTCTCCCCGATCCCTGAGGATGGCGGCCTTTAGGGCGAGGAGGCCTTCGCCGAAGGTGGCGGCTTTCGAATCCACCACGTCGATTTTTCCCGGATACTCTTTTTCCAAAGCGTTCTTTACCATGACCGCCCCTTCGTAAGAGCCGGAAAGGCCGGAGGAGAGGCTGATGTAGAGCACCTCGTCGCCCTCTTCCAGGGCTTTGCGAAAGGCCTCTTCCATGACCCCGGGCATGACACGGGAGGTGCTGTAAACCGTGCCCGCCCGCATATTGTCGTAGAAATTGGAAATGTCCATGGCCCGACCCGTTTCAAATTCGTTTTCTCCGTCGGAGACGGCGATGGGCAGCTGAACGATGCCGTAGCGTTCCGCGGTGGTGAAATTTATATCCGCGCCGTCGTCGGTAAAAAGTTTAATCATTGTTCGCTCCTTATGGCGTTTTCTTCGTCGATGCCGCCGTTGGGCATCTCTGTTCGCTTTTATATTACGTGTTACGGCATTTAAAGTCAACGGAGGGCGAAAAAACCCGCCCTCGCCGCCGATTTTTTACTTTTCGGCGCCGGCGAGTTGTTTTTTTACCAGGAGAACGATAAGAGTTACCACGCCGAGGAGGACGATGCTCCCTCCGGGCTTGAGCCCCAGGTAGTAGGAGAGGATGAGGCCGCCTTCGGTAAATAAAATGCCGAAGAGCACGGAGGCGACGTGGGTTTTTTTGTAGCTGAGCTTGAGCTGCAGGGCGCAGGAGACGGGAAGCACCAGAAGGGAGGAAATAATCAAGACCCCGACGGTGCGGGCGGATATGGCCACGGTGAGGCCCGTTAAGAGGACGAAGAGGCCGCTCAACCGATCGCCGCGGATGCCGGCCAGGCGGGCGGAGATGCCGTCGAAGGACAGGTAGAGGAGTTTTTTGTAGTTTAACAGAAGAAAGAGGACCACGGCGGCGGAGACGAGAAGGATCATGTAGAATTCAAAATCCGTAATGGCCACGATGGTGCCGAAGAGAAAGGATTCGAAATTGGCCCCGCCCTTCACGAAGCCGGAGAGGATGGAGGCCAGGCCCACGCCGGTGGACATGATCACCGCCGTGGAGATTTCCCCGTAGGAGGGGAAGCGGCGGCGAATCCATTCCATGGACAGGGCGGCCACGGCACAGGTGATGATGGCGCCCAGTATTGGATTGATCCCCACCAACAGCCCGAACATGACCCCGGCCAGGGACACGTGGGAAAGGGCGTCGCCGATCATGGCCAGCCGCCGATTCACGATGACCACGCCCATGGCGGGAATCACGACGGAAAGGACCAGGCCCACGATCATGGCCCGAATCATGTATTCGTATTGAAACAGTTCCATCAGTCTCGCCTCTTTTCAAGGACGCCGTCTTCCAAGACGTAGACGCCGTCGATCATGTCTTCCACCAGATGCAGCTCGTGGGTGATCATTAAAATGGTGATCCCGTGAATGTCGTGGAGGTGGCGCAAAATATGAAAGAGCTCTTCCCGTGCCTTAAAGTCGATGCCCGTCGTGGGCTCGTCTAAAATGAGCACGTCGGTCATGGAGATCAGGGCCTTGGCGATCAACACCCGCTGCCTTTGCCCGCCGGAGAGGGCGCCGTAGAGGCGATCGCGAAAGCCTTCCAGATCCACGAGGGACAGGGCGTCGTCGATGCGACGTTCGCGCTCGTCGGCCGTTAATTTTTCCCCGTAAAGGCCCAGGTCCACCAGCTCGTTTACCGTAATGGGAAAGTCGTAGGAGGCGACCATGAGCTGAGGCACGTAGCTGATGCGGGAAAAGTCCGTGTCCTTTCCCAGTGGCTTGCCGTCGTATTCGATGGTGCCCGATGTGGGTTTTTCGATGCCCAACAGGAGCTTGATTAAGGTGGATTTTCCCGAGCCGTTGGCCCCTATAAATGCGAGAAAATCTCCCTGTTTCACAGAGAGATTCGCTCCTTTTAACACCTCGTTTTTCCCGTAGGAAAAGCGCAGGTCCCTGACCCGATAGATTTCTTTCATTGCAGTGCAGACTCCAGTATTTTCAGATTGCTTTCCATGCGTTCGAAGTAATTTTTGTCGCTTTCGTATTCCATGGGATCCAATTCCTTGACCTCGGCTCCCGCTTCCGATGCGACGGTTTGGGCTATTTTATCATCTTCGTTGGGCTCCGTAAAGACGGTTTTAATGCCCTTGGCCTTCATTTCGTCCACGATGGCCTTCATGGCTTTGGGATCCGGTTCCGATTCGGAATTAATGCCTTCGATGGGAATTTGGTTTAAGCCGTATTCCTTGGCCAAGTAGCCGTAGGCTTCGTGGCTCACGACGATGTCTTTGTGTTTCGCTTTGGCAAGCACGTTTTCGAAGGAATCGTCCAGGGCGTCGAATTTTTCGCTGAGCTTTTCGTAATTGGCCTTGTAGTAGGCGGCGTTGTCGGGATCTTTGGCGGCCAGGGCTTCACAGATGTTTTCCGCCATTTCTTCCGCATTTTCCGGTGCCATCCACACGTGGGGATCCATGCCCTCGTGTTCGTGATCGTGTTCCGCGGCGTCATGGTCGTGATCGTGGTCCGCGGCGTCATGGTCGTGATCGTGTTCCGCGGCGTCGTGGTCGTGATCGTGGTCCGCGGCGTCATGGTCGTGGTCCGCGGCGTCGTGATCGTGGTCGTGGTCAGCGGCGTCTTCATCGTGGTGGTGATGGTGGCCGCCCTTTAACAACTCGATCCCCTCGGAGGCTTCCACAAAGGTGGCGTCCCCTTCTGCGGTCTCTTTTAAGCGATCCGTAAAGGATTCCAGGCCGGCGCCGTTGTAGACAAAAAGATCCGCTTCATTCACTTGGTTCATGTCCTTGGGCGAAGGCTCGAAGCCGTGAACCCCTTGGCCCTTGGGGATCAAGCAGGTGACCGTGGCCTTGTCTCCGGCGATTTCTTCGGTGAGGTCGCGAAGGATGTAGGTGGTGGTTACCACATTCAGGCCCTCTGCCTTGGGCTTTTGGCTCTCGGTGACCGCAACTTTATTGTCGTTGTTGTTGTTATTGTTGTTGTTTGCCGCACTCGATCCGCAGGCGGTAAGCATGACTGCGGCGCAGGCCACGGCGACGATTTGTTTTACTTTCATATTGCCTCCTAAATAAAAATCATTGTTATTTAACGGAACTAAGTATACCACTTTGTCCTCTTTTCGGGAAGACTTCTCATAAAAATTTTTCCATCGCTTTTCTTTTTTCTTCCCATGGCTTATGATGGATTCGGGAGGATGGTCATGGAAGAATTACTGAGAGAAAAAGGTTTAAAGGCCACGAAGGGCCGCCTGGAAGTGTTGAAGATTTTAGAAAAAGCCCCCGGGCCCATGTGTGCCATGGACGTGTTTAAAAAGACGCCGAGGGCGGTGTGCGCTTCGTTGTCTACGGTGTATCGAATTTTAAATCAGCTCACGGAGGCGGGGATTTTGCAGGCCTCTTTGGAACAGGACGAGAGCACCTATTACGAAATGAAGGGCGGCGGGCACCACCACTACATCGTCTGCGCCCGCTGCGGCAAGCTCGCCCCCATCGACGACTGCCCTCTGGACGCTTTGGACGAACACATTATGCGGGCCACGGGCTACGCCATTACGGGCCACCGCTTTCAGCTGGAGGGGATTTGCCCGGACTGCTTAAAAAAATAAGGAACCGACGGATGCCATCGGTTCCTTTTTGTTTGTCGAAGGTTCTAAACCCATTACGCCTTTTTGCCCCGCCGAATCCACAGGGCGAGGGCGACGCTTGCGGCGGTAATGGCCATGTTCAGAAGCACGACTTTTCTCGGCGCATCGACGCCGTATGTGGCCGTCACGGCCCCCGCCGCGGCGAGGACCACGTAATTGGCGAGGGAGGAAGCCATCATAACCACGGAGGTGATTTTTCCCTTGTGCTCTTCGTAAAGGCCGTTGGCCTCGGCCACCACCAGCTGCAGGACGCCGCCGGCGCCGCCGTAGCCGATAAAAAAGCCGCCGATTAAGGGCGAGACGGGGCTTTTAACCACGTAGGTAAAGGCGAGGGCCGCGAGGCAAATGGCCGGGTAGAGGACGAGGACGTCTTCCGTCTCGATTTTCTTGAGCACCACAAAAGCCGTGGCCAAAATGGCCACGATGGTGCCCGCCGCATAAACCGACTGAATCATGGAAGGGTCCGCCATGCCGTAGAGGCTCCCCAGCTCCTGATTGCAATTGAGCCACAGGGTAAAGGTGGCGGTGGCGGTAAAGCCCATAAGTACCACGGGGACGATGCCTCGGCGAATGCCCGCGGATCCTTTGGTCTTCTTTTGCGTCTTTTCCATGTCCGGGAAGGGCGCCGTTAAAATCAAGAGGCCGTCGGCGGCGATGAGGGCCCCTAAAAATGCGAAGACTGCCGAGTAGGAGAAAGATCGGGCCGCGGCGAAGCCGATGGCGAAGGGCAGCACGAATTGGCCCAAGGACATGGCGAATTTCGTAAACATATTGGCCTTGGGGCCTTTTTCCTTAAAGAGCTCGAGGATCGTCGGCGTGACGCAGGTATCTAAAAAGGAATTGGCCATGCCGCCGATGATTGCCGCGGCGTAGGCGGCGGAAGCGGAAGCGCAAAAGGCGATGCCCAAAAAGTACAGGGCGTACAAAACGACGCCCGAAAGGCCCGATGCCTTTCGTCCCCATTTATCGGAGACGTAGCCGGAGACGGGAAGGGCCACCAAGCGGCCCAGGCCCAAGGCGGCGATGACCTGGATGACGGCGGAAATATCCGCCGCGCCCCAGGCGCTTTGCAGGGCGGATTTATACTGGGATAAGATGGAGACGCCGATGCCGTGAATAAAATAAGTAAAGTACAATGGCAGGGCGGTGCGGAAGACGCTTCGATTGGATTGCATGGATCACCTCACAGGATTTTTCAAAAAAAAAGCGACCCGCGGGCCGCTTTTTTCGGCTTTTTCAAGCCTCTCGATGGTATGCCATTCCGATTTTTGGTAAGCAACAGTAAGTAAGAAACAACTCTAAGTAATAAAACTTATAGCTAGGAGTAAGTCGGCACGTTCGTCCATCGATAGGTTCATTATCACATGAATTCCCCATGCCGTCAAGGGTTCTTTATCTATTGCCTGCAAATTTTTACAGATCCATGAACCGGCGAATGGCGTCGTAAATTCCGTGGGTCATGTCCCGAAATTCCACCGGCGTCTGCTTTTCGTTCACGGAAAAGAGGTCGTCGTTTAGGTAGTTGAGGGTCACCGAGAGCATGCCCTCTTCGATTTCCACGTAAAAGCCCAGCTGCCTGTTTTCGATAGCGGCTTCAAAGCCGTAGCTGTCTCCGTCCAAAATCCGAATGCACTCGTCGTAAATGGCCACGAGCTCTTCGAATTTAAAGAAACTGTCTTCCGCCTCAAAGTCCACATCGCCGTCTCTGCCCTGGATTTTGCAGATTAAATAATCGGCGTCAAATCCCGTGCCCACGCCCCATCCCGGCGGGTACTCGAATTCCAGGACGTCGACGGAAATTTCTTTTTTTCCTTCCTTTAAGTGAAGCATGTGCTATTTCTCCTTCGATAAACGAAAACCCTGTTCCTCGGCGATTTGTGCGAGGGCCGCCCGATTTTCCGTGGCGCCTTTTAAGCGGGCGACCACTTGGTTGGAAAAAGAATCCACCCGGCGGTTGGCGTCCCTGAGGTCGTAATAGGTCTGCATTTCTTCGTCGTAATCCTTAATGGCTTCCAGGTAGTTGTCCAGAACCACGTAGCTGTCCGTGAAGCACTTCAGATCCATGGACATGCGGGGCTTGAGCTGCGGCGATTGATTGGGATGGCCGAAGCCGAGGCCGAAGACCGGGAAGGTGAGCTTCGGCAGATTTAAAAGCTCGATGACGGCCCGGGCATCGTTTAATAGGCTTCCGAGGTACACGGCGCCCAGTCCCGCCGCTTCAACGGCATTGGTGATATTTTGCGCCGCGAGAACCGCGTCGGTAAAGCCCTGGAAGAAGCGATCGCTGTCCGCCTCGGCTTCAAGTTCCACCCCTTGTTCCCTGGCGATGCGGCTGTTTCTGTACACGTCCGCGACAAAGACCCACAGCTCCGGCGCCCGGGCGATGTAATCCTGTCCGCCGATGTCGGCCAGGGCCTTTTTCTTCTTTTCATCCACGATGCGAATGATGGAATAAGATTGCATCCCGGTAGAGGTTGCCGTGCGATTGGCCACGTCTTTCAATGCTTCCACCAACGCGGGATCCACGGGTTCGTCGGTAAATTCCCGAATGGTCACGTGGTTTAATTGTCTCTCAAAAAGGCTTTTATCTGCCATTACTTCCTCCTCTGTTTTTCTCTCAGACGGCGAATCCACAAATTGCCGATTTCCGCCGTGGACTCCATGGTCTTGAGCTGCATGCGCAAGAGCCCCTTTAAGGATTCCGCCAAGTAGGCGTCTTCTTCATCCCCGGCGGTTTTAAAGAGCCCGCCTTCGTCTTTACCGTAGAGCTGAATGATCATTTCCCCGGGGCCCGCGCCGTCGCCGTGTTCCACTTCCACGGCCAGGGGCTTTTTGTCCATGGGCATAAGCGCCCCGGTATGGCGCATGGCGGGGAGGTTGATATCTTCCGCTTCGAAATGTCCTTCGGCCTCCGTTAAATACACCCCGGCATCGGTGATGCCGTCGACGAAATAAAAGCGCCGCATATCGCCGATCAGCCACAGGCCGTCTCCCGCTTTTAAGCGCGCCGAATAAGCCGCCTCCACAGGCAGAAAGCCCTCGGCGTCGGGTAATTGATCCGTGTATAAATAATAGGCCCGATTTCTCTCGCCCATGTTCTCCCCCATCTGTAAATAGAAAAGGTACCGACATCTGCCGGTACCTTACATGAAACGCTTATTTCGCGTTTTCGTTTACCCATTCCACGGATTCTTTAACGGCTTCATCCGTCGGGATTTCAACGCCGGTTTCCGGATCCTTGCCGGCTACCTTACCGTAAATGTCCGATGCCGGAGCGTGTTCGTCGTTTTGGTTTTCTTGTTCTCTTCTTGCTTTTGCTTTTTCTTCTTTGTTAGGCACAATATCCTCCTATTTGTGATACACATGGCCGGCGTGAATGCGCGCGGCCCGATAAATTTGTTCCATTAATACGACGCGCATCAGGGTGTGGGGCAAGGTCATTTTCGAAAACGACAAGAGCCAATCCGCCCGCGCCTTTACGGCGGGGGAAAGCCCCATGCTGCTTCCGATGACGAAGACCACATCTCCCGAGGTCGTCTCAAGAAAGTCGTACAGTTTTTCCGAAAAAGCCGGTGAATCCACCTGCTTTCCCTCCACGGCCAATACGATTACCGTATCCCGCGGATTGATTTTCGCCAAAAGGCCCTCGCCCTCTCGCTCGAGAACCCCCTCAGCCTCTTTCTCGGACAAGCTTTCCGGCGCCCGTTCGTCCTTCAGTTCCACCACTTCAGTGGGGACGTAGGGCCGAAGCCGCTTTACATACTCCGAAACCAAGGCGCTCAGGGCCGGATCCTTTAGCTTTCCAAGGGCCAGAACCCGTATGCGCATGCTTAGATCAGCGCTTTTACTGCTTCAAGGGCTTTGTCGTAGTCCGGGTGATTGGTCACTTCTTGGACGTATTCCACGTATTTTACCTCGTCATCTTCGCCGACGACGACGATGCCGCGGGTCAAGAGACGCAGGCCTTCGATTAAGAAGCCGTATTTGTTGCCGAAATCGCAGATTTGATAATCGCTGACGAGTTTGGCGCGGTCGATGCCTTCGGCGGCGCCGAAGCGTTCTTGTGCGAAGGGAAGGTCGTTGGAAATGGTGATGACGTGGACGTTGTCACCTAAATCCGTGGCCATTTGATTGAAGTTTCCTGTTTGAATGGCGCAAACGCCGGTGTCGATGGAAGGAACGACGGAGTAAATGCGTACGGTGCCGTTTAATTCCTTGGATTCAAAGGGACTTAAATCGTTGTTTACCGCAACAAAATCCGGTGCCTTGTCGCCGACTTTAATTTCTTCGCCTAAAATGTTGATGGCGTTTCCGCCAAATGTAATATTTTCTCTGGACATAATGTACCTCCTAGGTTTCGTTCACAAAATCATATACTACATGTATATCCTAAAATTCGGGAAACTAACAGAAAATCGGGGAGAGATTTTATTTTTTCATTCTTCTGCGCCAAAATCCGGCCGATGCGGTATGATAGTAGGAAGATAAAGGAGGCATTATGACCTTAGAAGCTACCGCCCTCGTCCTCGACGGGCACAACTCCACCGCCTTAGCCATATTGAGAAATTTGGGCCGCCGCGGCATTTCAGTCGCCACCCTGGATGCGGCCCCCTCGGATTACGGCATCAGCCGCTACGCGAAAGACAGCGTCCTTCTGCCTGAGGCGGGCGAGGCCGCTCTTTTAGAGAGCCTTCTCGCCCTTTCCGAGAACAAGCCCGTGCTTTTTCCCACGACGCCGGCCTATGTGGATTTTGTTGCGCGCAATTTTTCCGTGCTGAAAGCCCATTTCCGCTTCCCGGCGCTCTCCGCCGAGTCCCTCGCCTCCGGGGCCATGGCGGATCTTTTTCGGGATCTGATGCCGCCTCAAAAAGATCTTTACGGAAGCAAAGACGACCTCGTCCTCGAAATCGCCACGACCCTGGGCTTTCCCTGCTTAATCAAATCTCGGGACGGAAACAAAGAGACGCCGATTCAATACATCGCGAGCGCCGCCGCCTTTTCCCGTGCCCTCGAGAAAATCGAGGCGGAGGATTTCTACGCCGAGCGCTACGTGCCCGGCGAAGCCTCGGACAATTACGCCGCCTCCCTCTACTACGCAGGCGCCGGCGAACTTTCGGGCTTCGTCACCACACAGGTGCTGCGCCAATACCCGGAATTTGTCGGCGAAGCCACCTACGTGAAGCAGAAATGGATTCCCGAGCTCATCGGCCTCGTCCATCCCCGCCTAAAGGCAGCGGGCTTTCGCGGCATCTTCCACGCCACCTTCAAGCGCGACGAATTTAGCCGAAAGGTCTATATTACCGGCGCGGAGGCCTGCTTTTCTCCCGAGACGGAGCTCTTCACCCACCTGGGCTTCGAAACCCCCTATCTCTATTATTTAGACAGCACGGGCGAAGCGGTGCCGAAGATTTTCTTTCAATCGGACACCAACTGCCACTTTAGAGACGGCTGGCGGGACATGGCCGGGGTGGCGAGTTACCTGAAGACCGGCCACATGGGGCTGATGAAAATGATCGCCGACTACAAATTCAGAAAAATCCCCGCCACATGGGCCTGGGACGACATGGGCCCGGGGCTGAACAAGCTCGGCGCCAAAGCCGCCGGCGGCGCGAGGCTCCTCTACGACAAGCTTCCTTTTAATAAATAAACGACAAAAGCACCCACGCGGGTGCTTTTATTTGTTTTCGTAATGATGGGCGCAGGACAGGATAATCAACCACTCGTCCTCCACCTTATAAATCAATCGGTCCTCCGTGTTAATTCGCCTGAACCAATAGCCTGCCAGTTCATACTTTAAGGGCTCCGGCTTGCCGATGCCCTCAAAAGGCGTCCTGAGAATATCTTTAATAAGCAAATTAATACGCTTCAGTGTTTTTTTGTCCTTTGTTTGCCACGAAATATATTCTTCAAAGGCCCCGTCGTGAAATGCAATCTTCATCTACTCGTCCGATAACTTCTGTTCCTTAAACAGTCCCTGATCCACCTCTTCGGCTCGGCGAATCAACTCCTTGTAGTGAACCGGATCTTTCATAATATGATCGTTTTCGACGAGATTGTTGTAGGCCTCCAGGCTGATCATGACCACGTGACGGTCCTCTTTTCGCGTCACAAGCACCGTCTCCATATCGTTGACCGCCTTGTCGCAATACTCCTTGAGATGATTGCGCAAATCGCTGTAATTAACTGCCAACATCCTATCACCTCTTTTGTTTTATTGTACAAGATCTTGTACGCTTTTACAATGCTGTTTCATCGGCGCAACAAAAAAACGACCCCCTGCCTTTTCGGCAACGCGTCGTTTTCATTTGGCGGAGCGGGTGGGATTCGAACCCACGTGCCCGTGAAGGCAAACTGATTTCGAGTCAGCCCCGTTATGACCACTTCGATACCGCTCCCTGCATATTGACTTAACGAAACCATTATACAGGATTTGCCCCCGTTTTAAAAGGTCGTTTTTCAATATGCTTTGTTTTACAGCTTAATGAACTCCAGGGGATTTTTCGCCACGCCGCCGACGCGCACTTCGAAGTGGAGGTGCGGGCCGGTGGAGCGGCCGGTAGAGCCGATTTTCCCGATGGATTGGCCTTTTTGCACCACGTCGCCCGCCTTGACGTTAAAAGCGCTTAAATGGCCGTAGCGGGTGGAGGTGCCGTTTTGGTGATCGATGATAATGAGATTGCCGTAGCTTCCGGCCATGCCCGCCCGAGTGACGACGCCGCCGTCTGCGGCCACGACATCGGTGCCCGTGGCATTGGCCAGGTCGACGCCGTAGTGGAAGCGGCCCCAGCGGGGTCCGAAGGGCGAGGAGAGGCGGCCCACAGTAGGCGTCATAAAGCTGCCCGTAGCCAAGCCTTCTTTCGTGCCCACAATGACGATTTCATCCACAGGCTCTTGGACCAGGCGGCTCGCTTCGGTGACGGAGGCGGTGACTTTGCCGTTTTCGGATTCCACGCGGGTGGTGGTCTCCAAGGCGCCGGCCTTGCCCGCCCGCACGACTTTTTTCACACTCTTCACTTGATTGGAATCTTCTTTTTTCACGGTCTTAAAGGCCACCGGCGATTGCGCCTTTTTTTCTTGCTGTAAGGTGACGGTGACCATGGGCGCGGGTTTTAAGACGTTGATTTTCGATCCCTTGTGCAGGGGATCTTCCCAATTGGCGTTTAATGCCTTGATTTCATCCACGGTCATGTTGAATTTCTTAGCCACGGATTCCAAGGATTCCGTCTCCTCGGCCACATAGACCGCCTCTTCACGTCCGCCGGTTAAGAGCAGCTTGAAGGCTTCGTCTACGGTGAGGATCTTTTCCTCGGTCTTCACGGCTTCGGCCTTGATTTGAGGCTCAATGTCCATGCGGCGCACGGTGGCACCTTCGGCTTTAAAGCGGTTTTGTAATTTCGCCATAAGAGCGTCGTAATCGGCGGAGCTCTTTAAGTAAAATACCGCATCGCCCACGGTGACGCTTACGGCCTCCGTGGCCTTCTGTGCTTCTGCAGCGACGGGAGCGGGAATTTCCGCCGGCGCCTTGGCGGCGAATACCGGGCTATGTACCATGCCCGCCGCCATCACTGCCGCCAGGGCGCCTACGTTGATTGTTCGTCTGATCTTGTTCATGAATGTCTCGCTTTCTCTATTGATTTGAAGCCTCGGGCTTCATTCGTTACTATTTTGTAACTCTTTTTGAGCACGAGCCTTATTATAACAGAGAATGCCCCCGCGTCTATTGCCTAAAGACTACAAAAAGATGACAGTTTCATGACAAGAACTACAGGCACAGAAAAAAGCGAAGGATTTCGCCTTCGCTTTTGATCTTAAGTTCTTTTATTTTAAATGGCACAGGGACTGTAGCCGCAGTCTTGGCACTCGGCGCAGCCGCCGGAGTGGTTCATGGTGCCGCCGCACATGGGGCAGGTGTCGGGGTTTTCCGTCATCTGCTTAGCGATCTCCCGATTCAATTCGTCTTGGAGCTCTTTGATGCGGTCCGCGCCGTCTTTTTTGTCGTTCGTAATCAAAATGCCGCTTCTGGCGCAGCCGTCGCGATAGATGGTGATGCCCTTCAGGCCACGCTCCCAGGCGTAGACGTAAAGGTCTTCCACTTCTTCCACGGTAAATTCATTGGGCACGTTCACCGTGGAGGAAATGGAGGCGTCGATGAATTGCTGCCAGGTGGCCTGCACATTGATCCGGTCCCGATAGTTTAAATTGGACGTGGTGATGACGTAATCGGGCAGATCTTCTTCCCGAGAGAGGCCCTGTGCTTCCATAAGCTTGCGAATGATCTCCGTGTACACCGTGTAGTAGGTGTCTTCCGTGTGGAGGGATTCGGATTTACGCACGTAGCTGATTTGGAAGATGGGCTCCACGCCGTTGCTGCAGCCGATTAAGGTGGAGATGGAGCCTGTGGGGGCGATGGTGAGGAGCTGGGAATTTCTCAGGCCGTACTCTTCGATTAAGGCCAACACGTCGTCGTCGGCATTGGAGCGAATAAATTCGCTGGCCAGGACCTTGTCTTTTCGGTAGCGGGGGAAGGGGCCCGCTTCTTTCGCCAAGAGGGCCGACTGACGCAGGGCTTCGTTCACGAGGACGCGGCCGATTTGATTGATGAGGTTTAAGGATTCCGAGGAACCGTATTTAATACCCATTTTAATGAACATGTCGGCGACGCCCATAATGCCCAGGCCGATTTGGCGCAGATCCCGAGAAAGTTCCCGCTGCTCTTTTAAGGGGTGCAGGGCCATGTTTTCGTCCAGGACGTCGTTTAAATAGATGACGCCTTCCCGCACCAAGCGGCCGAAGGATTCGAATTCGAAGCGGGCGAATTTGCTGAAGGGATATTTGACGAATTCCCCCAAATTGATGCTGGAGAGATTGCAGGATCCGAAAGCGGGCAGGGGCTCTTCCGCGCAAGGATTCACCCCGGCGTATTCGAAGGTATCGTCTTCGCTCATAATGTGCCAGGAATTGATCCGGTCTTTAAAGAGCACGCCGGGCTCGGCCATGTCCCAGTTGTTGTAGGCCAGATTGTGCATCATGTCCCGGGCGCTGATTTCCCGGCGGATTTTTTCCCCGGTGGCTTCCACGTCGAAGGTTAAGGCAAAGGGCGCGTCCTTTTTATAGGCCTCGAAGAAATCGTCGCCGCAGTTTACGGAAATATTGGCGCTGGTCACCTTGTCCAGATCTTTCTTCACATTGATGAATTCCAAAATGTCCGGGTGGGAGGCGTCCATATTAAGCATGAGGGCGCCGCGGCGGCCGCGCATGCCGATCAGGCCCGTGGTGAGGGAGTAGAGATCCATAAAGCTTACGGCCCCGGTGGTGGAAGAGGCGGCGTTGTTGACTCTGGCTCCCTTCGGGCGCAGTTTGTTTAAGGTCAGGCCCACGCCGCCGCCATAGCTGTAGGTGCGGGCCATCCACTTGGCCGTGTCGTAAATGGATTCGATATTGTCTTCCACCTGGGGCATGACGTAGCAATTGGAAAGGGTGATCTTTTTGCCGAAGGCATCCAGCCCGCGGCCGGCCAAGATCCGTCCCGCCGGCATAAATTCCTTGTTGGCGATGGCCTTTTTAATGGCGGAATTGCCGCCGGAAACCCGTTCCAAAAAGCCTTCGAAGCTTTCCGAATCGAAGCGGTACTTCTTTTCGTAAATGTCCCGCTGCAGATCCGTCATGTCCCAGCCGTGTTCCCTGAGGCGGGCCCGCTCTTGGCGGTAGAGGATGTATTTCTTCGCCGCCACGGGATCCTTCGCCATAAGGGAAAGCTCCACGGCATCTTGAATGGTCTCGATGTCTACGATCTCTTCACCGGTGCATTTTTCCGTCACTTCTTTCGCCACGGCCCGGGCCGCGTCTTCGTCCACGCCCCTGTCCGTTTCCGCCATGGCTTTTTCTACGGCGACGACGATTTTCTCCCCGTCGAATTCCACCACATTCTTGTTACGCTTCCTTACCTTCATCCTGTCCTCCTCTTATTTATCCACAAACTGTCAACATATTGTGGTTAAGTTCTATCTGTTTCTATCTTACCTCTAAATGTAGTATACGCTATTTATACTACGCTATGGCCGCCGTATTTTCAAGGCGCTTTTTGAGCAAATAAAAAAGACGCCGAAGCGCCTTAGTTTTCATCGTAACTCTTTAAGTTGTAAACGGTCATGACCTCGATCAAAATGTCGCCGTAGCGGGGATTGGTGCTGTAACCCGCCGGATGAAGGGCCATGGCATAGGCCTCGGCGCTTGTAGCTTCCCGCACGGGCTCGTAGCGAGCGGCCTTGGCGATGAGCTTGCCGTAGTCGTAGAAGCTCTCCCGGGCGGAGTCGTAGGTGCGAAAGCCGTCTTCCACGGCCATTTTCCGTTCCCCTTCCATTTCGATGGTGGGAAGCACCACGCCCTTGCCCTTGATGCCGAAGTAATTGTTGTAGTTCCTTGATAGTTCGCTTTCGCCGAAATTCGACTCCACCGCCGCCTGGGCCAAAATCACCGAGGGATAGAGATCGTATTTCTTCCCCACCTCCCGGGCCAGGGGCGCGTAGGCCGCGAAAAAATCCTCCCGACTGTGGACGCTCTCCCGATTCGGCTCGTAGCGAGGCCGCATAAAGAAAAGCGCCAAGAGGAAGACCGCGAGAAAGAGTTTCCATTTTCTCTTCTTCACGATTTATTCCACCTCGATGACCGTATCGGGATCGTCCTTAATATAGAAGGTGTTTCGCCCCAGAGCCGTCATGACAATGACAACAATGGGCATAAGGAGATTAAACACAGCAAAGGGCATATAGGCCATGGGAGAGACGTGGAGCACGCTTTTCATATAGACCCCGCAGGTGTTCCAGGGCACGAGGCAACTGGTCACCGTACCCGAGGCCTCCAGGGTAGAGGAAAGCATCTTCGGGTGCAGGCCCCGCCGGCGGTATTCCGGCGCAAACATGCGGCCGGGCACCACCAGGGAAATGTATTGCTCCGGCATGGTCATATTGGACAAGAGGCAGGTAAACAGCGTGGCGACGACCAGGCCGGTGACGGAGCGAATGCCCTGCACCACGGTCTTGACGATGATCTCCATTTGCCCCGTCTCCTCGGCGATGCCGCCGAACATCATGGCGATTAGGGTGAGGGACACGGACTGCATCATGTTCATCAGGCCGCCGGCGGTTAAAAGCTTGTCCAAACTCTCGATGCCCGTTTGAGACAGATAGCCGTTCATGCCGCTTCCTAATATTTCTTTCATGCCCACAGTGGGCTGAATCATCGGGCCGATGAAAGTGGCCACCGCGATCCCCAAGACGATGCCGGGAAGGGCCGGCATCTTAAAGGCGATGGTGACGATGACCACGATGGGAGGCAAGAGGAGCAGAGGGCTGATGACGAAGGAGCTCTTTAAGCCCTCCTGAAGGGCCTCGATGCCCGAAGTATCCGCCCCGCCGGCCGGGCCGCTGTAACGGGTGGTTAAGTAGGCGAAGATCGCCAAGGTAAGTACATAGGCAATCATCGTGGGCTTCACCATGGCCTTCACGTGGGTAAAGACATCGGTGCCGCTCATGGCGGGGGCCAGGTTCGTCGTATCCGACAGGGGGCTCATCTTGTCGCCGAAGTAGGCGCCGGACAAAATGGCGCCGGCGGTGACCGGGGCCGGAATATTCAGGCCCTGAGCGATGCCCATGAGGGCGATCCCCATGGTGGCCGCCGTGCCCCAGCTGCTCCCCGTGGCCAGGGAGGTAATGGAGCAGATCAAGCAGGCCGCCACGAGAAAAATCGACGGCTTCAAAATCCCCAGGCCGTAGTAGATCATGGAGGGCACCACGCCGGTGGCGATCCAAATGCCTACCAGGATGCCGATGGTGATTAAGATCATCACCGAGGGCAGGGCCTGAGAAATCCCGCGCACCATGGCCTTTTCGATGCTGTCCCAGGAATAGCCGATCCGCATGGCCATTAAAGCGGCAAAGATCACGCCGATAAACATGGGAATGTGGGGTTCGATCTCAAATTTTAAAATGCTCACGCACATAATGAGGACGAGGCCGAAAAAGACCGTAAGGGCCTCCCACAGCTTCGCCTTTCTCGGCGCATTGGTCGCTTTCATCGCTACAATCCTCCTCGTGGAATACTTTCCTGCATTAGCAAATAAGAATATAGAGGTCATTATAATATAAAACGCCGCCACGCGCCACGAAAATGAGCCCACAGGGGCCGCCGAACTCTAAGATCCGACTAATTTCCGGCATAAAAAACGGATTTGTTATCGCCCGAATGATTCGCCGGCCGTCGATTCCATAAAAAAAGCCCGCCGAAGCGGACTCTTTTTAAAAGGTATTTTAGAAGCCTCCCGTATCCGGGTGATCGTCGATGGTTTTGCCGACGCCCATCTTGCCGATGAGGTAGCCGACGGCAAAGCAAACGAGAGAAGGAACGAACCAGGTAAAGCCGAATTGACCTAAGGGTAAATTTTGGATGGAAGCAGCCATGCCGCCCAGGCCAATCTTGTCGCCAACGGTTTCGATGATGGCGATAACGAGAACGCCTGCGACCATGACGATGTAGGCCATGTCGTAGCGAACGCGTTTTTCAAACATCATGTAGAAGACGAGGGCGATGATAATCGGGTATACGATGGTTAATACAGGGCCTGCCAAAGCGATGATGGCATCGACGCCGATTAAGGAGAGTGCAAAACTGATGACGGTAACGACGACAACGGTAACGCCGTATTTGATCTTGCCGTTACTGATGTCTTCGAAGAAGTTCCCTGCAGCGGAGGTTAAGCCGACGGAGGTGGTGAGGCAGGCCAGTGCGACGGCGAGACCCAATGCGATCTTACCGAAGTTACCGAAGAGCATACCAACCAAGGCGACTAAGATTTCAACGCGGGAGTCATCAGCGGTAAACATGCTGCTGCCTTGTGCGCCTAAATAGGTAAGACCACCGTAGACGACGGCCAGGGCGACAAAGGCAACCAAACCGACCATCATAATGAAGGAACGGCGTTCTTTTTCACTGACTTCGCCGTAGCCTTTTCGAATCAAGTCGGCGACGACAATCCCGGTGAACAAGGGTGCTGCGAGAGCATCGAGGGTTTGATACCCTTCGTAGAAACCGCTGACGAAGAAGCCGCCGTCGTGTTCGACGGGAACAATGGCTCCGACGGGGGTAATAATTGCCTTCGCAATAATGAGAACGAGGAAGATCAATAATGCCGGCGTTATGTATTTACCGATAATATCGACGACGCCATTTTCTTTATAGGCGAGAGCAAAGGTAATGCCGAAGAATACGATGGACGTAATGAAGGCGGGTGCGTTCGGGAAGAACGGCATAACACCGACTTCGTGGGTCGTGGCTGCGGTTCTGGGAATTGCGAAAGCAGGACCGATACAGATAATGGCAACGAGGGATAACAGCTTCGCAAAACCGGGGCTGACCCGTTTACCTAAGTCAACGGCACGGCCGCCTGCAAAGGCTGTGATGAAAACGGTTAGAATGGGAATGACCGGGTCGGCTAAAAGGAAGCCGCACATGGTAGCAAACCAACCGTCACCGGTGGTAACACCTAAGTAGGGCGGGAAGATCAAGTTACCTGCGCCGAAGAAAATGGCAAACAGGGCAAGACCGCTGACAAAGATATCTTGGGTTCTTTTGTTCATAAACTCATCTCCTTTATAAAATTCTAAGGTTCGTTCTACCTTTGTGTAACATTATATCTAAATCACATACCTTTTTGAAGTAAATTTTTCAATTAACGAAAACTGTGCCTATTTTGTCGTCTGTGTACTATATATTTGTATACGCTTAGGTTTTCACCTCAATATTTGCTTTATTCGTTATTTCTGTGTCGATCTTTAATCGGAAATGAGATGCTTTTTTTCTTTTCCTTTAACTTTGCCCGCCGTGAAAACAATAAAAACGATTGCCCCAAACACTTTTTTACCCGGCGATGCAAATTTTTTTCGCGGCCTTTTTTATGCCGCCTTCCCGCCTCGTCGATGCCTTTTCTTTCATCTCGACTATTCAATCCCCGTTTCGGCAATAAAAAAATGCGCACCGAAGTACGCATTTTGCTATCTTATTATTTTAGAAGGCGGGCTTTATGTCGTGATCCGAACGCTTCTTGCCCATGCCCATTTTGCCGCAAATCGTGCCGATGATGGCGCCGACGATGCCGGGAACGAGCCAGCTGAAGCCGAATTCCGCTAAGGGCATCTTGTCGATCAAATTGGCGGCGCCTTCGAAGGAACCGGTCATGTTAAAGATCGTGGTGATGGCGGCGGCAAGGAGGGTGCCGACGGCCATGCCGATAAAGGTGCCGTCATAGATCAATTTACGCTCAAAGATCATAATGAAGGACATGGCGATAATGGCGGGGTAGACGATGTCCAGTACCGGACCTGCCAAGCCGATAATGCCTTCGACGCCGACGAGGGAGAAGGTAAAGCTGACGAGGACGGATACGCAGACGACGTATTCATATTTCCACTTGCCATTGGATACGGAGTTAAAGAAGTTTCCGCAAGCTGAGGTTAAACCGACGGAGGTGGTGAGGCAAGCCAAGCTAACTGCCACAGCCAAGGCTGCTTGACCCCATTTACCTAAGAGCAGTCCGACGCTGCCGACGAGAATTTCGACGCGAGTTGCATCGGGACCGAAGTGGGTGCCGCCTTGGGCGCCGACGTAGGTGAGTCCGCCGTAGATGAGGATTAAGAGCACCATGGCCAGGACACAAACTTTAACGATCATTTTTTGCTTTTCAGCCTTCGGCGCATCGCCGTAGCCTTTTCGAATCAAGTCGCCGGTTACGATGGCGGTACAGAGAAGGGATACCATGGCGTCCATGGTTTGGTAACCTTCTTTAATCCCTTGGGTAAAGTAGTCCGTGCCTTGTGCGGGAAGAATGGGCCCAATGGGCGAGATAATGGCTTTTACAATAATAATACCTAAGAAAAGCAAGAGAACCGGCGTAATGTAGTTACCGATAATGTCGATAACGCCTGTTTCTTTAATGGACAGTGCCAAGGTAATGGCAAAGAAAATAGCCGATGTCACCCAAATCGGGGCGCCCGAGAAGAAGGGAAGAATACCGACTTCGTGGGTTGTAGCTGCGGTTCTCGGAATCGCAAAGACCGGACCCAGACTGATCATGGCCGCAACGGCTAAGATCAAGGCGAAGGGGTAATTGACCCGTCGGCCTAAGTCGACGGCTTTACCGCCTGCAAAAATGGTGACGACTAAGGTAATAATGGGGATGATCGGGTCTGCCAAAAGGAAGCCCAGCATAACCGCTGTCCACGAGTCGCCTGCGTGGAAACCTA
Source organism: Aedoeadaptatus acetigenes (assembly GCF_025566985.1). Taxonomy (NCBI): domain Bacteria; kingdom Bacillati; phylum Bacillota; class Tissierellia; order Tissierellales; family Peptoniphilaceae; genus Aedoeadaptatus; species Aedoeadaptatus acetigenes. The sequence continues at coordinate 105,845 of NZ_JAOQJD010000002.1, forward strand.
AATATGGTGGGAAGATTAAGTTGCCCGCGCCGAAAAAGATAGCGAACAGCGCGAAGCCAATGACCATGACGTCTTTTGTTTTACTGCTTTTCATTTAGTCACTCCTTCAATAGTTCAATACGTCATTTATTATACAGAATATTGAACGCGATCGCTACTTTCGTGACGAAATAGAATGATTTATTTGTGAAAACCTTTATTCATGAAAATGATTTCATTTCGTTTCGCCTATTTCAGAAATATTTTTATCTTCCACGAAACTTTAATTAGTTTTTATATTGTATATTGAATTTCGTAGTGTTAATTTCCCTTTTTTACTTTAGCATGGCGCGACGCCACGAGGATAATGGCGTCGTGTTCCAATAAAAGCGTGCCCGCTTCGTCTCGGGTGAAGGCGTTCACGTGGACGACGCCGTAGTCGCCGCCGCTTTTGATTTCGATTTTATCCACGACGACGCTGGTATAAAGATCCACATTGGGATAGATGGGATTGACCCAGCGCAGGTGATCCATGCCGATACCGGCGACGACGCCGCCTCCGTCTAATCCCGTGGCGACCCAGCGGCCCCAGGTGGCGCTGAAGCTGTGAAGGCCCGAGGCGATGATTCCGCCGAAGCGGCTGTCCTTCGCCGCCTCCGGATCCGTGTGAAAGGGCCGGTCGTCATAGGCCTGCGCGTAGTCGATGATTTCTTTTTCCGTCAGGGCGAAGGGATCCATTTGAAAGGTGAGCCCTTCCACGTAATCTTCTAAATACATCTTTCCTCCTTATCCGCGGGAATCGACGATGGTGCCGCCGCCCACGACTTTGTCCCCGTCGTAACAGACCACGGCCTGGCCCTTAGCGATGGCGCCGTGGGGTTCGTCGAAAATCAGGGTGATATTTCCGTCTTTTTTGTCGATTAAGGTGGCGGAGGTCTCCACGCCGTGGTAGCGGGTGCGGGCGGTGACGTTCAGGCGATCCGTTTCGGGATAGCTTAGCCACTGAAAGTCCACGGCATCCAGCTCCTTCTTTTTCAGATGCTCTTTGTTTCCCACGACGACGCGATTTTTCTCCATATCCTTGTCGAGAACGTAGACCGGGTGGCCCGCCGCCACGCCCAGGCCCTTTCGCTGGCCGATGGTGTAGCCCACGGCGCCCTTGTGGCGGCCGAGAACGCGGCCTTCTTCATCCACAATATCGCCTTCGGCGTAGGTTTTGTTTTCCCTCCGCTCCAAAAAACCCTTGTAATCGCCGTCGGGGACGAAGCAGATGTCCTGGGAGTCGTGTTTTTTAGCGTTGACCAGGCCCGCTTCTTCGGCGATTTTACGCACTTCGCTCTTTTCCAATTCCCCCAGAGGGAAAAGGGTGTGGGCCAATTGCTCCTGGCTCAGACTATAGAGGACGTAGGACTGATCTTTCTTTTCGTCCGGGCCCTTTAAAAGGGTGTAGCGCTTCAACTCATCGTCGTATTGGATGCGGGCGTAGTGGCCCGTGGCGATGTAGTCGCAGTCCAGCTCCTTCGCCCGGGTGTAGAGGTCTTCGAATTTTAAGTAGCGATTGCAGTCGATGCAGGGATTGGGGGTCCAGCCCTTTTCGTAATAGGCGACGAATTTGTCGATGACTTCTTCTTCGAAGCGTTCGGAAAAATCGTAGACGAAGTAATCCATGCCGAGCTTCGCCGCCACCATGCGGGCGTCGTCGATGTCGTCAAGGGAGCAACAGGTGTGGCCGGTGTGGGCCACCGTGTCGTTTTCGTACAGTTTCATGGTAACGCCGATGCATTCGTGCCCGGCTTTTTTCAGTAAATAGGCGGCCACGGAGGAATCTACGCCTCCGGACATTGCGACGAGTATGCGACTCACGATCTCTTCCCTTCTATTATTTCTCTTAATGCGTTTAAAAAAGCTTCCACTTCGTCCATGGTGTTTTCCCGCCCCAGGGACAGGCGCATGGGCGCGCGGTTCCTTTGATCCACGCCCATGGCCTCGAGGACGTGGCTCTTTGTGGCGGCGCCGGCCTGACAGGCGCTTCCCCCGGAGAGGGCGAAGCCGCGGCGGTCCAGCTGATACAAGAGGACGTCTCGGGAGATGCCCTCCACCATGGCGTGGGTGATGCGGCCGTCGGCGGCGGGGACGGTGAGGGTGACGCCGTCGATTTCGGCGAGGCCTTCCCGCAAACGGCTTGTCAGGTGGCCGATGTGCTCGGCGTCTTCTTCCCGGCGGGCCTCCGCTTCTTTCAGTGCCTCCACCATGGCGCAAATACCCGGCACATTTTCCGTGCCGCTTCGAATGCCCCGCTCCTGACCGCCGCCGTAGATGACGGGCTCCAGCTCTTTTCGCGTTAAGAAGATCCCCACGCCCTTGGGCCCGTAAAATTTATGGCCGCTCATGGCCACGGTGTCGGCGAAGGCGTAGGTATCCGCGGGGCGGTGGCCCGCCGCCTGCACGGCGTCCACATGAAAGTGTACGCTCTCGGGAAGGCCTTCTTTGATCTTATCCAGCGGCTGGAGGGAGCCCACTTCGTTGTTTACGGCCATAACGCTGACCAAAAAGGTGTCTTCTCTCACGGCGGCGAGGATATCTTCGGCACGGACCACGCCGTTTTTATCCGGGGCGATAAAAGTAACCGCCACGCCCTCTTTTTCCAGGGCTTCGGCGCATTTCAACACAGCTTCGTGTTCCATGGCCGTGGTAATCATGTGGCCCGGGCTCTGTTTTCTGTTTTTGTAGGCGCTCATGATGGCGATGTTGTCGGCTTCCGTTCCGGATCCTGTGAAGAGGACGTTTTTCATGGAAAGGCCGAAGAGCTCCGCCACGTCCAGGCGGGCGCCTTCCAAGGCGTTTTTCGCCTCACGGCCCAAGCGGTGTTGGCTGGAGGGATTGCCGTAGCCTTCTTTTAACAGGGCGGTCATGGTGTCGATGGCTTTTTCGCTCATGGGACAGGTGGCCGCGTGGTCGAAGTAAATCATGGATCTCCTTTCACAAAAACAGCTCCTCGAAAGGAGCCGTCATCTTACTGCAGGGCGCTCGCCCGCGCTTTCACAGCGGGGGGAACGCGGCGGGATTCTTTTATTTTCCGAATGGTCTTCTTGTGCACCGAAGCAGGTAGGGAGCCTTCTTCCAGTCGCCTTAGGACGGCCTCCGGTTCGTAAAGGGCGGCTTCGGCGAAGAACCAGGCCATGGCCATGTCCACGTAGTAATGGCCGCTTTCCGCGGTCTCCACGGCGTTCATGAGCCTTTCGGGATCTTCCTTCACATGGCGCAGGGCCAAGACGATGCCCAGTCTGCGGCCGTAGGGCGCGGGGGATTTCATAAGGCGAATGTAGTCCTCGATGTAATCTCCCTTATAAAAGGCCCGCGGATCCAGTGCGTCCACCACGGCCCAATTGTCCAAATAGGGCACAAACGCATCCATGGCCCGAATGGCTTCCTCGGCGGGCAAGCCGTTGATCAAAAGACTATGGAGGATATTTTCCTCGTAGGTCTCGTGGGGCAAGTCCGCGAGAAAAGAGCGGTCCACGCCCTTTGCCAATTTCCTCAATGCGGGCATGGGCACGCCTAAAATCGTCTCCGGAGCCACGGTGGGGATCAGTTTTTCCGAAAAGGCCTTGTGTTTCGCCGTGGCCGATGCCCTGAGGGCGGCATTTAGATCCTTCATTTCACCAGTTTATAGATAATAACGAGAAGGATCAAGAGGGCGAGGGCGATAAGGACCGGGCTGATGCGGCCTTTTTTCGCCGGCGCTTTCGCCTCGGCTTCGATTTTCTTTTTCTCGAGTTTCACATCGTCCGCCGCTTGGATTTTTTCTTTCGGTGCTTTTTCTTCCGGCTTCGCTTCCGCTTTCTTTTCCGCCGTGCTTTCTTTTTGCTTGACTTGCGGCCTTTCCGATTCTTTTTTGAAGTCGTCGGCGGCTTGGATTTTTTCTTTCGGTTCCGCTTTCGCCTCTTCCGGCATAACTTTCGGCGCTTCCGGCTTTTCTTCTTTTACAGGTGCCGCTTCCTTTTCTTGCGCTCTTTTCGCTTCCTTGCCCTTGTGGCTTTGATGCTCAAGGCGCTTTCTCTCGGCGGCATCTCCGTCTTGGGCCTGTTTTCTCGCCGCTTTTTGCTTGCGCTTTAAGGCCTGTCTCTTGCGCTTGTCCATGGGCTTGGATAAGTCGATTTCCTCTACCTGCGCTTCTTTCGGTTCCTCGGGAGCTTCTTTTACAGCGGACTCTTCAACGGTAGGCACGTCCTCCACAACGGGCTCCTCAACGACAGGCGCTTCTTCCACGGCGGGCTCCTCAACAGCAGGGGCTTGTTCCGTAGCAGGCTCTTCAACGACAGGCGCTTCTTCCGCTTTTTCTTCCGCCTCTTCGGCAACAGGCGCTTCTTCTGCAACGGATTCTTCTACAACCGGAGCTTCTTCTGTCGCAGCTTCCTCAACCGCAGGCGCTTCGTTTTCTTCCGCCTCTTTGGCAACAGGCCCTTCAAATGCATCGGCGGCTTCGATGGTTTCCGACGGTTCTTCAGTCGTATCTTCCGCCGCTTCTTCAGCCGCCTCTTCCGCGACAGGGGACTCCGTCTTTTCTTCGGCGGAAACTTCTTCGACGACAGGCGGTTCTTCTTCCACCGATTCTTCTTCCACCGCGGCCTTCTCGATTTCTTCCGGGGCAGCTTCTTCCACGGCCGCTTCCGACGCTTCTACCGTCGGTTTTTCTTCCGCCGCATCCTCGTCCTCGGGCTTGTAACCCAGGGGATAGACCATGGGCGTCCCGCAGGACGCGCAAAATTTGACGCCGGGCTCATTATTATTTCCGCAAAAACGACACTTCATTTCATTCCCTCCTTGACATAGTCCTTTGGATAGATCTATACCCGAGAGATGGCTATTTATTGCACGAATGCCGAATATTAGGAAATAAATTTATTTCTTCGCCGGTATCTTCAGAAGTTTTTCCACGGGCAATTGGGCGATGAGAATGGCCGCAAACAAGAGCGCACAACCCAAGGCTTCCCGCCCCGTCAAAGATTCGTTTAAGAACAAAAAGCCCCCTAAGAGGGAAAATACCGATTCCAAGCTTAGGATCAAGCTGGCCGTTGTCGGGTCCGTGTGGCGTTGGCCCAAAATCTGCAGGGTAAAGCCCACGCCGCTTGAGAGAATCCCCAGGTACAAAATTGCCGGCAGGGCCTTGGCGTATTCCCCGAAGAAGGACGCCCCGGTGGGCAGAACGAAGAAGAAGGAAAGGATCGCCGCCGTGAAAAACTGGATGCAGCTCATGGCCACGCCGTCGACATCCTCGGCAAAGTAGTCGATGACGAGAATGTGCACGGCAAAGGCGATGGCGCAGAGAAAGATGAGGAAATCCCCGAGGCCCATGGAAAAGCCCGCGCCCTTTTGTATGCTGATAAAATACAGGCCCACGGCGGCAATGGCCACGGCGAGCCAGGTCTTCTTGGAAATCGCGTGGCGAAGCAAAATCCCGCCCATGGGCACGAGGACGATGTAAAGGGCCGTAATAAAGCCGGTCTTGCCGGCGGTGGTGTATTGAAGGCCGTATTGTTGCAGTGCCATGGCCACGCTCAGACAGATGCCGCAGCAAATGCCCCCTTTAATCGTGGCCCCGAGATCCTTTCCCACGCCTCTCAGTTTCGGAACAAACAGGAGAATCACGAGGAGGAAAAGCCCCGCCGCCAGGGAACGGTGCATGTTTAATACAAAGGGATGGATGTGGTTCATGCCGGTTACCTGAACCACCACGCCCATGCCCCAAATAATCGTGGTAAGGACTAAGAGGAAGATGGCTTGATTACGCTTCATCCTCTCCCCCCTTGTTCAGCACCACGCCGGTGGCGTGCATACTGAAAATCGCCTGGAAGCAGAGCTTGTCCTTTTGAAAGAAGTGCACTTCCACATTGTCGTTGACCTTGCCCCGCTTGTTGAAAAAGGCCTCAGCCACCACTTCCCCTTCGTAGAGAGGGGCGTGGTAGAAGCAGGAGGCGCTTTGGGTGACGACGACGCCTTCCCGGTCGCAGAGAATGGCGCTGATTACATCGGCCATGCCGAAGTGAATCATGCCCTGGCAGGTGCCGGCGGAGTTAATGGCCCCGGGCCACACTTTCCATGTGCAGGTCATGCCCCCGTCCCGACGCTCGACGACCTTCAGTTCGGAATCGTCCATGAGGCGATGGTCCACGCTGTCTTGTAGGTATTCGTAGCGATCCATAGTTCCTCCTTACTCCATCTCGATTTGTTCCGCTTGCGGCATATAGGCCATGTCGAACATGCCCTTGGCACAGAGCTTGCCGTTTTGGGTCACTTCCGCTTCCATGACCGAGGTGTATTTACCTACTTTTTTAAAGTCGGCGCGAATGTAGGCGTCCCCTAAGAGAACGGAGCGGTAGTAGTAAAAGTTGACGCCTCGGGTGAGCAGGTGGTTGTTCCGCAGGCCCAGCGCCGCGCAAATGGCGTCGGTAACGGAATACACCGCCCCGCCGTGGGCGATGTCCGCGGGATTTAATACCGTCTCGTCCACATGCCAGCGGGCGTAAATCGTATCGTCCGTATGCTCCAAAATCGTGAGATCAAAGAGGCTCGTAAAGCGCTGAAAAATTTCCCGCACTCTCTCTTGTCTCCATTCTTCCATTCTGCACCTCCTATAAAAAACGCAGTTGCCTGCTGTAATTTTCTTCCAATGCGGACACGCTCAGGCCCAAGAGGCGAAGCTTCTCGCCGCCGTAAAGGGAATCGAAGAGGGCCTTGGCCTCCCTATACAATGCCTTTTCCCCTTCCACCGGCTCGGGGAAGGTCTTGGACTTGGTGTGGGTGTCGAAATCCCGCGTCTTGATCTTCACGGTCACCGTGTAGCCCACAATGCCCTTTTTCTCCATGAGAAAGGCCGTTTGCCGCGCCGATTCCATAAGCCGCTCCTTAAAAAAAGCGCGGCTTCGGGTCTCGGGGAAGGTCTCTTCCGTGCCGATGGATTTTCGCTTCCTGCCGGGCTCCACGAGCCTTAAGTCCACGCCCCGCACCCGGTCGTAGAGCTCCGTGCCCATTTTGCCGAAGCTCTCCTTGAGAAAATCCCGCTCCAAAAGGAGCAGATCCGCCCCGGTGTGAATCCCGAGTTCACGGAGCCGCGCCGCCGTCTTCTTGCCGATGCCGTGGATCTTTGAAATGGGAAGATCCTTGATGATTTCCCTCCCCCGCGCTTCGTCGATGACCGTAAAGCCCGCGGGCTTGTCCATGTCCGAGGCGATTTTTGCGAGAAATTTATTGTAGCTCAGCCCGCAGCTCATGGAAAGGCCGAAGCGCCGCGCCACTTCCCTCTGCATGGTCTTCGCCAGTGCGGCAGGATCCTTGGCGCCGGTAATATCCAAATAGGCCTCGTCGATGGATACCTGCTCCATTTTGTAGCCGTAGTGCTCCAAATAGCCGAAGACCTTTCGGCTCACCTCGCCGTAGACGCCCTTTCTCGTCGGCACCACGATGAGATTCGGGCACAGGCTTTTCGCCATAAACATGGGCATGGCCGAGTGCACGCCGTATTTTCTCGCCTCGTAGCTCGCCGTGGTCACGATGCCCGAGGGATTTCTCCCGCCCACGGCCAGGGGCTTGTTTTTCAGAGCGGGATTCAATAAAATCTCAACAGAGGCGAAAAACGCATCCATATCCACATGTAAAATGTCCATATGCATCACCAATCTACTATAACAAAAAACCGCCGCCGGCGGAAGTGCGGCGGGTAAAGGAGAATCCATGAAACAAAAAATTGCCCTCTTCGATTTCGACCGCACGGTGATCTCGAAAGATTCCATTTTTATATTATACGACGTGACAGCGCGAAAAATCCCCGGCTTTCGGGCAAAACTTTACAAAGAGCTTGTCACGGGGAGCCTCCTTCGCTCCCCGAAGGCCGTGAAGAAAAATGTAAAGAACAGTTTTCTCTCCATGCTCAGCTACTACACGGATGATGAAATCAAGGCCTTCGTCTACGAGGACGTCATGGCCTATGCCTTTAAAGAGGCCGTGGACGAAATCTACGCCCTGAAAGCGGCGGGCTACTACCTGCTTCTCGTCTCCGCCTCCGTGGAAGACTACCTGAAGTACGTGGCCGACGTGCTTCCCTTCGATCACATTATCGGCACGAAAACCGACGAGGATTTCGAAATGGTGGGGGACAACAACAAGCACGCAAAAAAGGTGGACAATATCCTCGCCCATCTCACGGAAAAGAACATGGAAATCGACTACGAAAACAGCGTGGCCTACAGCGATTCCCTGGCCGCCGATCGCCCCATGATGGAGCTGGTAAAGACCCGCTACCTCATCAACAACAAAACCGACGCCGAGGGCTATTTGCATCTGAACTGGAAGGAAAAAGCCCAAGGCCCCTTCCGCGCCTGATCCGATTAAATTTTTTCTTCACTGGGTATCTATTTTCTAAGGTATTTTACAAATTGATGAATGCACCTTTACGTGCGCGGAATAGATCACAGATTAGGAAGGAATGAAGTATGAGTCAAATCATTTTTTACGGCGTCGAAGGGGAGGCGCGGCGGGCCCATTTACTGGAGGCCGCTGCGGCACAGGCCATCGACCTGCGGGAAGTCGAAAAAGAAGAAGTGGGCGAGCTTTTAGGCTATTTTGCGGGCCTTGAAGGCTACGAAAAGACCGGGGATAAGGCAGAAGCCCCGGATGAGGAGCTCGTGGTTTTCGTGGACCTGCACTCCCACGATCTACAGGAGATTCTCCTCGCCCTCAGGGAAATGGGCGAGATCTTCCCCCACAAGGCGGCCATGACCGAAACCAACAAAGACTGGTCCTTCGCCCGGCTCATTAACCACATTCGCCGGGAAAATGCCGTCATTCAGGCTTGGTCGCAAATGATGGCCGTGGCCAAGGAGGTCATCGAAGCCCAGGAATCCGAGCCCACTCAAGCGCGGGACGAGGCCCTCACCTTTGCCAAAAACCTTCGCCTAAAGGGCGAAGACATCGAAGAAAGCGACGTAAGAGAAGCCATTCGCCGCTTAAAAGAAAGTCTATAAAAGAAAAACGAGTCCCACGCAGCGATGCAGGGGCTCGTTTTTTATGCTTCTTTTTACGGATTGAGGGAGTGAAGATCCAAGCTGTCGGAAACATTCACCCGCTTTAATCGGCGCAGAGTCTCGGGCAGATACTTCACCGTGTAATTCTTCCCTTCCTCCGAGGTGACGCTCACCTTGTAGCCCGCCTCCGTAAGGAGCACTTCCGTCAAATCGTCGTGAATGCCCTGGGGATAGGCGAAGGCGTAGGGCGCGTGGTCGTTGAATTTCTCGTACACCGCCTTAAACCGTGCGTCGTCGGCCTTAAAAGCCGCCATAAAGTGTTCTTCATCTTCCCCTTTGAGCCTGCCCATGTTTTCCCTGAAGGTGCTGCCCTCCACCTTTTGTGTTTGGTGGAAGAAGTAGCTGTGGGAGCCGTACTCGAAGATATCGGCGCAAGCAAGGGCCTCTTCGGGAGAAAAGTGGCGCTTCATGGGTTTGTCCGTGCCGGGATAAGTGTCCATGCCCATGGTCTTTCCGATGGGAAAGATCGTGGCCACTTGATTGTATTTTTTAAGCAATGGATAGGCCAGCTTTAAATTGGAATCGTAGCCGTCGTCGAAGGTAATGAGGGCGAATTTTTCCGGCAGATCCCCTTTTCCCTCGACGAAATTCATCAGGTCCTTAAAGTGGACGGTTTGAATCCCCTCGTCCTTGAGGTACTGCAAAAATTCCTCGAATCGCGCCGGAGAAATGGTGTAGAGGCCGTCGCCCTCATCCGCCAGGTGGTGGAAGGCGAAGATGTAGTAGCTGCGCTCCAAAACCTCGGGGGCCTGGGCTGCGGCTTTCTCCACGCGACCTTTCGCAATAAACTTCCCGTAATTTCCCTCGCCCTTGTAAATTTTATCCAGCATCATGGCGCCCATGGCGTTTCTGAAGTGGGATGGATCGTAGAAAAACCGGGGATCCTTCTCCAGAGGCGTGTTCGTGAAATCCCAAAAATCCACAGTCTCGGCAAGCTTTTTGTAGTAGGCATCCACTTCTTCTTTGTCGTAGCGGGCATTTTGCCCGGCATACATAGGCGTCAATAGAAAGGTAATGGGAATGTGGTTTTCGTCGCACATGGCCTTGATCCTTCCGATGGCGGCGATGGCCTCGTCTTGCGAAGACAGGGGGATTTTTTCCGCGGGAATGTCGAAATGCTGATTCTTCATGTACTCTTCCGAAGATCCCATGTATTCCACGTCCCGCACCCGCTTGTCGTAGCTTCCGTCTTCGTGAAAGACGTCGAAATTTTTCGGAATGTAGCTGTCCTCTTTTTTTGCCGCGATTTTGTCCGCGCCGTAGCGGGGATTGGCGAAGAGGTAGTTTTTGTAAAAGGTGAATTTATTTTCCCCGCTCACATCCGGATGAAGGAGGTAATTTAAGTCCCGATTGTTTTCGTGGTACTTCGTGGCCGAGGGAATGGCCAGAGGCATAATAATGGACTCCACGGGATAATTCTTCACCAAAAAGGCCACGGTCTTTTCCGTGTCGTAAAGGTCCGCGCCGTAGTGAAAGACATTGTAGTAGTCCTTTCCCGTGTAGGCCTTGAGCTTGTCCAAGGGAATGGAGCTGGCCCCGGATGCGCCGACGATGAAATTTTTATACTGTTTTTCTTTTTGGTGGGTCTTTAAGTAGGTGATCTTCGCCGTGCGGGGATTTTGCGTGTAATCGTAGCCGTACCAACGAAACAGAGGGTCGCCGAAGACATTAAAGGGATCGGTAAGCCCATTGAAGGCGGCGATGGCAATAAAAATCCCCAGGGCGATGAGTAAAAACAGCCGATTAAATTGTTTCGTCTTCTTTTCCATAGTTCACCTAGTAGTTTCTGTAAATAAATTCCACGGACCGGTAGCCTTGGGCGTAGACGCCGAAGTAGAGAATCACCGCCATGGCGCCGAAGATAAGGGCCGCCTTTACCGGCATCTTGGCGGAAAGGATCCGCTCCGTCACATCCACGCCGCGCTCTTGAATCGACGAGATCACGGCCACGACGAGAAAGGCCAAGCCGATGACGGCAAAATCCTTCGGCTCCACGCCGAAGTCCCCGTGGCGGAAGCTGAAGTCCCGAAGGGTTTTTTTCAGCATGAAAATCGCCTGGGAAAAACTTCCGGAGCGGGTAAAGTAGCGGCCGATAAAGACCAAAAAGGAGGTGCGGATCACCTGAAAGGCCCGGTAGGGCGCCTTTTGATCGTCGATGGAGAGGGCTTTTTTCACCGCGTTAAATCGCCGCTCGAAGAGAAGGGACAGAGAGATCAAAGTCCCGTTGTAGAGGCCGAAGGCGATGAAATTAAAGCCGCCGCCGTGCCAAATGCCGATGAGCAAGTAGACGATGTAGGTGGAGATGGTTAAGGTAAGCACCTTGCCGCCGTGGCGTCCCAAAATCCGGCGGGATTTTTTGTTAATGGTACCGAAGGTCTTCGTCAGGGACAGGGGAAAGAACACGTAGTCCCGCATCCACGCCCCGAGGGTAATGTGCCAACGGCGCCAAAAGTCCGTAAGGGACGTGGCGAAAAAGGGCCGCTTAAAGTTTTCCGAAAGCTCCACGCCGAAGAGATAGGCCACGCCTCTTGCGATGTCGATGCCGCCGCTGAAGTCGCAGTAAATCTGAATGGAATAGAAAATAATGGCGATAAACACGAAGCCGCCGCCGAAATCGTCGGGATGATCGAAAATCCCCGACACCACGAGGGCGGCGCGATTGGCGATGAGGAGCTTTTTAAAATAGCCGTAGAGCATGAGAAGAAGGCCCCGGCTAAAGGAGAGGCTATCCGCTTCCGCCCGGTAAAGGTCCTCGGAAATGGCGTCGTAACGGGAGATGGGCCCCTGCACGATTTGCGGAAAAAAGGACAGATACAGGGCGTATTTTAAGAGATTGTCCGCCGGCGGGTATTTCTTCCGGTACAGGTCGATAATGTAGGATGTGGCCTGAAAGGTGTAGAAAGAAATCCCCAGGGGAATGGCGATCTTAAAGGCGGAAAGATCCGTAAATTTCACCAAGGACAAAAGGCCGAAATTCACGGCCAGGGTGGCGAATAAAAGAGCCTTGTTCTTGGTTTTGTAGAGGATTTTTCCCGCGAAGTAGGTGGTGAAAATGGCCGTAAACAGATAAAAAAACGCCCTGATGTCGTAGAGCGCGTAGTACAGAAGGGAAGCGGCCAGTAAGACTTGCCACTTGCAACCGACGACGCGATAGATGACGACGAAGAGGGCGACAAATAAGAGAAAGGAAAGTTCGGTAAAGGCCATTATAATTTGTCGATAAACTCGGCGATGGTATTGACAGACTCAAAATTTTCCGGCAAGAGTTCCGACACGTCGATGGTAATGTCGAAGGCATCTTGCAGCTCCAACACCAGGCTCACCATGTCGAAGGAATCCAAAATACCTTCTTCGATTAAATCTGTATCTTCTTTCACCACTTCGCCGGTGATGCTTTCGATGATTTCAATGATTGATTCTTTCATAGCTCCTCCTTCGATTCTTTCCCATTATACAATTAGCCGCCGGTTATTTCAATTCCGGTGCGTAGACCATGACCGCCGAATGAAAGCCGTCTTTTCGAAAGCCCGCCTTCTCGTACAAAGCCGCGGCTCCGCCCTCGGCGTCGGTCCACACGGTGGCCCGCTTTTTTTCGATGCAGGCGGCCACGTAGTGCTTCACCAGCTCCAGGGCCAGGCCCCTGCCGCGGCGAGAAGGCTCCACATACAAATGCTCGATGGTCTGTTCCGTCGGGCTTATGGAATACTGCAAAAAGCCCGCTCCGGGAATGCCGATCACGCGTCCTTCTCTTATGTCCCTCTCGATTTCATCCGTGGATTGATGATTCCCCGAAACGGGATCGAAGGCGGCGATGCCCCGGGCCACAAAGTCCCCGTCGTCCAAAGTCACGACGCGAGGGGAAATTTCCCCCAATCCTTCCTTCAGACGAAGGCGCAGGCGCATTTTATAAAGGCGAAAGCCCACGGCCTCGGCGGCTGATATGTCCGGCCGGCGACCGACGATTTCTGTGACCAACGCCTCGTTCAAATCCAAGGGCTTCTGCTCCTTTAAGTAATAGGTCACGTGCCATCGGTCGTTTTTCTTCGTGCCGATGTAGAGATCCCCGTCGTCAAAATAGCGCAGATCCTCGAGCTCCTCTACATAGCGGCGGCGGTTCATGTAGTCGTTGTTCACGCTCCCCTTGTAAGCAGCCAGGCGCGTGTCCAAGTCCCTTTCGTCTTTAAAGGGCACCATGTTCATAAGCGTCCTCCAATGCCTTTCGGTCGATTTTTCCGTTTCGCGTCGTCGGCAGCGACGCCACGTGGATAAAGCGGTCCGGAATCATGTAGGCGGGCAAATGGGCCTTAAGCCCCTTGCGAAAATCCATGCGGGAGAACTCTTCCCCGGTGTAGACGGCGACGATTTTCTCCTTTTCGCGGTCGTAGAAACACATGCCGTCTTTGATGCCGAAGGCAAAAAGGGCCCGCTCCACTTCCCCCAATTCGATGCGGTAGCCGTGGCGCTTGATCTGATCGTCTTCTCGGGCGAGAAATTCGATTTCGCCCCGCCCATTTCTTCGCACAATGTCGCCCGTGCGATAGACGATCTCCGGGTAGCGGCTGTTCAATGGATTTTGCACGAAGGCGGCCTTCGTCTTTTCCGGGTCCTTGTAGTAGCCATAGGCCACGCCCGTGCCCCGCACCACCAGCTCGCCCTTATCCGCCGGCACATCGCCGTCTAAAATCATTAAATCCATATTTTCGCAGGCCCTGCCGATGGGAATCACTTCCCCGGGACCGAAATCCCGATTCACCTTGTAATAGGCGCAGTCCACGGTGGTTTCCGTGGGCCCGTAGAGATTAAAGTAATCCGCCGAGACGGCGTCGCGCCAGATCTTTAATTTCTCCGCGGAAAACGCCTCCCCGGCAAAGGCCACCACCTTTAAATGCTCCGGCACCGCGGCGTCGAAGACCTTGGAATTGGCCAAGAGATTCATGGCGGAAACGGACCAGAGAATGGCGGAAATTTTGTGTTCGTTTAAATACTCCACGGCCTTTACGGGAAAGAGAAAGAGCTTTTTGTCCATTAAATGCACCGTGGCCCCTTCCCCCATCATAAGGGCCAGCTCCTTTACCGACGCGTCGAAGTACAGGGGCGTTTGATTGGCGATGTTAAAACTTGCATCGATGCCCAAAGCTTCGGGGATCCAGTCCATAAAATCCACCACCATTTTTTGGGCTACCACCACCCCCTTCGGCGCCCCGGTGGAGCCGGAAGTAAAGAGGACGTAGCAGGGATCGGCGTCGATGATTCCTTCCCTGAGGCGATTGACATCCACCGCCCCCGTCGCCTTCGCCTTCGATGAAATCGCCGTAAGATTTAAGGATTCAAAGCAATTTTTTTCGTGAAAAATCCCCGCCTCGGCCTCGAGCTTTTCGGCGATTTGCTCCATGCGCCCCGCCGCTTCCTCGTCGCTTACGGGCACGTAAAAATTCCCCGAATAGAGCACGGCCAAATAAGCCACCACCGTTTCGATGTGCCGATTCACGGCGACGAGAATGGGCTTGCTTGCAGCGCCGGTTGTTTCGTAAAGGGCCGCCGCCAAATCTAGGGCCTCTTTTCTCAGTTCGGAAAAGGTAATGGACCGCACGCCGTCCACCAGGGCGATTTTATCTCCGTGTTTTTCCACGGTCTGTTCAAATTTATCGATAACTAACATAAACACCTCGGCTAAATTCTACCACGTATCAAAACCCCTGACCACAATCCTCCTTTTTCCGACGAAAAAATCGAGCAGGCAAAAGCTTGCTCGATCATGGCCTTTATGTTCAATCCGATTTATCGCCGTTCGAAAAAATTCCGTCGCCTGTTTCTTCTCCATCTCCGACTTTATCCTTGTTTTCCGCTTTTTCTACCTTCTCTTCACGCACCACATCAAAAGCGTCCAGTGCGTGAGGTAATAAAATTAACATGATAACGGCGATGACGATGCGTATGTAAAGATCGACAAAATTAATGGAATCTTCCCATACTAAAATGCGATTATTTCTGGCTATCAGAGCGAGAAAAACCATGCTAATGACGTAACCGTACTTTTTGTACCCTTTCTTCATGTGATTTTCTCCTATCTTTTTCGAGGTATTATTTCGATAAAGCATACTCTCCGGTTACTACTGTTTTTGCACCTCGTCTTCTTTTTCGTCTTTTCCCTCGTTTTTTTCCGCCGCCCTATTATAATCCACGGTCTCCAGCGCGCGGGGAAGCATGAGCAAAATCACCAGAATAAAAAGAAGACGCAACTCATACTCTCGAGTATCGATAACAACGTCATTCGGAAGGCCGATCCACGGATTCCACGCCAACAAGCCTAAGAAAAACAGGCTGATGGCATAACCGATCTGCTTAAAATCTTTTCTCATAAAATCACCTCATTGATTAAATTTTCTATTGTCTTCCAGGTTACGCCCCTACACCCCGCTCCATGACAAAGCGGAGAATGGTAACGATCAATAGCAGAAGTGCCAAGACGCGGGAGATTTTTCGATCGTGTTTTGCCAGCCACGGGTACTTTGCTAATCGCGCCTTCTCATCGGATAAGTAAAGCGGCAAGGTGGCGAAGGCATAGAGTGCAACCAACACCGTCATCATCAGTTGGATTCGAACAATGGTCATAAGGGCTCCTTTCTTTTCGTCTCACTACTATAACGTTTCACAAAGGAAAAACTGTACAGTCTTTTTGAAATTTTTATTTCTTTTCACGGATGGATTCGGCCATTTTTATCAAATCATCCACCGTAACATCTCCATCAAGTATGAAAATATAATCTTCATTTTCCATCGTAATGGAATTTGAAAACCCTTCACGTTTGGATACATAGAGGAATGCTTCATTTTTTCCTATGTTTATTTTTTTTCTTTCTCCGTTTTCATTGTCTTCTCCAATGGTAAATGCACCGTCTTTCGCGACGCACTCAAAGCTAAAGTTTTTTCCTTCCTCGTTCTCAAAAAATGTAATTTGATATCCCTCATCTAATTTTTCAATTTTAGATACTTTATAACCCCTCGGAACATAGGTGATTTCCCAGTCTTTTTTCTCTACCTTCTCCTTTTCGGTAAAGTAGATGGCGGTGTGGTCGCTAAACCACGCTTCCACATAGGATTGAATTTGGGCCAGGGCATCGCCGTGAAAGGCAAAGAGGCTCCCTAGGCCGA
Organism: Aedoeadaptatus acetigenes; assembly: GCF_025566985.1. Taxonomy (NCBI): domain Bacteria; kingdom Bacillati; phylum Bacillota; class Tissierellia; order Tissierellales; family Peptoniphilaceae; genus Aedoeadaptatus; species Aedoeadaptatus acetigenes. The sequence goes on from NZ_JAOQJD010000002.1 coordinate 122,056, forward strand.
TCCCGGCCACGAGAAGAACGGCGGCGGCTTTTTTTAAGGGATTTTTCTTTTTGTTCCTTTGAATGGCGGCGAGGATTTTTCGGTCGGTTTCAGTCGAGAGGGCGAAGGCACGGTCGTGGTCACTTGTCCACTGCTCTTCGAGGGCGCGGATCTCTTCTTCCGTGTTTTTCTCCATGGCGTTTTTTATCCATTGATCCAATTGCCGATCATTCATTTTCCCCCTCCTCTCCCAGCATTTTTCGCAATTTTTGTTTAATTCGATAGAGCTTCACCTGAACCAAATTGGTGCTTATGGCCAGCTCTTCTGCGATTTCTTTGTAGGATTTCTCTTCAAAATACTTTAGGTACAGGATCTGTTGGCCCAGGGGATCCAGTTTTTTTAATGCCTCCCGGGCCATTTGCTCCCGCTCTTTTTTAAGATAGGTCGCCGACAGATCGTCGAATGCATCGAGGGCATCATCATACGCGTCCGGGGCCCGATTCGCCCATTTCTTCTCTCTTCGCAGTCGATCGATGCATTTGTATTTCATCATGGTGACGGCTACTTTTCTGAATTCGTCGTCTGAAAGATCGGCGTAATCGGCTTTTCTCTCAATGATGGCGAGAAAACATTCCTGGAGGGCGTCTTCCGCTTTTTCTTTTGAGCCCAAGCATTTACTTCCGTAGGCCGTGAGAAAGGCCTTCTGCTTTTCGTAATGGTGTTCGATTTTTTGATTGAATCTTTCGTCTTTTCTGTGCTGTAAAAGCAAGGGGCGCCCTCCTTTCTCTTTTTATTAAAACAAAGCATGTGTAAAAATACAATATTTTATTTGCCTCATCCCGGAGATTTTACACAAAAAAACAAATCCCGAAGGCATCGAGATTTGTCTCATGGAAAATAGTTTTGCCCTTACCGCGGTCCTTTTTTCGGAAGGGTGAATTCGAAAATGGTCCCGGCGGGTTGATTGTCTTTAATATGGATTTTTCCGCCTAAGCGACCGGCGATTTCTTTTACGAGGGCCAGGCCCACGCCGTAGCCGTCGTGGTTTCTCGAGGGATCGGCCCGATAGAAGAGGTCGAAGGCTTTGGCCTTGGCTTCTTCATCCATGCCATATCCCGTGTCGGCCACAGTGATAAGTGCATCTTCGCCTTTTTCCGAAAGGACGATGCTTAAGCTGCCTCCGGGTCGGTTGTACTTAATGCCGTTGTCGATGAGATTGTACAACGCCCGCCCCAGGAGGGCGTCGTCGATTTCAAGGACCATGTCTTCTCCTTCGAGGGAAAGGGCTACGTCTTTCGCCTCGGCCTTTTCCTCCAGATCCAAAAGAAGCTCCTGGCCCATGGCCTTGATATTGACCGGGCGAAATTCCGGGGCTGTGTCCCGGCCCAAAAAGAGGATCTCTTCCACTAAGTCGGAGAGGCGGCGAATGTTTTTCTCCATGCTTTCCACGAAGACTTCAAGTTCCGGATCCATGGGGCCTCTTTTTTTCTTAAACACGTCTACGCGGGTGCGCAACACGGCCAGGGGCGTGCGCAGTTCGTGGGCCACGTTCACGGAAAAGAGCCGCTCTTTTTCGTAATTGTCGTAGATTTTATCCAGTGTCTTTTGAAAGGCTTCGGAGAGGGCCACGATTTCGTAGGCCCCTTCTTTCAGCACCAGGCTGTCTTTTTCCGCCATGGCGTCCATGTCCGTGGCCGCCACTTTTTCCGTTAAAATCGCGAGAGGGCTCAAGGTGCGGCGAATCAAAAGAATAAATATGCCGCCGCCGATAAGGCCTGTGATGAGAAAGACGCCGATGGCATAGAGCTTGAAATCCGCCAAATGGCGCACTTCTTCCTGGTCGATAAAGACCATGACCGAGTCCCCTTCCGCCTTTCCCTTCATGCGGCTTTCCACTTGGGCGGTGAGGTTTTCGGCGATGTCCTGCTGGCGCCGGGCGATGAGAAAGTTTGAGAGGACGAGCATAAGCATCAAGAGGGCCACGCTCGCCGCCGTCAGCTTGAATATAATGGAGCGCCTCGTTTTATTCCCTATCAATGACATAGCCCCTTCCGATTTCGTTTCGTATGATGTTTTCTCCCAGGGCCTCTTTAATCTTTCGCCTCAGGGCGGACATATGCACCCGCACGGCGTTGGACACATCGCTTACATTCATATCCCACACATGTTCCATCAATTCCTCGGCGGAAATGTAGCGGCCCTGATTCAAGATCAGGTACTCGAAAATGCCCAGCTCCTTGGCCGTGAGCTTGATCACATCCCCGTCCACGGTGAGGATTTTTGTCGCCGTGTCGAAGGACAGGTTTTTGTAATGAATGATTTTGTCTTCCACCACCTGTTTTCTGCGGAGAAGGGAGCGGATCCGCGCCTCCAATTCGTCGAAGTGAAAGGGCTTGATTAAGTAGTCGTTGGCCCCGAGGTCCAGCCCCTTCACCCGATCCGCCACCTGGGTGCGGGCGGTCAGCATGATCACATTGACCTGCTTGTCTTCTTCGCGAATTTCTTTGAGCAGGGTAAAGCCGTCGATTTTCGGCAGATTAATGTCCAGCACGATGAGATCGTAGGTTTCGCTCCAAAAGAGATCCTCCGCCTCGGCGCCGTCCGCCGCCGTATCCACGGCGTAGCCCGAGAGTCTCAGCCCTTCGGCGATGGATTCCAACAATTCCTTTTCATCTTCTACAATTAACAGTCGCATGGCGCCTCCTTTTTTCTCATTATAGCAAAAACGCAAACAGGCATGGCCTCTTTGCGTTTTGTGAATCTTTTAGTTTTCAGGTATTGCTTTTGTTTTTTGCTTCATGCACAGGCCTTTTGTAATGGCGCCGGTGGGGCAAGCCTTCTCGCACTGACCGCAGCGAATGCACTCGGCGGAATTTTCGTTTTCCACGGGATTTACGTTCATCTTGCAGGCCCTTGCGCATGCGCCGCAATTGATGCAGGCCTTATCGTCCAATCTGTATTTAAAAACAGAGATGGGATTGAAGAGTGAGTATACGGCCCCGAGGGGGCAGATGTATTTACAGAAGGGACGATAGATGACGATGCTTAGGAAAATCGTGGCGGCGAGAATGGCGCCTTTCCACGCGTACAAAAAGCCTACGGCGCCTCGCATGCTTTCGTTTTTCAGGACCAAGGGAAGGCCCCCTTCGAGCATCCCCACGGGGCAGATGAGTTTACAAAAATAGGGGGATCCCTGACCCAGGACGTCCACGAGAAAAAGAGGGAGGAGAAGGACGAAGATCAAAAGGATTGCGTATTTTAATTTTCTCAAATGCTTATCCGCTTTGAAGGTTTTTATTTTCTTCGGGAAGGGGATTTTGTGCAAAAGATCCTGTACCAGGCCGAAGGGGCAGAGCCAGCCGCAGACGAAGCGGCCCATAAGGGCACCGATAAAGAAGAGAAAGCCCACCACGTAAAAGGAAAATTTGTAGTCCATATTTCCGATGACGGCCTGCAGGGCGCCGATGGGACAGGCCCCCTTGGCCCCGGGGCACGAATAGCAATTCATGCCCGGCACGCAGAGGTTTTTCATCTTGCCCTGATAGATTTTTCCCGTCTTAAAGCCTTCCATATAGGAATTGGTGGCGAGAAACCACAACCCCTGAAAGAGGTGGCGCTTCGTTTCTTTCATGGATTTTTTTTTACTAGCCAATGCCGATACACTCCATGCAAATTCGTATGGCCTTGTTCAGAACCACCTGCATCTCTCCCCGGTTGATTCCGTAGGCCATCATGGCCATGGATGCGAGGAAGATGGCGGGGCCCAAATAGGCGCGGTATTTTTCTTTCACCTTAGTTGACATTTTTCAGTTCTTTTTCGACGATGGTCTTCCATTCGTCCAGGCTCTTGGCGCCGGAGTAGGAATCGCCCACGATGTTGCCTTTGCTGTCCACGAAGAAGGTTTCCGGCAAGGCTTGAATGCCTTGGAGGCGGCCCTTCATCAATTGATCATCCGGTTTTAAGAAGGGGTAGGTGGTCTTTAATTTCTTTTGAATGGCCTTGGCCTTGTCGATGGCTTCGGGAATGTCTTTTCCGTCTTCGTGGGTGTCCATGACCACGCCCACGACGCCCACGCCCTTGTCTTTCATTTCCGCATTCAGCTTTTCCAAATCGGGGATTTCCTGAATGCAGGCCGTGCACCAGGTGGCGAAGACATTGACCATGGTGAGTTTGTTTTTCGCGAGATCCGCGTCGGTGAAGGCCTTGCCGTCGATGTCCTGGGTCTTAAAGGGGGCGATGGATTTCGCATCGGACGTTTGCTGCATTTCTTTTTCTTCAAAGACGTAGCCGTTTTCCGCCATGGGGGTCCTATCCATGGTCTCAAGCTTCACGCCCTTTAAGGCTTCCTGAACGGCGGGATCCACATCTTTCGCCGTGGATAAGTAGTAATTGTACTTTCCGTCTTTGCTTTCGCCGAGTTTCGTGTGAGTATCCAATTTGGTCACCTTGCTAATGGCGGCCTCGTCCATGGATTTGTCGTAGATCCCCAGAGTACCCGCCCGCTTAATGGCTTCCAGCCACTTCGGGTACTCGTCGCCCATTTTCGGAATTTCCTTGTTCTTGTCTTCTTCCGTTAAAGCGGAGAAGGTGAGCATGGCGTATTTGATTTCGTTCTTTTCGCCTAAGGACTGATCGTCCAGCATGATGACGTCTTTTTTCGTCATCATGTCTTGCAGGGTTTTCGGCAAAGTGATTTTTGCGCCCATGTAGGGGAATTCATAAGTATCTTTTACCTGCCAGGCGTAGTCGGCGGGCTTGATCATTTCATTGCCCATGCCGGCCTTGGAGGCCTCGATGCTTTCGCCTTGGGCCACTTCTTCCGGATGGTCTTCCCGGCGATTGTCTTTCTTCTCGCAGGCCAAAAGGCCGAAGCTTAAGCTCGCGATCAAGGCGCCTGCCAAAATCTTTTTCATTTTCTTATTCATGTGAACACTCCTTTTTCGATGGTAATGTCATTGTAGCGGACGAGGCGTTAAGAGAGCGTTAAGACAATAAAAAATTCCGAGGAAAAAAAGGCTTCCTCAGAACTTTTATTCGTACAGGGCGGCTTTAAATTCTCGAATCGCCGCTTCAAATTCACTTTGCCTCTTTTCCAAGGCACGGAGATCCGCGGCCTCTTTCTCGTCCATAGCTTTCATCAGCACCTGAACATAGGCCTTTTCCGTGCGCAACATGTCTTTTTCAAGACGCCTGAAGGCGCGAAGAGACCCCGGCTCCACGATTTACACCTCCTCGTGGTTGCGGTAGTAGCTTTCGTCTAATTCTTTCGTCACCGATTCCAAGATGCCGTCGTCCAACACGTCCAGGACTTCCTTAAAGACCTGCATTTTTTCTTCGGGCACCTTTTCTTCCAGGCATTTAAGCACGTCGTCGACAAAGTCGTAATTGACTTGGTAGTACTTTTTAAATTTATCCGTGACGAAGAGGTGGACCTGGCGGCGGTCTTTTTGGCTGCGCACTTTTTCCACGTGGCCTTTTTCCACCAAATTATTCACCTTGTAGGCGGCATTCGGTTGGCTCACGCGAATAAAATTGGCCAATTCGTTAATGGTCGGCCCTTGAAGCGCGTAAATGGCCTCGGCACAAAACTTTTCCATGACCGTCAGTGAATCCGGCTGTCTGTTGTTGCGATAGAGATTTTTGTAGAAATTTAATTTATATTTCAGGTAAATTGAATTCATGACTTCTCGCATCGATTTATTGTTTTCCATAAATACCCCAATCTAATAGACCAGTGACAATTATCGTACCATACATAATTGATCGTTAGATTCTTACCGAATCCCTTCAATTAGAAAAGAACAATCCTATATTCGGCATTGTTCTTTTTATAAGACGCATCGTCGCTTATGTAATGGCGGAGCTGAGAGGAATCGAACCCCCGGCACGTGCCTTAGGAGGGCACTGCTCTATCCAACTGAGCTACAGCTCCATAATGAACAGTATACGCACCTATTTCATAATTTGCAATTCATATCCGCGCCTTGCAGAAAATCTTTTACATTCCTTTATATTTATCTTCCAAGGCGATCATGGTCATGCGTCCTTCGTCCATTTCCTCCACTTGATAGACGTAGCGTTCGTCTTCCACAACAGCGCCTAATTCCACGATTTTATCCTGTTCGTCGAATATTTTTTGAATGTAGTCGCCGAGGATCTCTTCTCTGCTCTCGATGTCTCTAACCAAATGTTCGTTGACCTTTTCCATTCTCGTCTGCGCATCGAAAAAAGCCACGCCGGCATTGGCAAGGATTTTGTGAATGGTAAAGTATTTGCGCACGATAAACAAGACGGCGATGGCCAAAACGCCGATAAAAAGGTCTTGGGTATTGTCGCCGTAAATAAGCATTTTTCTCGCCACCACCATAATCATAATGTAGATGATTTGGTATTCCTCGTGATTGATTAACATGGCCACAAATTCCAGGCCGATGACCATTAAGAGGACGTGGGAAAGAAAAGACTGAAAGAGCTCATAACTGCTTCCCTTGGTGCTGTGGGCGATGTCTACCATGTATTTAAAAAGATCGGGGACGGAAGTGACGATCCCGATAATAATAGTGACGGCCATGGCAAATTCCAAGGCGTAGAGCAGGCTTTGGAGCCTGGTTATATATTTCTTTCGATTCATCCCATTTCTCCGGACTTTTCCATTTCCTTACGCATTTTTTCCAATAACTTTTTCTCGATGCGGCTCACGGTCATTTGGGAAATGCCCAATTTTTCCGCGATGGACACCTGGGTCTTCCGATACTGGTAACGGTCGATCAAGATGGTTTTTTCCACATCGTTGAAGTTTTCCATGGCCCGCTGAATAAAGTCGTTCATCTCGACTTTTCGGAAGTACTCCTCTTCCACGCCGATTTTGTCGCCGCGGGACAGATCCCGGTCTTCGCTTCCCGTGTCGAAATTCATGTCCAGACTCTCCGGCGCGTAGACTTTCGACGCTTCCATGACCTCCAGCACTTCCGCCGTGGAAATATCCAGAAATTCCGCGATGTCCGAAATGGTGGGAGTCTTTTGGTTTTGCTGCGCCAGGGTCAATTTGGCGTCGTTGATTTTTTTCGACAGCTCCTGCACCCGGCGGGGCACGCGAATGGTCCATCCCTTGTCCCGGAAGTATTTTTTAATCTCGCCGATAATGGTCGGCGTGGCAAAGGACGAAAATTCAAAGCCCTTGGACGGATCGTAGCGCTCCACGGCAAAAATCAGGCCCATGGAGGCCACTTGAAAGATGTCGTCGTAGTCGATGCCTTTTCCCGTATATTTTTTCGCCAGAATTTCGGCGATGTAAAGGTGCTCTTCGATTAAAATGTCCCGAAGGGTCTTGTCGTCGGTTTCGGCGTATTCGGCAAATAATTCTTTTCGCTTCGCTTTGGAAAGGGGCCGATCCATGTTGTAGTAGGCTTCTTTGTCCATTTTATGCTCCGAAGGTTTTGTAAACGACCAATTGATCGTCGTCGTAGGAGACTTCGTCGGCCAAAGACTCGATAATCATGGCCGTGATGGCCAGGCGCTCGTCGGCCTCGACTTTCTCCTCGCTGATGCCGGAGACGCGGAAGCGAATGGCGCCTTCTTCCGGCTCCATGACGATGTCGATGGTATCTTTCATGCCCATGGCGAAGGAAAGATTGCAGCTTTCCGTAAGAAGCAGGCGAATGTCTCCCAAGGTGTCCATATCGATGTCTTCTTCCACGCAAATCCCCGACACGTTTAAGCGCGCCAGGGAAAGGTAGCGGGGCTTGGCCGGAATGGTTAAATAGACTTTATCTCCCATTAGGCCTCTCCCTCGATATGAAACAATTTGTCTAATTTCGTAATGGTAAAGAGCTTCTTTACATTGGGATCCAAGTGCTCGATGTGCACTTCGTGGCCGTTTTCCTTGACGTAATTGAGCAGGTAAATAAAGCCGCCGAGCCCGGTGGAATCCACGTAAGCTAAATCCGCGGCATCCACGAGGATGTTTTTTTTGTGGGCGTCGTAGGCGGCGACGGCTTCTTCTTTAAATTGAGCCGTGTAATACATGTCCATTTCGCCGCAGGGAATGAGACGCAAGCGTTCCCCGTCATCTTTTATTTTCAGTGTAAACATTCCGCCCTCCTTTTCTCTTCTAGTATATCATCGCAAGCCGCGGGGGCAATACATTTATTCTTCCCCGACGTATTCGGCCACGGCGACGATGTGGCTGTCTTTAATATTCATGAGCTTCACGCCGGAGGTGGCCCGCCCTAAGATGGAAATGGATTCCGCCTTCAGACGAATAATGGCGCCGTCTTCGGAGATCATCATAATTTCGTCTCCGTCGTTTAAGACTTTCGCCGACACCAATTGGCCGGTTTTTTCCTTGATGCGGTAGGTGATCAGGCCCTTGCCGCCGCGATTTTGCACCTTGTATTCTTCCATGGCCGTGCGCTTGCCGTAGCCGTATTCGCTGATAACGGCCAGGGTCTTGCCCTCTTCGGCCTTTACAAAGCTGACCACTTCGTCGTCTTCGTCCAGGCGAATGCCGATGACGCCCATGGCCGTGCGGCCCTGTTCTCTCAGCTCGCCGCCCTTGAAGCGCAGGGACATGCCCTTCTTCGTGACAAAGATTAAATCGTCGTCGTCGCCGCATTGAATGCCGCCGATCATGGTGTCGCCTTCTCTTAAGCCCATGGCGATGAGGCCGTTTTTGCGAATGTTTTTGTATTCGCCCATCTTGGTCTTTTTAATGTAGCCGCGACGGGTGACGAGGAAGAGATTGTCGTCGTCCGCCACCTGATCGATGGGGATAATGCTTTGAATCCGCTCCCCTTCTTCCAATTGAAGCAGGTTCACGATGGCCGTGCCCTTGGCGTTTCTGCCGGCGGCGGGAATTTCGTAGGCCTGTTTCTTATACACTTGGCCGCAGTCGGTAAAGAACAGAATCGTATCCAAGGTGGATGTAATAAAGAGGCTGGTGACGAAGTCGTCGGCCTTTTTGTTTAAGGCGCTGATCCCCTGGCCTCCGCGGTGTTGAGGCTTGTAGGTGCCTTCGGGCATGCGCTTAATATAGCCGGAATTGGTGAGGGTGACCACCACTTCTTCGTCTTCGATGAGATCGGCATCTTCCATTTCCCCGTCGGATTTCGTGATCACCGTGCGGCGCAAATCGCCGTATTTTTCCTTGATCTCCAAGAGTTCTTCTTGAATGGTCTTATCCAAGACCTTGGGATCGGAGAGGATGAGCTCCAATTTTTCGATGAGGGCCAAGAGTTCCCTATACTCTTCTTCCAGCTTTTCCACTTGCAGGCCGCTTAAGCGCTTGATGCGCATGTCCAAAATGGCCTGGCCCTGAATGTCCGTGAGGCCGAAGCGCTCGGTAAATTTCGCCTTGATCTCTTCGTCAGTGCGGTAGCTTTTGACGATTTCGATGATTTCGTCGATATGGTCGATGGCAAGTTTCAAGCCCTCGATAATGTGCACCCGGGCCTTGGCTTTGTTTAAGTCGAAGGTACTGCGTCGGGTCACCACGTCCCGCTGATGCATAACGTAGTAGTGAATAAGCTCGAGCAGAGTCAATTCTTTCGGCACCCCGTCCACCAAGGCGAGATTGATGATGCCGAAGGTGATTTGCAGCTGAGTTTCCTTGTAGAGGCGATTTAAAACCACGTGGGGATTGGCGTCCCGCTTCAGTTCAATAACCATGCGCACGCCGCGGCGATTGGATTCGTCGCGAATGTCGGAGATGCCGTCGATTTTTTTGTCCTTCACGAGCTCGGCGATTTTTTCGATGACCCGCGCCTTGTTCACTTGATAGGGAAATTCCGTCACCACGATTTGGTACTTGCTCTTTAAGGGCTCGATTTCCGCCCGCGCCCGCACTTTTACCTTGCCGCGGCCAGTTTTGTAGGCTTCCTTAATGCCTTCTTTGCCCATAATAAAGGCGCCGGTGGGAAAATCCGGCCCTTTAATGTGGGTCATCATCTTTTCCAGAGAGATTGTTTCGTCGTCCATGTAGGCGATGACCCCGTCGATGACTTCGTTCATATTGTGGGGGGCCATATTGGTGGCCATGCCCACGGCGATGCCGGCGGAGCCGTTGACCAGGAGATTGGGAAAGCGCGAGGGAAGCACCGAAGGTTCCGTCAATTCTTCGTCGAAATTGGGCACGAAGTCCACGGTGTCTTTATTGATGTCTCTCAACATTTCCATGGCCAACTTCGACATGCGCACTTCCGTGTAACGCATGGCCGCCGGGCTGTCCCCGTCCATGGAACCGAAGTTCCCCTGGCCGTCGGCGAGGGGGTAGCGAATGTTAAAGTCCTGGGCCAAACGCACCACGGCGTCGTAAATGGACAAGTCCCCGTGGGGGTGATACTTCCCCATAACGTCCCCGACGAGGCGGGCGCTTTTTCTGTGAGGCTTATCCGGCGTAAGGCCCTGCTGTTGCATGCCGTAGAGAATACGGCGATGCACGGGCTTTAAGCCGTCCCGCACGTCGGGCAGGGCCCGGGCGACGATGACGCTCATGGAATATTCTAAGTAAGCCTTTTTCATGGCTTTTTCTAAGACGACGTCTTGAATGCCGCTTTCATTTGCAAATTTTGCCACTGTATCCTCCTAGGCGTCGATGTTTTCGACGTAAATTGCATTTTCTTCGATAAATTCCCGCCGCGGCGCCACTTCCTGGCCCATAAGCATGGAAAATACTTCGTCGGCCATTTGGGCGTCGTCTACGCTCACGCGAAGGAGCACCCGGTGTTCCGGATTCATGGTGGTTTCCCAGAGCTCTTCCGCGTTCATTTCACCGAGACCTTTGTAGCGACCGATTTTTAAATTCTTGTCCCGGCCCAGGCGATTCATGGCCTCTTGCAGCTCTTCTTCGTTGTAGCAGTATTCCAGCACCTTCGATCCCCGCTTAATGCCGTAAAGGGGCGGCTTAGCCACAAAGACGTGTCCCGCTTCGATCAGCTCGGGCAGGTGGCGGAAAAGGAAGGTCAAGAGCAGGGTTTGAATGTGGGCGCCGTCCACGTCCGCATCGGTCATAATGATGATTTTTCCGTAGCGGAGTTTTTCGATGTCGAATTCCGTATCGATGCCCGTGCCGAAGGCGGTGATCATGGCGCGAATTTCGTTGGAGTTTAAAATCTTGTCCATGCGCGCCTTTTCCACGTTCATGATCTTCCCGCGAAGGGGCAAAATGGCCTGATAGCTGCTGTCCCTGCCGCCCTTGGCGCTGCCGCCGGCGGAGTCCCCTTCCACTAAAAAGATCTCGGTCTTCTCGTTGTCGTTTAACTGGCAGTCCACGAGCTTGCCGGGAAGGGGCGTGTTATCTAAGATGGAGCGCTTCCGCGTCAAATCCCGCGCCTTTCTCGCCGCTTCCCTGGCCCGGCGGGCGGAAAGGGCCTTCGTTAAAATAATCTTTCCGATTTTCGGGTTTTCTTCCAAAAAGGCGGCCAGGTAATTGTTCAACACCCGCTCCACAATGGCCTTGGTCTCGGAATTGCCGAGCTTGGCCTTGGTTTGGCCTTCGAATTGGGGATCGGGAATCTTCACGCTGATCACGGCGCTGATCCCCTCCCGCACATCGTCGCCGGAGAGGTTTTCTTCTTTTTCTTTAATGTAATTGTATTTTCTGCCGTATTCGTTAATGCTCTTGGTAAGGGCGCTTCTGAAGCCCGATAAATGGGTGCCCCCTTCTTCCGTGTTGATATTGTTGGCGAAGGATAAGACCGTCTCCCGGTAGCTGTCCGTGTACTGAATCGAAATTTCCACATTGGTGTCTGAATCCGTTTCGTCCACGTAGAGAATTTTGTCGTGAATGGGCTTTTTGTTCCGATTAATGTATTCCACATAGCTTTTTATGCCGCCGACGTAGTGGTAGATTTCCTTAAATTCCTCTTCGTCTCGGTGGTCGATAAATTCAATGTAGGCGCCCTTGTTTAAAAAGGCCATTTCCCGGAAGCGGCGGGCCAATACCTCCCGGCTGAATTCCACGGTTTCCTTAAATATGTCTTCATCCGGCCAGAAGGTAATGGTGGTGCCCGTGTCCTTCACCCCTTCTTCCACGACGGTAAGTTCCGTTTGAGGAATGCCTCTGGAAAAGACCTGTTCGAAGGCTTTTCCCTCCCGTCGCACGTAGGCGATGAGTTTTTTCGACAGGGCGTTGACCACGCTGACGCCGACGCCGTGAAGGCCGCCGGAGACTTTGTAGGCATTGCTGTCGAATTTCCCCCCGGCATGGAGAATGGTAAGGACGGTTTCCACGGTGGATTTTTTCGTTTGGGGATGAATGTCCACGGGAATGCCGCTACCGTTGTCGCGCACGGAAACAGAGCCGTCTTTGTTCAGTTCCACAATGACCTGATCGCAGCGGCCGGCTAAAATTTCGTCGATGGAATTGTCCACCACTTCGTAGACCAAGTGGTGCAAGCCTTTGGGACCCGTGGACCCGATGTACATGCCCGGGCGTTTACGAACCGGCTCGAGGCCCGTTAATACCTGTATATTGCCGGCATTGTATTCATTTTCCCTTACCATAAATCCTCCTCGCGCAGATCGTCTGCGCTCTTTTTTAATTCGATTAAATCAATGGCTTCCGCCGCCTCTTCCAAGGCCTCCATAGGCTCCGCCGCCGTAATAAAGCATTGGCCTTTAATCATAGAAAGCAACATCCGCCGCCGCTTCTCGTCCAGCTCCGACAAGACGTCGTCTAAAAGCACCACCGGGGCTTCGCCCACCTGCTCGCCGATGCGGTCGATTTCCATGCACTTCATGGCCAAGACGATGCTTCGTATCTGGCCCGTGGAGGCGAATTTCTTCGCTTCCTCGCCGTTTAAGAGAAAAGACAAATCGTCCAAGTGGGGGCCGATGGACGTCCGCCCCCGCTCCCGATCCGTTTCGCGCCTCGCCTTCAGGCTTTCGTAAAAGGCAGTCTCCAACTCCCCGTCCAAGACCACGGGAAAAGACGCCTTGTAGCGCAGCTCCAGGCCCTCGCCCTCGCCTGCGATGGCTTCGTAATAGGTCGAAACGGAGGCGGCCATGCGCTTTAAAAATTTCAGCCGCTCCCTTAAAATCACCGCCGCGTAATTTGCCAAACTTCGGTCGTAGACGTCTAAAAGATCCATATCCCGAAGCTTTCTGAGTACGACGTTTCGCTGATAGAGTACGTGGTAGTAGGACGTGTAGGCCTCGTCGTAGGCGGGAGAGAGCATGCGGAGCATGTCGTCGATAAATGCCCGGCGCCGCGATGGGGCGCCCTGCACCATCTGCAAGTGCCCGGGCTCGAAAAGCACCACGCCCATGCCCCGACCGTAGGCCGAGGTGTTTTTTACGGGATTGTGATCCCTGAGAAAGCGGCGCTTGTCTTTTTTTACGGTGATCTCCATGTCCCTGGCGAAGTCGTCCATGACCACGGTGGCCGCCACAAAGGCGCTCTCCTCGCCGAAGGCGATCACTTCTTTTAACGAAGCGGTTTTAAAACTGCGCCCCGTCATGGCTAAGTAAATGGCCTCTAAAAAATTCGTCTTACCCGTGCCGTTGGGCCCGATGATGCGATACATTTTCGGTTCCAAATCCACAAAAAGGCGGCGATGGTTTCGAAACGAGACCATGTTTAATTCAGATACAAACACATCGTCCTCCCGCCCCGTTGAATTTTCATTCGTTTCCCTTAGTATAGTACAAATGTTCTATTCCGACAAATGGGTCTCGTCCTTCTCAATGGTGTCTTTTTCTCCCATAAACTCCACCACATCGCCCGGGTAGAGCTTTCTGCCCCGGCGATGTTCCATTTCGCCGTTTACATAGACCAGGCCGTCGGAGACCACCATTTTAGCCATGCCGCCGGAATCCACCCACTGCACGTATTTTAAAAAGCTGTCGAGCTTAATGTAGTCCGTCGTTATTTTCATAGATTGGCCAACCTTACGGGCAAGACGAGATACAGGCTGTCCGTCCCTTCCAAGGGCGTAATAATGCAGGGATTCACCGCGTCGGTAAAGCCGAGGGAAATGGTCTCCTCGTCCATGACGCGAATTCCTTCCAATAAGTAGCGAGCGTTAAAGGCGATGGTGAGATCATTCCCCGTCTTTTCGGCGCGAATGGTTTCGTGAACCTTCCCTACTTCGGAATTGGAGAGGATTTCGATTTGATCGTCTTTAATTTCCAGACGCACCAAGCCGTTTCGCTCCTTGCCCGTCATTAAACTGGCCCGCTCCAAGGCGTCGATTAACTGTTTTCTGTCACAGGTCACTTTCACGTCGTGCTCCGTGCGGATCAGGCTGTTGTAGCGGAAAAATTCGCCGTTTAAGAGCTTGGTGAAAAATTTCGTCTCGTCGAATTGAATCAAGACGTGGTTGTTTCCGATTTCCAGCGTAAGGGTCTTGGTTTCGTCGATGAGCTTTGTGATTTCCGACACGCCTCTCGCCGGCAAGATTAAATCCCGACGCACGGACTGTTCTCCACGAATGCGGCTCAAGGCCATGCGGTAGCCGTCCAAGGCCACGAAGGTAATGCCTTCCGGCTGAACGTCTAGGAGCACGCCGGTTAAGACGATGCGCATGTCGTCGTTGGATGTGGCGAATTGGGTCTCTTTAAAGGCCTTTAGCAAGGCTTCGCCGGTGACCACGATTTTTTCTTCGCCGCCCAGTTCCGGCAGCTGCGGGTATTCCTCCGGATTTTGGCCCATAATTTCAAATTCCGACTGCTCGCAGACCAGGGAAAGCTTTTGACCTTCGCTTTTTATATGCACCATGGCGTTGGGGAGCTTGCGCACAATGTCTCCGAATAAAGAGGCATTTAATACGATGCTTCCCGCCTCTTCCACGAAACAGGCGTGGCGGGATTCCATGGAGATTTCCGTGTCCGTGGCTCTTAGGATCAATTGATCTTCCGTGGCCTCCATGTAGATGCCTTCCAATATTTGCATGCTCGTCTTTGCTGAAATGGCCCGGGAGACGGTGGAGACGATGGAAGCCAATGCGGATTTTTCGATTTGAAATTTCAAATGCTTTCCTCCTCAACTATTAGATTAGTACTTCGTATTCGTAGTAGGGGCTGTGAATTTGTGGATAGTCCCCTTTAAAAGGATCCGCGTCGTGATCATCCTGTGGATAATTTATGGATATCCCCGTGGATGGTTTCTCTTTTATCCACAATCCGACTAATTGCCCTTAATGGTTTCTTTCAACGATTCGATGGTGACGTAGAGATTGGTGTCTTTTTCCATATCGTCTTTGATCTTATCGCAGGCGTGAATCACCGTGGAGTGATCCCTTCCGCCGAATTCCTGACCGATTTTCGGAAGAGACATATCCGTCAGCTCCCGGGTCAGGTACATGGCGATTTGTCGGGGATAGGCCAAGGGGCGTGAGCGCTTTTTGCTGTCCATTTGCTCCACAGTTAATTGATACTTTTCGCAAACCACGTCCTTGATTCGCTCCACCGTAATGGCGACGGGTCGGTTGTTTTCGTAAATATCTTTCAGCACTGTCGCCGCCGTCTCTTCCGTAATGACGCCGGTGGTGAGTTTGGAATAGGCCGTAACCCGAGAAAGGGCCCCTTCCAGTTCACGGATATTGCTCTTTACGTGGGTGGCGATGTAATTGATCACCTCGTCGGGAACGTCGAAGCCGTCGCTTTCGGCTTTGTTCCTTAATATAGCGATGCGGGTTTCCAGATCCGGCGCCTGAATGTCCACCACGAGGCCCCAGGCGAAGCGGGAAATAAGCCGCTGCTCCAGTTTTTGAATGTCCTTCGGCGGCTTGTCGCTGGTGAGTACAATTTGCTTGTCCCGGGCGTGGAGCTCGTTAAAGGTGTGGAAAAACTCGTCCATGGTGGATTCCTTGTCGGCGATAAATTGAATGTCGTCGATTAAAAGCAGGTCTTGGGACCGATACTTTCTGCGGAATTCCTCGTTGCGATTGGTTTGAATGGATGCGATAAATTCGTTGGTAAACTGCTCGCTGGTCACGTACAAAATCCGCTTGTTCGGATCGTTTCGATGCATAAAATGGCCGATGGCATGCATTAAGTGGGTTTTACCCAGGCCGACGCCGCCGTAGATAAACAAGGGGTTGGCGTGGGCTTCGATGGGATTTTCCGCCACGGCCAAGGAGGCTGCGTGGGCAAATTGATTGGACTGGCCCACGACGAAGGAGTCGAAGGTGTATTTCGGATTTAAGTGAGACAGGGATTCGGCGGCATTTTCCGCAGGCATGGCCCGGCCCTCCCCGTCGGCGGTGAGGACGAATTGAATGTCCAAATCCCTTCCGCCGGCTTCTTTTACGACGCGGCGAATGAGGTTTTTGTAATTGTTGTTGTTCTTTTTTAAATGATTTAAGACGAATTCACGGCTCACGCCTAAGATCAAGGCGTCGTCGCGAATGGCGATGGGTTGAATCGGGCGAAACCAGGTATTGATTTGGGACTCGTAGAGGTTTTCTTCGAGAATCAATTGAAAGGCATCGTCCCACAGGGTTTTAACATCGGTTGACATAGACGTTCGCTCCTTAAAGCTATGTATTAACATATTCACATGTGGAAAAATCTCTATGGATGAAAAAATCCACAAGATTGTGGATTGTGGGGATAAACTGTTTATGAACAATGACTCGAAATGCATTTGTTTATAAACCGGGACTATTTTTTCGTATTTTACGGGAAATTCTGTGAAAAGAAGATACTTATCAACAAGTTATACACAGAGTGTGAATAACTACAATGTATCGACAGGCAATCTTTTTATTCACAGGCTCGAAATAATTATACACAAATATAAAAAAGTTATCAACATGTCCGGCGCCTTCACGGGCCTTTAAAAATCCGTCCTTCGGCGATTTTTTTTGCGAGGAGAGGGAGGAAATTCCTCTATATTCATTGACTTCAAGGGGATGAGTCCCTATAATATATAGAGTGTATTTAAAAAAAATAGGTCCATTGGGCATTTTTTTATCCCGACAGAGGAGGTGTAATCATGAAAAGAACGTACCAACCGAAACGCAAACAAAGAAAAAGAGAACACGGTTTTCGTGCACGCATGAGAACGCGCGGCGGTCGTAAGGTTTTGCGCGCCCGCAGACTTAAGGGAAGAAAAAGACTTTCCGCATAATCCATGGAAAAAAAGTACTTTCTGACGAAAGACGGGGATTTTAAAAAAGTATATAGGAAGAGAAAAACGTTCGGTAACAGAAATTTTACTCTTTACGTCAAGCGAAACGGCCTGGCCCATTCCAGGATGGGTTTTTCCATCAACAAGAAGGTGGGCAAGGCCGTTGTTCGTAATAAAATAAAAAGACGGCTGAAAGCCCTTTATCAGGAAGCGTATCCGCGCCTCACGCCGGGCTACGATTACGTCATCGTCGTCAAAAATAATGTGGCGGATTTAGATTTTAAAACCATGAAATCCGCCTTTTACCATCTGTTTCGCGTATCGAAGTTTCTAAAGGGGGGCAAAAAGTCATGAGGACTTTGGCCTTGGGACTGATTCGTTTTTACCAAAAAGTGATTTCTCCTTATGTATTGCCCGGGGCGCACTGCAGGTTTTATCCGACGTGCAGCCAATACGGCTACGAAGCTTTTTCAACATACCCGTTCTTTAAGGCGCTTTATTTAACCGTAAGGCGCGTTTTACGCTGTCACCCTTTTCATAAGGGCGGCTATGATCCACTTCCATAGAGATTAGGAGGAAGTTCACTTGATTAACGCTTTAGCGAGTTTCTTCGGCACCCTTCTCCACGCCATTTACAATTTCTTGGCGGGAATCGGCTCGGAACCGAAGATGATTTCCTTTTATGCGATTTCCATTATTATCACGACCCTGCTTTTCCGTTTGGCCCTTTTGCCTTTGAATTTATTCCAAACGAAAAACCAGTTGAAGATGGCGAAATTGCAGCCGGAAATGAAAAAAATTCAAAAAAAATACGAAAAAGACCCCCAGCTCTTGGCGCAAAAACAGTCTCAGCTCTACAAGGAAGCACAATTTAATCCTTTAAGCGGCTGTTTGCCCATGCTGGTTCAATTCCCCGTTCTCTTGGCTTTTTATCGGATCTTTATGTTTCCGACGAAATTTGCCTTTACGAATCCGGAATTTTACGCGTCCATACAGAAGAATTTCTTTTTTATTCAAAACCTCGATAAGGTGGACCCTACGGGGATGATTTTCCCTATTATAGCAGCCTTTTTTACCTGGCTATCCACCTACATCGTGCAAAAGAGCAACAAGGCCCCGTCTACGGAGCAATCGGAGCAAATGATGCGCACCATGTCCATGATGATGCCCATTATGATCTTTGTTTTCGCGAGAAAGATGGCGGCGGGTTTGGTCTTGTACTGGATCGTCGGTAGTATCTACACGATTTTCCAACAATATGTGAGCAACAAAATTATCGAAAAAGAAAAAGAAGCGGAGGCATAGCATGAATTTCTCCATTCAATCGGCAAAAACCATCGACGAGGCCGTGGAAAAGGCCCTCCTCGAGTTGAAAGCCACCCCAGGTGAGGTGGAAATCGAAGTAATTGAAGAGCCCTCCGGCGGCTTTTTAGGGCTGATTGGGGGCAAGGATGCTATTGTCAAGGTGAAGAAAAAAATGGACCACAAGGACATTGTGGAATCCATTTTAAAGGATGAAGAAATCCAAACCGTGCGCACGGTTTTGGACGAAAAGGCTCAACAAGAAGCGCAAGAAGCGGTGGAAGATGAGGAATCGGACGAGGTTTTCGCAGAATCCGAAGAAGAGGAAGAAGCCGAAGCCACGCCGGAGGAACCGGCTTTCGAGCGCTTAAACGACGAGGAAATGGAAGCCATGATTCGCGACTACATCGACCGAATTATGGGGGCCATGGACTTGGCCTATACCCTATCCGTGGATTTCAATGAAAATGAGATCGACGTGTCCATCGACGGCAAGAAAGAGGAGACGGGCATTGTCATCGGCAAGCACGGATCCACGTTAAACGGCATTCAAATCGTGCTTTCCGCCATGGTGAACCAACGGAGCGAAGAATTTCGCCGGGTCATCGTGGACTGCAGCGGCTACCGCAAAAAGCGGGAGCAGGTGCTGAAGCGCATCGCCGGCAAGACGGCGAACAAAGTATTAAAGACGAATAAATCCATTAAATTGGAGCCGATGAATGCACAGGAAAGGCGCATCATTCACGCCTGCCTGGCCAATGTCGACGGCATTCGAACGCGGAGCGAGGGGAAAGATCCCCACAGGCGCGTCGTCATTCATAAGGATACATCCCAGCCTTCATAGTCTCTATGAAGGCTTTTTTATAGGAAAGGTTGACTACTATGACAATTGCGGCTATATCTACGGCAAAGTCTCCCGCGGGGATCGGCATCGTGCGATTAAGCGGAGATGCGGCCATTTCTCTGGCCTGCGGCTTTTTTCGGGGCAAACAGAGTCTTGAAGATCCTGCAAACGACCGAAAGCTTCTCTACGGCCACATCGTCTCCGAAGGCGAGGTGGTGGACGAGGTCTTGGCCGTGGCCTTTCGCGCACCCTTCAGCTACACCGGCGAGGACATGGTGGAAATTCAGGCCCACGGCAGTCGCATCGGCCTGGAGCGCATTTTAAACTGCTTTATTTCCGCCGGGGCGGAGCCGGCGAAGCGGGGCGAGTTTACGAAGATCGCCTTTTTAAACGGAAAGCTTGATTTAACGGAAGCCGAGGCCATTATCGACATGATCGAAGCGGAAAGCGTCTCGGCCCAAAAGCAGAGCGCCCGTCAGCTCACCGGCCATTTGTACCGAAAGATCGAGGGCTTCCGCACGCGGATCAAGGACACTTTGGCCCATTTGGTGGCGGACATCGACTTTTCCACGGAAGAGGTGGAGCCCGTGGATGTAAGCGCCCTGATCACTACCTGCGAGGCCATTTTAGCCGAAATGAAGGCCTTGGAATCCACCTTTACCCGAGGGAAATTGGTACAGGAAGGCATCGCCACGGCCATTGTAGGCAAGCCCAATGTGGGAAAGAGTTCCTTTTTAAATAAAATGCTCCGGGAAGACAAGGCCATCGTCACGGACATTCCCGGCACCACTCGGGACGTGCTCGAGGCGAGTTACTCCCTGGACGGGATCCACCTTCGCATTCAGGACACGGCGGGGATTCGAAAGACCCAGGACACCATCGAGCAGATCGGCATCGAGCGGGCCATGGCGAGCATGGAAGAGGCGGATCTCATTATCGCCCTCTTCGACGCCTCCCGCCCCCTTGAAGAAGAAGACATGGAAATCATCGAGCGGATCAAGGACAAGCGGGTGATTTGCCTCTTAAATAAGCAGGATCTCGGGTCGGTGTTGGACAAAGAAGCCATGGAGGCCTATTTCCCGGGCGCCGTCATCGAGACCAGCTTTATTCGAGACGAGGGCCTGGCTGCCGTGGAGGATTTGATCGAATCCTGGTTCCTCTCCGGCACCATCGAAGAAGACGAGATACAGATCTATTCCCTGCGCCACAAGCTTCTTCTCGCGGAAGCCGTGGAATCCCTCTCGAAGGCGGTAGAGGACATACGTTCGGGGGTCGGACTGGATCTCGCCGAGGTCTACGTGGAGGACGCGTTTTTGAAATTAGGCGAAATCACCGGCCAAACCGCCGGCGAGGAAGTCTTGGACCACGTATTCTCTAAATTTTGTATCGGAAAATAAGGAGCGAAAATGAATTTTTTAGCGAAAACCGTCGATATCGTCGTCGTCGGCGCGGGCCATGCGGGCTGCGAAGCGGCCCTGGCGGCGGCGCGCATGGGCCATTCTGTGGCCATTCTTACCATTAATTTAAATGCCGTGGCGGCCATGAACTGCAATCCCAATGTAGGGGGCACAGGTAAGGGCCACTTGGTGCGGGAAATCGACGCATTGGGCGGCGAAATCGGAAGAAACATCGACAAGACCTTTATCCAATGCCGCATGTTGAATCGCTCCAAGGGCCCGGCGGTCCACTCCCTCAGGGCTCAGGCGGACAAGTGGGACTACCACGCCGCCATGAAGGAGACTTTGGAAAACACGAAAAATCTCCACCTGATTCAGGACGAGGCCGTGGATTTTTACATGGAAGACGGGGAAGTTTCAGGCGTTATCGGCAAGAGCGGCGCCATTTATAAATCCAAGAAGACCATTTTAGCTACGGGAACCTACCTCCGCGGCCGGGTATTTATGGGCGAGGTGAACTACGCTTCCGGCCCCGACGGCATGCAACCGGCCAATCAGCTTACCGCCGCCATCGAGGGCCTGGGCCTTAAGACCATGCGCATGAAGACCGGAACGCCGGCGCGGGTGCACCGGGATTCTATCGACTTTACGGGCATGGACGTGCAAATGGGCGATGAAACCATCGTGCCTTTCTCCTTCTCCAATTTCGACGTGGATTACAGTGAGAAGGAGCAGATTAAATGCTACTTAACTTACACGACCCCTGAATGCCACGAAATCATTCGGGAAAACATCCATCGCTCCGCCATGGCCATGGGAGACATCGAGGGCATCGGCCCCCGCTACTGCCCTTCCATTGAAGACAAGGTGACTCGCTTCGCCGATCGGGATCGCCACCAGGTCTTTCTCGAGCCGGAGGGGCTCCACACGAAAGAAATCTACGTTCAGGGCGTCTCTTCCTCCCTACCTGTAGAGGTGCAAATGGCCCTCTACAAAAAGATCGACGGCCTGGAAAATTGCGAATTTATGCGCCCGGCCTATGCCATCGAGTACGACGCCATCGACGCCACGAAACTACGGTTAAGCCTTCAGGTCACCGACGCGCCGAATCTCTACATGGCGGGCCAGATCAACGGCTCCAGCGGCTACGAAGAGGCGGCGGCCCAAGGACTCATGGCGGGAATCAACGCGGCCCTTTCCATCGAGGGCAAAGAACCTTTTATCTTGGGGCGGGATCAGGCCTATATCGGCGTCTTAATCGACGATCTCGTCACCAAGGGCACCCGAGAGCCCTACCGCATGATGACGGCTCGTGCGGAGTATCGCCTTACCCTGCGCCAGGACAATGCGGATCTGCGTCTCACAGAGCTTGGGCGGGAAATCGGTTTGGTGGGCGACGAACAGTACGAAAAGTTCCTGGAGCGACGGGATGCCATCGAAAAGGAACGGGCGCGCCTGGCCTCCATTCAGATCAATCCCACGGACGAAAACATCGAAAAGCTGGCGGATCTCGGTTCGGCCACCCTTAAAAACGCTACGCCCCTGTTAAACCTTATGCAGCGGCCGGAGCTGACCTACGATCGACTGGCCGTCTTCGATCCCGATAGGCCGGCACTTCCCCGCCACGTCATCGACGAGGTGGAGACGGATATTCGCTACAAGGGCTACATCGAAAAGCAGGCGGCGCAAATTCAAAAGTTCCGGAAGATGGAGACGAAAATGCTTTCCAAGGACCTGGATTACGGCGCCATCGGCGGTTTGAGAAACGAAGCCAAGGAAAAGCTCTCGAAGATTCAACCGGAGTCCGTGGGACAGGCGAGCCGCATCAGCGGCGTGAGCCCGGCGGATATTAATGTCCTTTTAATTTATTTGGAACAGAAACACAGGGAGGCGGCAAATGAACTGGCAGACGCGTAAGGACTATCTGAAGCAATTTCCCGTAGAGATCCCCACCAAGGCCTTCGATCGCTACGGCGACATCCTCTTGGACTGGAACGAGCGCATGAACCTCACCCGCATCACCGACGAAGACGATATGATGAACAAACATTTTATCGACTCCCTCACCCCCACATTGACGGCGGCCTATGAGGGCACGGGAAAGATTCTGGATTTAGGCACCGGCGCCGGCTTTCCCGGCATGGTGCTCGCCATGGTGTCGCCGGAGCGGGACGTGCATCTTATGGACAGCTTAAATAAGCGGATTACTTTTCTGGATCACGTGGTGAAGGAGCTGGGCCTTACCAATGTAAGCACCTTCCACGGTCGGGCCGAAGAAGCCGGGCGGGACAGAAAATTCCGCGAGCAATACGGACTCGTCGTCTCCCGCGCTGTGGCGCGGCTTCCCATTTTGGCGGAATACTGCCTTCCCTTTGTGCGCCTAGGCGGCCATCTTATTGCCATGAAGGGCGCCGAAGGTGTGGAAGAAGTTGAGGAAGCCAAACGGGCCATAGAGATTTTAGGCGGACAGCTCGAGGAAATTGTGGACCTCCGACTTCCCGGCGGCGACGAGCGCCATTTGGTGGTCATTAAAAAGGTGAAGGGAACGCCGGAGAAATATCCGCGAGGCGGCGGCAAACCGCGGAAGGATCCTCTCTAATATGATCTTTTATATTCCGGCACTGGCATTTCTTATCTACAATCTCTACAAAAAACGCACGAAGACGGCTGCGGTTTTAATCCTCCTGTGTCTCGTAAGCGGCGCCGCCTACATGGGCGCTGGGGGTTTATTTATCGAGCCGATCCGCTTCCTCTTCCCCGCCGTGGCCATTGTCGCGGCCCTCTATTTAATCTTTCTCTCCCGCCGTGAATACGTGGACGCCAGAAGCGAGTATCTAAAGGAGCGTCGCATGGCCCGAGAAAAAGAAGAGCACCCGGAGAATACGGACGACGACCACGAGCGCATCGTCATAACGAACAGCAAGACCGACGAGGAAAAAGTCATCTATTTAAAACGAGAGGACAAAAATGTTCCACGTGGAACAATCGATGACGGAACAAAAACAGAAGAAAAAAATAATTGAGCGGAAATGTTCCACATGGAACACTCCGCTCTTTTTATTTGCCCGAAGCTTTGATACTATAT
Source organism: Aedoeadaptatus acetigenes (assembly GCF_025566985.1). Taxonomy (NCBI): domain Bacteria; kingdom Bacillati; phylum Bacillota; class Tissierellia; order Tissierellales; family Peptoniphilaceae; genus Aedoeadaptatus; species Aedoeadaptatus acetigenes. The sequence continues at coordinate 145,736 of NZ_JAOQJD010000002.1, forward strand.
GAAAGAAGGGAGTGGCATTATGACGAGAAGCATTGCCGTCTTTAATCAAAAAGGCGGCGTCGGCAAGACAACCACAGTAATAAATTTAGCAGATGCCCTGGCAAATAAGGGCCATCGCGTGTTGATTTTGGATTTAGATCCGCAGGGGAACGCCACTAGCGGATTAAACATAGAAAAAGATCGTGAGGAAATGATTTACGATTACCTTCTTGGAGCCGAGGGAGATTTCGCCGTTCAGGTGAAAGAGAATTTGTCCATTATCCCCTCCGGTGCCGGTTTGGCTGGGATCGAAATCGAATTTGCCCGAAGGGACGATTGGCAGACGGTGCTGAAGGATCGCATCGCCGAGCTCGAGGGCTACGATTACATCGTCATGGACTGCCCGCCGTCCTTGGGAATTCTTTCCATCTTGGCCCTTACAGCGGCGGACGGCATTCTGATTCCCGTGCAATGCGAATACTACGCCTTGGAAGGCCTGTCGCAGCTTATGGAATCCATTCAGCTGGTGCGGGGCGGCTTTAATCCCGATTTGGAAATCGAGGGCGTGCTCCTCACCATGTATGACGGCCGAACGAATCTCAGCATGCAGGTGGTGGAAGAGGTAAAGAACTACTTTAAAGACGCCGTTTTCTCCACGGTGATCCCGAGAAACGTGCGCCTGGCGGAGGCGCCTTCCTACGGCATGAGCATTATGGATTACGACAAAAACAGTCGCGGCGCAAAGGCCTACGCGTCTTTGGCCGACGAAGTTGAAAAGAGGAGGTCCTGATGGAAAAGAAACGGGGTTTAGGTCGCGGTCTGGATAATTTTTTCGGGCCCCAACAGGAAGAAGAGAAAACTTCCGAGACCTTGGCGGTGAACGTTATCGAAGCCAATCCCCATCAGCCGAGAAAGCACTTCTCCGAAGAGAGCATCGAGGAATTGGCGGAAAGTATTGAGGCCGTGGGCGTGCTTCAACCCCTCTTAATTAAAAAAGACGGGGACAAAAACCTCTTAATCGCCGGTGAGCGGCGGCTCAGGGCGGCGAAGAAGGCCGGATTAAAAGAAGTCCCCGTGCGCTTCATCGACGTGGACGAGGAAAAAGGCGATCGAATTTCCCTTATCGAAAACATTCAGCGGGAAGACTTAAATCCCATGGAAGAGGCCGAGGCCTACGATACATTAAGAAAGAAATACAAGTACACCCAGGAAAAAATCGCCGGCCTCGTAGGCAAATCCCGCCCCTACATCGCCAACAGCTTGCGCCTGTTGAAGCTCGAGCCCGTGGTCAAGGAAATGCTTCGACGAGAAGAACTTTCCATCAGTCAGGGCAAACTCCTGCTCTCCGTAAAAGACGGCAGGGAGCAGATCAAGCAGGCGAAGCGCATGGTGGACGAGGGCCAAACCATCGCCGAGAGCACGGAAAACACGAAAAAGTCGACGAATAAGGCGAAGAGCCATCAGGGCTACTACAGTTATTTGGAAAACAGCCTGATGGAGGTCTTGGGTACGAAGACGGAGATCAAAGGCAATCACGAGAAGGGAAAAATCGTCATCGACTACTACACGGAGGCGGATTTAATGCGCCTTTGCGACATTATTTTGGGAGAAGACATCGATGGTTAGGGAATACAGATACTTCGTTGCGGACGCATACACAGACCGCTCCTTCGTTGGAAATCCTTCGGGCGTGGTGCTCACCGAGGGAAAAATGACCGACGAGGAATGCCTGAAGGCGGCGCGGGAGCTGAAGCACTCGGAAACCACCTGCGTTCGCCGATTGGACACGGATATTTACCACGTACGCTACTTTTCTCCGGTGAAGGAGGTGTCCCTCTCCGGTCACGCGGCCCTGGGGACCTTTTGGACCTTGGCGCATCTCGGCTACATCAACGGACGGGAAGAAGAGGTGCAGATTCGCCAGTATACCAAGGCCGGCGCCCTGCGGGTAAAAATTCAATTTCATGAAGAAAAAGTGAGCTTCGTACAGATCGAGCTGCCGAAAATGAAGCTCGTGGAAGAAATAGAGGATGTCCGGGAAGTGGCCGAGGCCTTTAAGTTGGACCTTGAGGATCTCGACGCAGAATTAAAGCCCGCCGTCATCGACGCGGGAATCAGGGCCATGGTCATTCCCGTAAGAGAGAAGGCCGTGCTGAAAAAGATGGAGCCCAAGCGCCGACGCATGGCTCGTCTTACGGAAAAATACGGCTGCCAATGCTTCCATCTCTTTTCTTACGACGGGGACGGATGCGTCGTTCAGAGGAATTTCGCTCCCTCCGTGGGCATTTGGGAGGAATCCGGCACGGGGACGGCAAGCGGCGCCATGTACGCCTATTTAAAGGAAAAAAATCGCTTGGCCCGAAGAAAAATCACCTGCAGCCAAGGGGAAGAAATCGGCCGGCCCTCGGAGATCGTCCTCGATGAAATCGACGGCGCGATTTACGTGGGCGGCAAAGCCTGTGTCGTCATGGAAGGAATTATGCGCATATGAAATTAGCGAATATGAGCTTAACAGATTACATTAAAAAAGCCGAGGACACGAGTTCCGTCCCCGGCGGCGGCTCCATCGCCGCCCTCTGCGGCGCCCTGGCCGCATCCCTCGCCGCCATGGTGTTGAATCTTTCGAAAGCCGAGGATAAAGCCACGGCCTACGGGAAATTTTCCGAGATACTCCAAAAAAACATCGACGACGACAGCACCTCTTTCGACGACGTGCTGAAGGCCTTTCGCATGGCAAAGACCACGGAGGAAGAGAAAAAAATTCGCAGCCTCGCCATCGAAGAAGGCTATAAGCGGGCCATCGACGTGCCCCTATCCACCATGGAAGCGGTATTGGGCGTGGTCAAAACCCTGAAGGCCCAGGAAGAATTTATCGGCGACGAAGCCCTGAGCGACCTCACCATGGCGGCAGATCTGGCCCTTACGGCCTTTAACGGCGCCAAAGACACGGCCATGCTCAATGTGGCTGCCTTAAAAGACGAGGCCACCAAAGGCGTTTATCGGGAAAAAATTCAGGCCATGACCGAGGTGATGGTCGAGGTGCATGGCGAAGTGCGGGCATTTCACCGGGCATGAAGACCCTTTTCGTCCTGAGCCCTCGCCTCACAGGGGAGAAGCGGCGGGAGGCGGCCGCCGAGAGCGTGTGGAAAGAGGACTACGCCATGGCACAGGGCTCCATATCTGACTACGAGGCGAAGGACTTGGCCGAGTACGATCACTTCGTGGCCGTAGGCGGCGACGGCACCATCTTTGCCGTGGTCAACGCCATGATGAAGACTGCGGCGCGAAAACTCACCGTCGTGCCGGCGGGAAGCGGCAACGACTTCGCCAGATCCTTGGGCCTGAAGGGAGATATGTTCACTATATTAAAAGAAGCGAAAAAAGCGGCGCCTCGCCCCATGGATCTCGCCATGTGGAACGATCGCTACTTTATCAATATCGCTTCCGTGGGATTCGACGCCGACGTAAACGCCAATAACAGCGACGGCATGAAGCGTTTCGGCCCCTTCAGTTACACCATAAGCGTGGTAAAGACGCTGTTTACCTATCGTCCCGTGACCATAAAAAAAGAAGGCCTCGCCCTCACGCGCTGGACCCTCTTTACCATAGGAAACGGCGGCTATTACGGCGGCGGCTTTCCCATTTTTCCCGAGGCAAGCCCCTTTTCCGGCGAACTCCTCTTTTTAGGGGCGGGCAAGAGCCGATTGAAATTCATACTGCCCTTTTTGATCTGTCTCTTTGCGGGAAAAGATCGCCTTTGGAAAAAAGACATGGTGCGCCGATCCGCTCAGTCCATGGAATTTACCCTTCTCGAAGAGGCTAATGTCAATTTAGACGGGGAGAACTTCCGGGAAAAAGGGCCTGTGAAAGTGCGCATCCTGCCCAAGGAGCTCCTCTATGTCGGGCCGTTGAATAAGTAAATCCATCACCATATTGATAAAATACATTCCGGATGAAAGCCCCGCGAAAGGCGCGGGGATAAAAATTTCCGCAAAAAAACAGCCCCGTTCATAAGAACAGGGCCGTAAACAACTAGCGGCTGAAGGTGCGTTGATAGCCGGCGCGCTCCGCCTCCATGGCGTTTTCGAAAATCACCGTATTCTGCGGCGACACCCTATCGTAGGATTTGTCCGAAGGCAAATGATAGATCTTGCTCTTTTTATTGCCCTTGGCCGGCCCTTCCTTTCCCTCCACGGCCCAAATGCCCCGCACGTGATCCATGGCGACGATCTCCCCTTCGTGGAGAATAGCCTGATACTTCGTGTTGGGCCCGTAGGCCCGCTCCCGGGCGTAGCCGGAGGCCACCAATTGGTAGTTAAAGAGGATCTCCTCCTTGGGCTTGTCGCTTTTCCTCGGGTCTTCCGTCCAAATATAGGCCAGAGTGCGGCCGTAATGGTCCTCTTTTTCCTCGTCGTATTCCAAATAGACGGACTTTCCCGTAAGGGTCTTCTTCGAAAAATCCGAGGCCTCTTTTCCCCAAGGCTCCACGCGGCCCCGTGGCTTCACCGTCTCCGGCGTGTCCACACCGATGAGTCGCACCCGGGTGTCCTTGCCGTCGTCGATAATGAGCGTGTCCCCGTCCACTACCCGCTTCACTGTGACGCCGCTCGTGGCGCTTGGCGCGGGAGAAAGGCCCTCTTTGGCGGTAAAGGACGCCGCCAGAGCCAGTACAATCAGTAAAAATGTTCGTAAGCGTTTGTTTAAATGTTTCATACCCTCAGTATAACAGAAAGAAGGAGAGCCATGGCCATTCAAATTTTCGGCACGAAGAAAAATAACGACACGAAAAAAGCCCAGCGCTTTTTTAAGGAGCGGGGCATTAAATTTCAGTTTATTGATTTAAATGAAGTGGAAATGTCGTGGGGCGAATTCGATTCCATTACATCCTCCATCGGCGGCCTGGACGCCTGGATCGACGAAAACTCCAAAGACGCCGACGGCCTGGCCTATGTGAAGTACGCGACGGATGAAAGCAAAGAGGCCTATATTATCGATCACCCGAGCGTCATGAAGCTGCCTATCGTACGGAGCAAAAAGCGGGCGGTCTTGGGCCACGCGCCCGACGTGTGGAAGAAATGGGCCGAAGAGGAAAAGAAATAATTCAGATGCGCACCGACGCATCTCAGAGTGATGACAAAGGGAGGGAGAATCACCCGATTCACCCTCCCTTTTTTGTGTCATCAAACAGCATCCGCCTCAATTATAGTAAAATAGAGAAAAAGGAGGTTGCTATGCTGCACAAAGAAGACAAGAAAAAAGTAGAACAAATTCAAATGATCGCTCTGGATCAACTCGTGCCGACAGATCATCTTTTGCGAAAAATTGACCGTTACGTGGACTTCGACTTCATCTATGATCTTGTTGAAGACCTTTACTGCCCAGACAACGGAAGGCCAAGCATCGACCCCGTGGTTCTCATTAAACTCGTCTTCCTTCAACACCTTTATGGCATTCGCAGCATGCGCCAAACCATCAAAGAAGTCGAAGTCAACCTGGCCTATCGTTGGTTCTTGGGACTCGACTTCTACGATAAAATCCCCCACTTCACCACCTTTGGGCAAAATTACCGTCGGCGTTTTCAAGACACCGACCTATTCGAGTCCATCTTTACCAACATCCTTCATACCGTGTCTTCTTAACCCGCAGAAGCACGTGCTTTCGGCGCATCGGTGCGTCCCGAAGCACTTGCTCCCGGTGATCATGGACCCAAGCGTGGGTCGAGCCACAGTGAGGACAAACCCGATCATGAACGGGTTTGCAGTCAATGGTAATGAGCCGTCTTTCTTCTAAAACAGCGGTAACCTCGACGTCTTGGATTCCTAAAAGTAATGTGGTAATATTGTTTTGCACTTGTTTGACCCCCTTTATTATTTTGTGGTGATTTAATTTTAGGCGATAGGGAAAACAAGTGCTATCTTTTTGCACAAAAATATCCATTGAGGAGCTTACTCCCCAATGGATATTATAGAGCCATAAAAAAACAAACCCCGAATGAAATCCGAGGTTTGTCCGAAGCCCAAGGTGTGCGTCATGCACACCTCAGAGTGATGACAAAGGGAGGGAGAATCACCCGATTCACCCTCCCTTTTTTGTGTCATCAAACAGCATCCGCCTCAATTATAGTAAAATAGAGAAAAAGGAGGTTGCTATGCTGCACAAAGAAGACAAGAAAAAAGTAGAACAAATTCAAATGATCGCTCTGGATCAACTCGTGCCGACAGATCATCTTTTGCGAAAAATTGACCGTTACGTGGACTTCGACTTCATCTATGATCTTGTTGAAGACCTTTACTGCCCAGACAACGGAAGGCCAAGCATCGACCCCGTGGTTCTCATTAAACTCGTCTTCCTTCAACACCTTTATGGCATTCGCAGCATGCGCCAAACCATCAAAGAAGTCGAAGTCAACCTGGCCTATCGTTGGTTCTTGGGACTCGACTTCTACGATAAAATCCCCCACTTCACCACCTTTGGGCAAAATTACCGTCGGCGTTTTCAAGACACCGACCTATTCGAGTCCATCTTTACCAACATCCTTCAACAAGCCATGGATCAAGGCTTCGTCGACACACGCCTCCAATTCGTCGATGCCACCCACGTCAAAGCCCATGCCAATCGCCACAAAAACAAAAAAGCCACAGTGAAGAAACACGTGCGAAGCTACCAACAACAGCTGGAAAAAGAAATTGCCGACGATCGAAACGCACACGGAAAAGACGACCTCAAACCACCGAAAAACCCGCCCAGCGATACCACCACCATCACCCAATCCACCACCGATCCCGAAAGCGGCCTCTTTCACAAAGGCGAGCACAAAGAAGTCTTTGCCTACACCATCCAAACCGCCTGCGACCGACACGGATGGATCCTCGCCTGTCAAAGCTTTCCCGGCAACCGCCACGACAGCAGCACCTTCTTCGACTTCCTCCCCAAACTCCAAGCTTTAAAACCGGAAAAACTCGTCATGGACGCCGGCTACAAAACCCCGGCCATCGCCAAAACCCTCCTTGAAAAAGACATCCTGCCCGTCTTCCCCTACACCCGGCCCAAACACAAACCGGCCCTCGACGACCCCTACTACAAACGCGACTTCGTCTACGACGCCTACTACAACTGCTACCTCTGCCCGGAAGAAACCATCCTCCCCTACAGCACCACGACACGTGAAGGCTACCGCGAATACAAAAGCAATCCAAAAATCTGCAAAAACTGTCCTACCCTTCACCGCTGCACCGCCAGCAAAAACCATCAAAAAATCATTATTCGTCACCTGTGGCAAGACGCCCTGGACGTCGCGGAAGACTACCGCTACACCACCCAAGGAAAAGCAGAATACAAACAACGCAAAGAAACCATCGAACGGCAATTCGGCAGCGCCAAAGAATACCATGGCCTTCGCTACACCAACCAGCGTGGACGAAAGAAAATGGACCTGAAAGCGGTGCTGACCTTTGCATGCATGAACATGAAAAAACTGGCACTAATGATGGATCGAAAAGAGCGGGACGGAGGAGGCGACGGCCCTTCTTTTACTAATTTATGGAAAAAATACATAAAAAAGAGACAAACCCCGAAATTTATTCGGAGTTTGTCTGCACTCTGAGGTGTGCGTCATGCACACCTTTTTTTATTCACTTGCTTTTTTCTTTTGGAACTTTTGAAAACCGAGCATAAGGGCGAGGCCCACGATGTTCAGCGCCGCCGCCATGAAGAACGCGGGGCCGTAGTCCCCGGCATTGGCCTGCTTCGCCGAGGCGGCGAGGACGGGACCGATAACCGCAGCAATGCCCACGGCGGCAAACATATAGCCGTAATTGCTGCCGTTAAAGGTGGCACCCCAGTTTTCCACGGTAATCCCCGGGAAAATACCGAGGAAGCCGCCGTAGCACAGGGCGATGAGCACGATGCCCGCCACGGAGATCACCGGCGAAAGATTTAAATACATAAGCACCATGCCCACAGTGGACACGGCAAACATCATACTCACCACCGGGTAGCGACCGAAGCGGTCGGACATGGAGCCCCAAAAAATGCGGCCCAAGGTGTTGGAAAGGCTCACGATGGAAACCACCGCCGTAGCCATGGCTAAGGGATAGCCGATGTGTTCTTGAGAGATGGGCGAGGCGTGACCGATGATCATCATGCCGCTAATGCCGCCGATGGCATAAATTACCCACAAAATCCAGAAGCGGCCCATGCGAAGCATTTCCGAGGGGCGCTTGTCGCCTTCGGGAATCGCCCCTTGCGCCTGCTTCTCTTTCGGTCCCACCAAAAGAAGGGACGCGGCGCAAATAATAATTAAAATGGCAATGCCCAAGTAGCGGAACGCGTGCAGCACGCCGAAGGAGCGAATCAACGCCGCCGCGATGGGCGCAAATACCACGGCACCGGAGCCGAAGCCCGCCGCATTCAGCCCGCTGGCGAGGCCCCGTTTGTCGGGAAACAAGGCCACCGTCGTCGCCGTGGTGCAGCCGTAGGCCATGCCGATTCCCGCCCCGGCCACCAAGCCGTAAGACAGGTAGAGCCAGCCCAAACTCGTCGTAAACGAAGTCAAAATAAAACCTAAACCATACAACAAACCGCCGACGAAGGTAATCCGCCGCGGCCCCTTTTTATCCTGCAGCGGCCCGAATAAAATCATGCCGATCGGGCCCATGCCGAAAGAAATACTGAAAGCGATCGTCGCCTGCGCCGGCGTGAAACCAAACATCTCCACCAAAGGCCCTTGGAACACGCTCCACGCGTAACCGGCCCCGAGACACAAATTGATTACCACGCAGGCGGCAAGCACCAACCAACGATTGTGCGTCTTCATAGTCACTTCCTCTCTATGCTTGTTAAAAAAATGTGTAGTCCTCGATAGTCTAATATATTTTCTCGCGAAAGGCAAGAAAAATTAAAGGCGAGCGACGGAAAAACGACACAAAAAAACGAGCCCGAAAGCTCGCTTCATCCGCCTAAAGAGGCTGCATCATCTCTAAAATAATCCCATCGGGATCTTTAAAATAAAAGGCTTTGCTTTTGCCGAAGCCTTGGTCGGTAAAATCGAATGCCACCGGAGGCGACAAACAATCCACACCCTTTGCAAGAAGCCTTTCGTAAACGGCGTCAATGGCATCGGTATAAAAGCACAGCTCCGAAATCGAAGGCGCAAACAAATCCGGCTCCCCCTTCACCGAAGCTTCGCCGACAAACTGAATCAGCTCCACCGGCGGCGCTTCCACATGCCGGGAACCGTTTAAATAGGCCAGCCGCACCTTGCAATTTTTCTTTTGAAACAACGCATCGGTTCCAGCCCCGGTCATGACCATTTCCCCCTGAAACTCAAGCCCGAGAACATCTCGATAAAAAGCAACGGATCGATCCAAATCAGATACCGTGAGGCCCACGTGATAAATTCTTCCGATCATCAAATCTTCCCTTCTATCCCCTTTCAAAAGGCAAATGCCCCAGGATTCTATTGGTTGTGTTTCTTGTAACTATACCATAATCGAAACCACAAGAAGAGGCCTGTGGAAGAAAAGCGACGTCGCGATTGTAAGGGATGGTTTCGGTCCCATTCAAAACGACCGGCCTAAAACACTGCCGACATATTAAACGCCATGGACCGCCTTTTCTTTCAACCGAAAAGTTTATTTCATCCCATTGCCTTCCTTTACATGGATTTTATAGATGGTTTCAAGATGGATGGGCACAGAGCTTTCCGGTTCCGCATTTTTTATTTCGCCGCCGAAATAAACCTCCACCGCCTTCCCCTCAAGGCCTTCCGTGCTGACAAATCCGTCCTTCGCGTGATCCAAATTTTCAATCGACAGGACGATGGGTTTTGTCATTCGCTCCTTAAAATAAAACCCATCGTCCACATCCGTCACCTCGACGAGAAGGGAGTCTTCCTCCGCCTTGATGACCTTCGCCGTAAAATGGGCGACCCATTTCGGAATCCCATCGCCGTCGTTCTTGAGGTCCAAATCCTTAAATAAAATCCACCGATTATTCCGGCGAACATTCATATAGCCCTTTTCCCAAAATTGATAGCCGTAGCCTGTGCCGAAATTCGATTCATCGTCATTTACGGGCATCTTCCTTCCGTCCACGGCGGTTTTTATTTCGCCATCTGTCGTGGTGCAGGTTGCCATGGCATTTTCATAGCCCGTGTCCACGTAAACGACCCCCGCCACCTTGACCATGGGCGGATAATTGTGTTCCGCCCTTTCCTTATGCCCCGACGCCCTTTCCCTAGCATGGGCTGAGGCACTTTGCTTATCTGCATTGATGGTTTCATTTGCACCGGCCTTCGCGCAAGCGACCGATAAAACTGCGACAATGGCCATGCTAAGGAAAAGAAATCGTTTCATGTGAGCCTCCCGGTTCCTGTTCAATTCTGTTCGCGTGGAGATGGGTGTTTTTTACTTGAGATAATGTAAATTTGTATTTCAATCCACATGGTTGCGGGGAGTGCGACTAGACATGGACGACGAAAAAGTATTAGACGACGTAATTTCAATCCACGCACCCACAAGGGGTGCGACTATATCAGCGTTGTGTTTATATCGCTATGACGTGCATTTCAATCCACGCACCCGCGTGGGGTGCGACTAAGATAGCCCTTTATTAAATCACTAACAACTCTTCAAATCCCTTCTTTATATTAAATTCTTCAATATACGTTTCAACACCTTCTTTAAATGATTCTTCTAACTCTTTTTTTGTGTTACCGCAAAAATCAATTACAGGTTCAATCCCTAGAATGTTCCCATAAAATTCTTGCTTATCTTCATAAAATTGGTATTCGCCGATAAAATTCTTGTGAACGATATAATTAACCATTTTATACCTCCTTGTAACCCAACATAACCAACATATTTTTTATAGATGTTGCACGCCCGATTCCTACCGAGCTCTTTCTATATTTCAATCCACGCACCCGCGAGGGGTGCGACCTTCGGGAAGACCGACTACCGCCCCGGAGTATGGCTTACCACCTCTTGCGGCTACCGACTACATAACTTCTCATGCAAGAAAACCATTGATTTTATGGGCTTTTTCGGTCGTTGTGCTTGATATGGCACAACATACCATGCACCGATTTTTCCCCCATTATGTAATGTCCAATTAGCAAATTCTTAGCAAGAATGTATCGCTCAAACCATACCCAATGTAGCGTAGGAACGCTCATCTGTTGGCGGTTTACCAAATAGAAGACCTTATGTCAAATTGTGAAAACAGAACCTATACCGTCGAAGATATTGCCAAAATGCTGAACATCGGCAGAACATCGGCCTACAACCTTACGAAAGAGGGGCATTTCAAAACTGTCCGCATAGGCAATACAATCAGGATTTCAAAGAAGTCCTTTGATGAATGGTTAGATAAATTAGATATATAACAGAATACAGACCCTCTACGCCATAGGCTATTAAATTCCTATGGCGTTTTATCTTTCATTATTTCTGTGTTCCATTTTTAATATATTTTTTGTTTTGGAACATTTTGATTGAATTCGCATTGAATTTGCAGTATAATTCATCTGTACCAAAATAGCATTTATGAGGTGAAATGATGAACAGTGATGAATTAGTACCAAAACTAGTACGGGCATGTTTAGATAATGACCGAAGATTAGTTGAAGAAATTTCCACTATGTTGGTTAAGTTATATAAAAAAAAGCAACCCCATATTGCTCAGGAAATTTCTCAATCTTTAACTTACTCCCGAAATGGCGCTTCTGCTATAAGATCTGTCGATGTACAACCAGTTCCAATCGATAGAGAAACTCGCTTTACTCTTTGCAAAGCAGAAGAACCTTTAGAAATTGACCCTCCGATATTATCAACGGAAACCATGGAGGAACTAAACAATTTCATACTCGAAAGAACAGAAATCGAGAAACTGCTTATTGAAGACATTACTCCACCCAATAGTTTACTTTTTATTGGCGAGCCGGGCGTAGGAAAAACTTATTCTGCAAAATGGCTTTCTTACAAATTAAATTTACCCTTAATAACAATGGACTTAGCTACTTCTATTTCAAGTTATCTTGGTCGCTCAGGTCAAAATATTAAACATATTTTTGATTATGCAAAGTCGTTTCCATCAATTTTACTTTTAGATGAGATTGACGCAATTGCGAAACGCAGAGATGACGCTTCAGATTTAGGGGAATTAAAACGATTAGTTAATGTCTTACTAAAAGAATTAGAAACATGGCCAAGTCAAAGCATAATTATTGCAGCAACCAACCATCCCGATTTATTAGACAAAGCTATATGGAGACGTTTTGATCGAACAATCACATTTAAAACTCCAGAAATAGGTGAGCGCAAACTATTATTACAAAGATACTTAGGCAAATATTATGATATGCTATCGCCCAAATCCCTTTCTTTTGCACTACAACAAACTGCCCATATTAGTGCTGCTGATATTGGCAAACTATGTACACACGTTAAAAGAAAAATTGTTTTAGCTGGGAGTAATTCAGATTTAATTGTTTTTGAAGAATTTTGTTTGAATTCTTACGACAGCAAATTGCAAAAGATAGAACTTTGCAACTTGCTTCGAGAGGTTGATCCTTCTTTAAGCATACGCGATATATCAAAAATAACAAAGATTCCAGCAACATCTGTAAGTCGTTATTTGCAGAACGGAGGTGCATCAAATGAGTAACAAACATCCAATTTTAGGACGCGGAGAACTATATGTAAAAGATATTGAAAAGCGTTACTATGGAGGACCGCAAAAACTCCCCCATACTTATCACGAAAATAAGCTAGCTTTAATCAAGGATATTACTTCTATTCAAGAAGAAGTCCAAAGAAATGACGAGATTTTTTTACAAGAAAAAGTCGTCTGTATCCGTATGGAACCTAAATTTGAAGCTAAATCTTATTCACCTGATATGCTTTTATCGGTGGATGGTATTACTCCTATTGGAGGACGTAAATATGTAATTTCAAAGTCTGAAGAAGGACTGGTTAAATCGAAATTATATTTTGCAAAAACCAGTGATCGGGGATTAGAAAACCTAAAATACATATTGGAGTCTGGTCAAAAAGATAACACTGTTACCTGGCAAAATCAAATTTCAACTATTCGAACAATTGATTTGCTCGACTCTACAGAAAAAATTTCAGGTTTCTCAGGTACTTGGGATAGCGGATTAGTTGAAATTGTTTTACATCCATTTATATGGAATGACGATTTTGCTATGCAACAATTCTTAACCCTTTTAGATTTAGAAGCAGATAAATACAAAATATCTGGTTATGAAAATGGTCCTTTATTTTGTGCAGCCGTATGTAATCACGAAACATTAGAACGATTGGCAAAGTTTAACCCATTAAGAACCATTCATCCTTTAGGGGAACTCAACATACCAAATATGCGTGGCAGCTCTTTTTTTGACGCACCAGTTCCACCATTATACAAAGGAACTCCTCAAATGCGAATAGGTGTTTTTGATGGTGGTGCTGACTCGACATTACCTCACTTAAAAGATTTTGTCACCGCACATGAACTGACACCTATCACTGGACATCCAGCACTTATTGCACACGGAACTGCAGTTTGCGGTGCTGTTTTATATGGGTTGTTAAATTATAAATTATCAACTGAACAGCTTGAAACGCCGATTGTTTCTGTTGACTCATATAGAGTATTGCCACAACAGCAGACTGGAAATCCTATAGAAGATAGCGGACTGTATCCTGCAATCGATCAAATAGAACAAATCGTGCATAACCATACAGAAACTGCATTATATAATTTATCTTTCGGTCCTCGAGGTGCAATTGTTGATGATGATATTAGCCGTTTTACCTACGCATTGGATAGGCTTTCCATGCTTCCTCATTATCCACTATTTTGTGTTGCTGTTGGAAATGATGGGGATTTACCCTATCCTTTTAATAGGATACAAGCACCCGCAGACTTAGTTAATGGTTTAGGAATTGGTGCTTATACATTTGACAGAAATGGAGAAAAAGTAAGGGCTAGTTATAGTTGCATTGGCCCTGGACGCGAAGGATGCAAAGTAAAGCCTGATGTCTTGGAATTTGGAGGATCACCAGAAAATCCAGCTGTTTTAATTAGCACTATACCAAATAAAGCAACTGTAGAATGTGGAACCAGTTTTTCCTCTCCTATTGTTACTGGTAAGCTAGGAAAAATGATGGCATTATCTTCTGAAATCTCTCAGCACATGGCTAAAACACTACTTATTCACACAGCAGAAGATTCAGATGAATATAGCATTGAAGAAATAGGATTCGGATTCTGTGTTGATGATGTTACAAATATCCTAAACTGTGAAGACAATAAAGTTGTTGTTTTATACGAAGGAACTATAGCCCCTAAGCAAAATATACAACTCCCCATTCTTCTCCCAGATATAAATGGACTTAAATGTAACGCTAATATAACATGGACTCTTTCAACTTTATCTGAATTAAACCCAAATGATGTTGACTCTTATACTTGTAATTGTGTAGAAGATTATTTTTATCCGCATGATAAACATTATAATTATTTCAAAAACACAATACAGGGTAGAAAGCAAAAAGCAGCCTTTGCTGGGACTGATGCAGAAAAAGAACTATATGATTTAGGATATAGTCGTTCCGATCTTCCAATCTCCAAACCGCCAAAGCAATTTTTGAGTGAAGATGAACTGCGATCACAACATTTGAAATGGGATACTGTAACCAAAAAGACTATTACTATGAGAACGTCTTCTTTGAACAATCCATTTTTCATACTTCATGGAATGAACAGAGATATTGCTGGAACTACTCCCATGAAATATTTTGTTGCCATTACAGTAGAGATTCCAAAATATCCTGGAATTTTGTATGACGATATTTTATCTCAATATCGAAATCTTGTACCAATCAATATAAAATTAGAAAATCAGATTTTCGTCGAATTATAAACTTTATAAAAAACGCCATAGGCTATTAAATTCCTATGGCGTTTTTTTATACCTTGAATTTACAATCTAAGTGCAACAAAAAATGATTCACCGTTTTCTGGTAAAATTATGTCGACAAAAACCAATCAACCAGGAGGAACGATGAATCATTATTCTCATTTTACACTAAAAGATCGTGAGTTGCTAAAGCATTATATGGACATCGGCTTAAACCAATCTGAAATAGCTACAAAGTTAGGACGCAACAAATCGTCAATTTGCCGTGAGTTAAAGAGAAATTCTTTACAAGGAAGTTACTTGCCTTGCGATGCGCAGGTACTTTATACCACTAGAAGAAAAGAATGTCGTCCTCGAAAGAAGTTAGACGATGACGTCCTCTTCCTAAAAGTAAAGTCGTTATTTTTAGAGCACCAATGGTCTCCGGAACAGATCGCTGCCCGCTTAAAATACGAAGGGAGTGTTTATAGCATTAGCTTCTCCACGATTTATCGAGCCATTTATTCCGGCCTTTTTGACGAACCGAATCTGTCGAGGGGCAATAGAGGATGTATTAGAAAATTAAGACATCGCGGAAAAACAAGGCATACAAAATCCTATGAAGAAAGACGCGGTAAAATTCCAATCACCAATCCCATATCCGAACGACTGGATGCAACTGAAAAAAGAGAGCGCTTGGGCGACTGGGAGGCGGATACGGTGGCAGGTAAAACCGGCAGGGCATGCCTACTCACATTGACTGACAGGAAAAGTCGCTACCTTCTTTGCCAGAAAATTCCAAAGAAGACTGCCCAATGTGTTAAGCAGGCTATGATTGAACTGTTGAAGGATGAACCCCTTCAAAGCATTACTCCCGATAGAGGAAAAGAATTTTCAAAGCATCCTGAGATATCACAGCAACTGTCTCTAGTTGAATTCTATTTCCCGCTGCCTCGTCATCCATGGCAACGAGGGACCAATGAAAATACAAATGGACTATTAAGAGAGTACTTTCCAAAAACAAAAGATATTGACCAATCAGATAGCTACATTGAAGCGAAAATAGAAGAGATCAATCGTCGACCACGTAAATGTTTAAACTGGAAAACGCCTTATGAGGTTTATCATTCAGTGGAGTTGCACTTGACTTGACAATTCAAGGCGCAAAAAAGGGATCATTTCAATCCACGCACCCGCGAGGGGTGCGACCCGCGGTAGGCTTTTTTTATTGCATAAATAAATGTATTTCAATCCACGCACCCGCGAGGGGTGCGACTTCCCGCCTAATCTTCTAGTTGTTCAGTTAATTGTATTTCAATCCACGCACCCGCGAGGGGTGCGACGCCCGGTGCGATGTTAAACGAGGTGGATATGACAATTTCAATCCACGCACCCGCGAGGGGTGCGACATTGCCCACGTCGATGATAAACTTGTTGCCTTCGATTTCAATCCACGCACCCGCGAGGGGTGCGACCCCGTGTGGGCGATAAGGACATCATCAGCCCACAAATTTCAATCCACGCACCCGCGAGGGGTGCGACGTTGGCCGGCCGTGATCTTTACATCGTGGAAAGTATTTCAATCCACGCACCCGCGAGGGGTGCGACTGAGCGTGTACATTGCCGCCGTTGATCAAAGGATATTTCAATCCACGCACCCGCGAGGGGTGCGACCTACGTGCTGCAGCCTGTCGTCGGCGATGCTACACATTTCAATCCACGCACCCGCGAGGGGTGCGACTTATCCGCACCGAGCGTACATTGCAGGAGATCAAGATTTCAATCCACGCACCCGCGAGGGGTGCGACTCCAGTTAGCTGGAGCGATCTTAATGACGTTATCGCATTTCAATCCACGCACCCGCGAGGGGTGCGACGATGCCTCGCCCTTCTCTGCCTCCGCATTACTTGATTTCAATCCACGCACCCGCGAGGGGTGCGACCGTGACCATCGGGCCTGGAGCGTTGGCGGAGTTGATTTCAATCCACGCACCCGCGAGGGGTGCGACTATCTCCGCCGCCTGTTGCCAAAACCGCAAACGCAATTTCAATCCACGCACCCGCGAGGGGTGCGACGTCGATGTCCTGCGATGCTAAAGCTCTGACAAGGATTTCAATCCACGCACCCGCGAGGGGTGCGACGGGGACCATCGCCGCGGGCGTACCGATCTTAGCCATTTCAATCCACGCACCCGCGAGGGGTGCGACTTACCACAATTAACGCGCCGTTAAACAAAAATTAACATTTCAATCCACGCACCCGCGAGGGGTGCGACCCTGAAAGCTAAAGTTACCGCACCCACCGCGTAATGATTTCAATCCACGCACCCGCGAGGGGTGCGACTCGACTCCGCCCCGTCCAGCTTCACCGCATCTGGATTTCAATCCACGCACCCGCGAGGGGTGCGACATCATGGTGCACTCCCACGGTCCGGAGGTGATCTCATTTCAATCCACGCACCCGCGAGGGGTGCGACCCACTCTTCCAGCTCGCCCACCGTCATGGTGTAGATTTCAATCCACGCACCCGCGAGGGGTGCGACATCGACTCCGCCCCGTCCAGCTTCACCGCATCTGGATTTCAATCCACGCACCCGCGAGGGGTGCGACAAAAAGGTTCCCGTCGTGTGCCGAATGGCGTAGGGCGATTTCAATCCACGCACCCGCGAGGGGTGCGACAAAAAGGTTCCCGTCGTGTGCCGAATGGCGTAGGGCGATTTCAATCCACGCACCCGCGAGGGGTGCGACGAAGATAACATTGAAAAACTTTTTGAGGTAGAAGAATATTTCAATCCACGCACCCGCGAGGGGTGCGACGGAAATTAAGTCCATCGACGAGATGCGGACGCTGGATTTCAATCCACGCACCCGCGAGGGGTGCGACGATCTGACTACCAACATTCCAAAGCATCCTTCCGATTTCAATCCACGCACCCGCGAGGGGTGCGACATGTTTCCGGCCTCATCTGCAAGTTGTAAGAACATTTCAATCCACGCACCCGCGAGGGGTGCGACTGTATTTTTGAGCCCTTCTCGGGCCTTTTTTCATACAGCTAAGTCATTTTTAAGCGTTTTGTCGCTTTTTTGTGTGCTTTTTTGTGAGACGGTCTCGGCGCTTTTCTGTTCAGCCCGACCTCTCAAAGCATCAGTAAATCCGATTCCGGGTTGTAGCTCTCGTCCAGTCCCATGGTCTCGATTCGGCGCTCCCAATTTTTTCCCAGATTGTAGATTCGTATGGAATCTTTCTTTGGATCGATTATACCATGTAATTTGGATTTAATGGTCACCAGAGTTGCGGGATCGACATTGAGCTCGAAGACGGAGTTTTGCACCCTTTGACCGTAATCCGTGCAAACTTTTGCCACTTGCCTCAGGCGCTTTCGGCCTTGAGGCGTCACGGTCTCCACGTCGTAGGTGAGTAGTATTTGCATTTATCCTCCCATCATAAACGGCGGATAGGCCTCGATGTCTTCGCGCAAGTAGGCATTCAATAGCTGTGCTTGCACATGGGGCAAGAGGCCCAGCTTGATTTTTTCTTCTGTAAAGGGATGGATGATTTCTTCCTGCGCGCGTTTGTTCCACTGATTGAGGGCGATTTCTCGACCTTTGTCGTTTAGTAGGCAAGCGCCGTTTTCTTTCACTTCGAAGTGGCGCTTGTCGATGCGGTTCAAATTCACCAAAGAGAGGCAGAATTTATCCACGACGAAGGCGCGCATTTCTTCGATCATGTCCAGTGCCATGCTTGCCCGCCCCGGCCGATCGGTGTGGAAGAGCCCGGCGTAGGCATCGATGCCGACACCTTCTAAAGCCGCCGCGGTTTCGTTGGCGAGGATAGCGTAGAAAAAGGAGAGCAGGGCGTTAAACCGATCCATGGGCGGCCGCTTGCTCCGCTCGATGAAGTAAAAATCTTCTCTCTGTTTCACGATGAGCTCGTCCAGCACGGAAAAGTAGAGGCGGGCAATAACCCCTTCCATGCCCCGCAGGCTGTCTTTATCTTTACAGGCTTTAGTCTCCGCCATCCACGTCTTCATGGCGTCGATGGCTTCTTGCACCCGCTCGCAGTCCAGGGTTTCTTTGTGATCCAGCCGGCCTCGGATCAATACTTTTCGCGAATTGTAGGCTTTGGCGTAGATCATGTTTCTCGCCACGTCGAGGGAGGCCTCGGATTCAGCCAGGCGGTACTGTTTCTTTCGGGTGTAGATGTTGCCATAGGAAGCGCCTACGACCCGGCCGCAGTATTTGCCGTAAGGGGTAAAGAAGGTGATGGGCACATGCTCTTCCATGCATAGTTTCATTAAGTCCGGGCTAACGCCCATGTAATTGAAGCAGACGATTTGCCGCAGGATATGAATGGGAAAACGGCCCATGCGTTTCCCCTCAAGGGTCACCACCACATTGAGTCCTTCTTTGCGCAGGTAGTAGTCCGGGTTGGTGACGTATAAGACGTTCAGGAGTTTTTTCATAGTTCCGCCTCGTAAATATAACGTTGGACGTTTTTTGCTTTTTTGGTGAGCCGCGGACGACAGGCGTCATACAGGGAGCATTGAGTGCAGTTTTTAAAGAATTCCGCTTTGGGTATTTCCTGCTTATCATAATACTCGTGCATGGCGCGAGCCGTTTCGACGACAAGCTGGCGCAGTTCCGGAGTAAAGTCTACTTTCTCTCGGGAATCCGTTTCGTGGTAGTAGATGTAGCCGCACGGCATGGTTACATCCCATATTTCTTCGACGCAGATGGCCTGGGCCATGAGCTGGGCCTCGTCATAGTCGCCTTTTTTCTTTTTCCCCCGCTTGTATTCCACAATGGTGGGCATCCATTTTCCTTCGCGCCCTTTTAAATCAATGCCTACTTCTCCCCGGCGAAATTCGATGGCATCGAGGCGACCGGAAAGTCCCAGTGTTTTGGAGCTGACGTCCATGGCGCGGGAGATGATCAGGTCCTTTCGTTTTTCTTTGATGAAAGGTTGATCAACTTTCTCGTGAATCAGCTGCCCTTCCGCCGTGTAGCTGTTTTCGCTCCACACCTGCTCCACGTGGATCAAAGCCCACTGACGCTTGCAGAATAAAAAGTGCTGAATGCCGCTCAACATGAGAAAGTCGTCTTCTCGATACATTTTAGAGCCCCGTGAAATGTTCGACGCTTATTCCTTCTTCTTCGAATGCTTTTAATTTTTCTTCGTCCAATCGGAAGTTGTAATCTTCGTAGCAGGGCTTCAACGTGCCTGTACTCAATTCGTCGTGCAGAAGCAGATCTTTGATCTTTCCGCTGGATACATCGCCGACTTTCGACGAATGATTGAACCAGTAAATGTCTTTTACTTCCATGGAGCCGTCCGGCCGGGCCGCGGAAACGTCGTTGACGAAGAGGGTTCGAATGCATTTTTTTAGGACGTTCAAGTCTTCTTCGTCGAATCCGGTCTTGTCGGCCAAATAGCAATTCACGCTGCCGTTGACCACGTACACGCCCCAATCCACATAGTGCTTGCTTCCCATAGTGTCGGCGCTTCGGGTTTTTCCCGGGCCCGGGTCCATGCCGCTGACGCTCTTGGTGATCTGCATGGTGGTCGTTTCGATGGGATCCACGGATTTTCCGATGGAGATGCTGACGGGGCCGCGAATGCCCAAGGCGCGCTTTTGATAGGTGAATACTTGGCCAAAGGCGCGAATGTCCATCCATTTTTCGTTGGCCTGCTCGGCGACCTTTTCGTCGGGAACGTCTTTCTTGAAGCTGGCCTCAAAGCGCTTTTGTAATGATGTGAACCCGTCGTCACACCGTTCCGCCGCTTTCACGAAGATGGCATGGTCCATGTCCTGCATGCGGTTTCTGATTTTCCGCTTCAAGCACACATCGCTGATTTCTCCGTAGCCCCTGCCGTCGATGCGAGGCATGTTTCCCGTCAAGGGGTCGCCGTTGGGATTGGCTCCTTCCACTTCGATGGTAAAGATAAAGTCGACTTTATGGTTAATCATGATCTACCTCCTCGGTTTCTTTTACTTCTTTGTTTTTTCCGGAATAAAAAGCTTGTCTTTGGGCCTCGTAACCGAAAATGAATCCGTAGTCCAAGGGCCGATTGACTTCCACTGAATCCATATCGTAGCTTTCATGGAGCATATTGGTGGCTTCTCGAATCTCGCGCATCGCGTTAAAATACGCCATTCGCTTTAGTGCTTCGTCGCTTCTTTCCAACTTCCGCTCATAGGGTATCATTAAATTTCTTAAGCGCAACATCATGGTCGCCGGATGATTGGTGTAGCTGGTCCACATTTTTTCGGCGTTGGTGCTTCGCTCGTCCCCTTTACTGAAAGTGCTCTTCTCCAGATACTCGAATGAAGCCAACAGGCGACCGAATAAGTACGATCGATCGGTGTTTTCTCGGTTTAGCATAGCGTCTTTAATCCCTCCCTTATCTTTTAATACGGCCAAGGCGCAAAACATCACTTCCATCCACGTCTTGTCGTAGTTTTGTCGATGGCGAATGTTCACCGCCAAGGCTTTTTCGAAATTTCGGGGCACGGCACGCCCTTCCACAAGGGCGGTTACGATGCTTTGGTACTGATTTTTCAGAAAATCATTTTTTGATATTTCTAACATCCCGTCCCGCTCCACGCCGTAGGCGGCCAAAACCATGCGCCTCGGGCTTGGCGTAAACTCTTTGTCCCGATTTTCATTGCTGAATCCCCACCAGTGGTATTTCTCTTGCCAAGCGACCAGATTTTCTTTTAAACGGGAAGCGCTCAAAGACCGAAAATACTTGGCGGCCACTCGTCCGTTGCTGATCTTGTCGAAAATGGCGATGTAATAGGTGGCGACATCAGAAAACATACGCTTGCCGCTGGTAAAGGACTTGACGATATCTTCTGTCATTGCATCGGCGATCATGGATCCATCCGACTTTTCTTGCTTCATGGCCAGCAGGCGGCTTTTAACGGAAGAGGCCACTTCCGCGGATTTCGTCGGATTAAATTCCGCGGCATTGGAAAGGTCGTCGGAAAACCAGCTCACCATATTGGCCTGCTCGCCGAGCCAACGCCGCGTCCCTTGGCCCGAAAGTAAGTACTTGGCCATGAGATGAATCTTTTGACTCGTCTCCATGCCTATTTTTATGCTCTGATCCGCCGTCGTAAAACGGCCGCGGTAATTCTCGTCATTGGCGGTAATTTGCGACACCAGGCGTGCCGTCCCCATTAGCGGTTGATGCTTGATACAAAGGTAATCCTCTTTGCCGCTTAAATTGCAAATGATCTTTTCCTTTTCCGGATCATTGGCATTCAGGTATTCCACATAGGCTTTGTAGCGTCCTTGCAGTGCTGCATTTTCACTTACAGAGACATTTTTCATGCCCTCGTAATTTTCGATGGTGAAAGTGAAGAACACTTTCTCAAAGTCGATGGACGCTGCGCTCTTTTTTGATTTTTCCTCTCCGTCTTTTTCGGAATTCTTTATTTTCTCTTTTACGGCATCGAGCATGCCCGGTTTCTTCAAAAAATCTCGAATGATTTGCACGTAATCGTTTGCATCATAGGCCAGCCAATTCTCCATTTGTTCCATATAGGCAGCGCTTCGTTTTTCGCCGTCTTGAATCACGTAGGAAGCGGAATCCACCAATGGATGGGGCGCCACGCCGCTGCTTCTGGCGACGGAATCTTCCGTAACGGGAAACTGAATGGTTTCTCCTTCGGGAAGGACGCGCGCCTCCAAAAGGACACTCTCTTTGCTCAAGAGGAGCTCAATAATATTCTTGCCGTTGGATTTCATGGAATTGTAGTACATTGGCAATAGAATATTACCGAAGTGATCGGGCTTTCCCACCATGTCGTTTTCTAAGGCATAATCGTAGGAATCCAGTAAGGCTGTCAATAAACTCATGTCTCACCTCCTTTAATAGTCTTCCAATTCTTCGTCCACGGTCTTGGTCTGCGCCGGCAATTTAAAGTCGTAATTGCGGACGTCTCGCAGAATGCCCTTGCCTTCCAGTGCCGTGTAGTCAATGCGGCCATTTTTCATATTGATGGGCGCGTATACGGCTTGGAGCATGCCTCCCGGCTCCGTAGGGTAGATAAATTCGTTGAACATGAGCCCGAAGCCCAGGGTTTTGTCGTCGTAGTAGCCCGGATCGTTTTCGTATTGCTCTTGCGTTAGCTCCTCAATGTAGCCGGCGCACTCGCTGGTTCCGAGAAAGATCGGTCGTCTGCCGCCTCGCTTCAGGGAGCGGGCCGTAATGGCTTCGTGTTTGTTGAAGTTGCGATCGCCTTTTAAATCGTCGCGTGCGTCATTCCACTCGAAGTGGAATTTAACGTAATAGCATACATTGTAAAGATAGGTGTACGCACTCAAATCACTGGCGTAGTTTTTTAGTAAGAGCCGCGTGCCCTGGGTGTACGACTCGATCTTGTGCATGATACGGACTTCGTCCACTACATTTTTTAAGACGGGCTTAAAGTAGTTGGCGTCGACGATGCCGCGAAGCATTTCCCGAGTAGGCACCATGGCGCTCATTTTCTCTCCCCCGGATTTACTCTCAGGGGACGTGATCAACGCCCGATCGCCGTACACTTTTGCATAGAAAAACTTTGATTGATTCATGGATTCACCTCCTTTCATATTCGAGTCTATATGAATTATAATTCTGCTCTCTTGAAAAAGCAAGTTGCAGTATAAATTTTTTCTGTTATACTGTAATAATCAGCTTCGGCTGCGGATTGAAATGAGTCAATATGAATTAGGCCTATTTTTAGGCCTTTTT
The DNA here is from genome assembly GCF_025566985.1 of Aedoeadaptatus acetigenes. Taxonomy (NCBI): domain Bacteria; kingdom Bacillati; phylum Bacillota; class Tissierellia; order Tissierellales; family Peptoniphilaceae; genus Aedoeadaptatus; species Aedoeadaptatus acetigenes. Next base: position 169,362 of record NZ_JAOQJD010000002.1, read on the forward strand.
TATTTACATCATAATTCCCCCCTCATAATCCAAATTTAAACCGAAGTCCTTGTCGTAAAATTCCTTGGGGAGGACCTGCACCATGCCGTCTAAAATCGACTCACAAACATTCGTCGCTTTTTTCGGCAAAGGCACGGTGTAGCGCGAGAGGCCGCGAATCAATTGCCGCGCTTCTTTTAACGCCTTCGGATCGAAGCGTGCGGAGCCAAGCTCCATGTCCCGCAGCCGATTGACGGCCTCCTCCGTTTCATTACATAAAACCACGGCCACATCTTGCGCGTCGTCGATAAGTTTAAATGCTTCATAGGCCTCTTTAAAAGACTGAAAGAAATTGACGACCCTGCCGTCTTCCATAAGAATGCCGCCGTCCAACGAAGCCGCACCGGGGGAGGATTTCAGCAAAATGTCTTTCTTCGTCGGATTCTTCGAAAGCAAATCAAAAACGGGAGATAGGGCGTCTTTTTTTAAATTGGCGTAGAGTTTTTCGAAATAGGGAGAAATGAATTCCTCGATGGCGATTTCCCCTTCTTCATTTCTTAAAATCAAGCCACCGGCGAGCTTCCTTTCGCCCATGCCCTTCAGCGGCGCGATGTTTTCTTCCCGCCGATCCATATTCACCACATAGGTGTAGGCCTCTTTGCGTTTGCCCTCTCGATTGCAGCGACCCCTTGCCTGCACGATGGAGTCGATACCGGTGAGGGAGCGAACCACCATGGCGAAGTCCGCGTCCACGCCCGCCTCGATGAGCTGCGTGCTCACGACGCATATGGAATCGTCCGACACAAGCCTCGCCTTGATTTCGTCGATGCGCGCCAGGCGATCCGCCGCCGTTAAATTCGTGGTGAGGTAATACAGATCCTTCGAGTTTATGGCGCCCGCCAGGCGATCGTAAAGGCCGCGCACCGCCGCCTTCGTATTTAGAATCACCAGCCGCGATTTTTCTTCTTTCGAAAGGATGAATGCCGCCACATCGTCGAGGGATTGCTCCTCGTCGATTTTTCCCAAGAGCGCCACCTTCGCCCGTTCGAAACTTTTCTTGTCTTCCTCGGCCACCGCGACCAACGCGGTGTTTTTTTGATTCTTGTCGCCGTAATCCAAGCGATGCTTCAAGCTCAAAGAACCATAGGCGGGTTGAGTCGCCGTGGACAATACCACGGTGGTATTCATAACCGTCTTCATAAAATTCAAGGCCAGATTCATCATGTAGAGCACGTCCGTGGGCAAAGATTGCAGTTCATCTAAAACCACCACACCGTTGACAAAGGATTTAAAACGGGTGAGATTGGCGGACTTTCCTTTAAACAGGGTGTTGAAAAATTGCACCATGGTGGTAAGCACCACAGGCGATGTCCAATCGCCCAGTAAAAATTGGCGCTGCACTGCCGCCACGGAATCCTGTTTTTCATCTTCCGCACCGCGAGACGTTTCACCTTCCTCATCTTCCACCACATTGGAGTGATGTTCCAAAACCTGATCCTTGTGGCCCAAGGTCTTTTTCATGGTTTCGGCATTTTGTTCCAAGACGGAAAGATAAGAGGTGATGTAGAAGAAACGCCGCTTTTCTCGATACTTCATTTGGTTCACGCCGTAGCGCAGAGAGAGCAGGGTCTTTCCCGCCCCGGTAGGCAGATCCAAAGTATAGATCCCACAGTCGTCGGCTTTGGAGCGGGCCAGTACGGCATCGGCAATTCTCGCCCGACCGCGCGCGATACCATCTTTCGGCGGACCATAGGCGGCGTAGACGGCAAGGATGCGCGCCTCGAAATCCTCTACTAGTGCTCGAAGGGTCGCCTCGTCCTCCTCTTCGATGACGGTATCGTAGGAATTGATCGTGTCTTTTATATCGGCGGATTTTAACATGCTCACCACCAGGCGCGCCAACATTCCCTGATAAAAACTCATGGCTTCGTCGATGTCGTCGGACGTACGCTCGGCCAAAGCATTTAACTTTTCCGCCATGTTTATGTACTCGTGAAACCCTTCCGCAAAAAGCTTTTTCAGATCGATGCCTTCCCTCTTCCAATACGCTTGAAACGCGTCCAGGTCCTTTTCAAATTCCGGCGACAGCTTCTCCCTTTCCGCCCGCTCAAAAGAGGTATAAACATAGCGATTCTCTCGATTTTTCCGTACCATATCGTAAGGTCCGTGATGGGACATAATGGCGTAGGCCATAAGATGGGCGTAGTCGTTAAGAAAGATAAGAACATGGATGTCCTCATTAATTTTTTTGATGATCGACGCAAATGCTTCGTCCACATTTCCGCCTTCAAGACCGCTATACACCTCATCTAAAAAACACAATGTAAGAAGACCGCCGTAGGTGGAGTGGTCCACGTGATCCTTTGAATTGGTTCTGATTTTCTTCTGGAAATTTAATTTTGCTTTTCCGCAATCATGAAGTAAGCCCACGTAAAAAAGCATGCTTTCCATGGCCACCCCTTTTCCCATGCGGCCACATTGCGCTGCCGTGTGGTACAGATGGTCGTGGAGGGTTTGTTTTCTCGATGTATCTTTTTGATCGATGTGGGCGTACAGGTCGTCGAACATAAAAGCCTCCTTTGTTTTTGTATTTAATATATACACAGAATAAAAACGCGAAAACATATATTCTTTTATTTTTCGACGATTTTCTCTTCAATTCATAACTGTATTCTGTCATTAAAAGACCCCCAAAGGTTGGATTTCTCGGTCCAACTTTTGGGGGGTCAGTACACCAACCTCGGTTTTTATATAAGCGAGCTGATTACTCTTCTTCGCTCATATTTTCGTTGCCCATGTTTGCTTCGCTCGTATCTTCGCCCAAGCCTTCGTCCATAAGGCCCGCCATATCGCCGATGCCGGCCATTTCCATCATGATCGTTTCGGGATCGGCAACTTTCCAGGCGTCGCCTTCCTTCTTCACTTCGATTTCCACATCTTTCGTCTTTTCCGCCATCTTCGATACGTCGATGCCGGCCATGATTTCTTCTTCCGACTTGCCTGCTAGAATGTCATCCATGGATTGGGAAATGATGCTCATCATGTCCTTCGCCGTAATGGCATAAACCAATTTGCCTTCTTCGGCGCCGTCTTTAATTTCGCCGGACTTAAATTCGAACTTGGCGCTCTTCAAAATGTCAATGAAGAATTTGTTTTCCGGCTTGTCCATCTCTTTCATGAATTCGTCGTCTTTTAAGACATCTTTGTCCTTTTCCAAGACGTACTTTTGCGCGTCCTCGACTTTCAATTCGCTGATGGCGGTCATAAAGCCTTCGGCGGATTCCTTCGCCATGTCCGTATCGGATTTCTTGTTGCAGGCGCCAAGGGCCACGACCATCATCAGTGCTAAGGCGATCCACAGTAATTTCTTTTTCATATACGGCCTCCTTCTTTTTGTGCAAGGGAATTTTTCTTATCTATAAATTACCACGTCCCCTCGCTCGAAACATCGCCCAAAGGTGTGAGACGGCCGATTTTTTTTTTACAAATTTGCACAAAAAAAAGAGCGCGGTTTCACCCGCACCCTTTTAATTCAATAAAATTTACGCTTTGGCCAAGTCTTGTTGCTTGCTGCCTTCCTTCGAAACGATGTAGCCGTAAATCAATGCGGCGACGACGCCGATAACATTTGCGGCCATGTAGGGCAGGCGGAAGCCGATCTTGGCGCCGAAAATGTAGGCCATAATGATGTAGACATAGAACATACCCGGAATCAGGGAGACCAAGTAAGCTCTGCCGTGGCGTTTTAGGTAGATGGCGATCATGGCAAAGGCAAAGACTGCGATGGTTTGATTTGCCCATGCGAAGTATTGCCATAAGACATTGAAGCCATTGGGGCTTAATTTCGCGAAAATCAGGATAACGAGTACGCCGGCGAAAATGGCCAAGGAAAGGCTCAGGCGATTCTTCATATCTTTTTGCGAAATATTCAAGTGATCGGCGATCATCAAACGGGCGGAGCGAAGCGCCGTATCCCCGGAAGTGATGGGAAGCACGATGATGCCGATGACGGCGATTAAACCGCCGACGGTACCCAGCATGTCGTTGGCCACGAGGCCGATGACGGCAGGTTTACCGATTAAACCGGCGTCGATGCCCTTGTTGTAAATACCCATGGCGGCAGCGGCCCAGATCATGGCGATGAAGCCTTCCAAAATCATCATGTCGTAGAAGACGAAGCGGCCTTCTTTTTCACTCTTTACGGAGCGGCCGATCAAAGTCGCTTGGGTGGAGTGGAAGCCCGATACGATACCGCAGGCGACGGTAACGAAGAAGACGGGCAGAAGGTGGATGCCGTCGGGGTGAACACCGGCGATGTTGTTCATGGTCAGATTATCCAGGGGATAGCCCTTAATAAAGAGACCGAAGAAAATACCGATGGCGGAAAGCAATAAGATGCCGCCGAAAATCGGGTAGACGCGGCCGATAATCTTGTCGATGGGAAACAGCGTCGCAATAATGTAGTAGGCGAAAATGCAGGCATAAACGATCCATACCACAGGATTCGATGCAATGGCTTCTTGATGGAGTACATTGGCGACGATTAAGTCCCCGGGGGTGTAAATAAATACGGCACCGACCAATACCATCAGCAGAATGACGAACACATTGTACACGGAGTACACCTTGCCGCCTAAATTGCGCTTAATCAACGCCGGCATTTGCGCCCCGTCGGAGCGCAGGGAAATCATCCCGCTCATGTAATCGTGTACGGCACCGCCCAGTACGCAGCCGATGGGAATTAAAATAAATGCGATGGGTCCAAATAAAATCCCTTGGATCGGGCCTAAAATCGGGCCCGTACCGGCAATGTTCAGCAATTCGATTAACGCGTTTTTCTTTTTGTCCATGGGGACGTAATCCACGCCGTCTTGGCTCTTAATGGCCGGCGTTTCTCTGTCGTCCGGTTGGAACACTTTCTCAGTAAAGCGGCCATAGGCGAACCCGCCGACGAGCAAAATCACGAGGCCGATGAGAAATGTAGTCATAAATACCTCCTAAAATGAATTTCTAAATAAAAGCTAATAAACAACAAAGGCTTCTACTACTTACCCATTCATTATAACGCTGATTGTGAAAATTACAACATCCAACTGTGAAAAAAATAGGTAAACTCTCCGACTTTTCGCTCATTTTTTCTGTTCTGTATAATATATTTATAATATATTCGTCTTTATCCCGAATCAACGCGTTCCATCGAATCGTGACTTTCTTGCACAACAAAAAGGTTCTATGTCAACCATTGGGGAGTCTAGTGAAAACTAGGCTCCTTTTTGTTTTCCTAAAAGCCATTCATCACCGGTCTTTTGAACAGACGAAAAGCAGTTTGGTTCGGAAATGATGAAAGTT